>JBDKUZ010000139.1:0-35308 GCA_039679395.1 Methanospirillum sp. | reverse complement strand
TCTCCGATTACCAGATGCCGGGCATGGACGGCATCGATTTTCTCAAAAGCGTGCGTCTGTCGGGCGATACCATCCCGTTCATTCTCTTCACCGGGCGAGGGCGTGAAGAGGTCGTTATCCAGGCACTCAACGAAGGGGCGGACTTTTACATCCAGAAAGGCGGCGATCCGGGGAGCCAGTTTGCCGAACTGACGCATAAGATCCAGATAGCGGTCGAGAACCACCGGGCGGCGGACAAGATCCGATCGCTCAACAGGCTGTACTCGGTGCTCTCCGCGACCAACCGGGCGATGATCCGCATCCGATCGAAAGACGAATTCTTCTCCGAGATCTGCCGGATTCTCGTGGAGACCGGCGGGTTCCGGATGGCATGGATCGGCCTCGCGAACCCGGAGCTGAAGGCCATCCGGCCCGCGGCATCGGCCGGGCATGTCGACGGGTATCTCGACCTCCTCGATATCTCCACGGAGGATGTTCCCCGCGGCCGCGGCCCGATGGGCACGGCATACCGGGAAGGGAGATACACCTGCTCCAATAATATCGCCACCGATCCGAGCATGGAACCATGGCGCGAGCAGGCTCTGGGACGCGGGTATCTGGCGATCGCCGCATTCCCGTTTGCCCTCGAGACCAGAAATGCCGGTCTGATCGCCCTGTATGCACCAAAGACCGGCTTTTTCGACGAGCAGATCGTCGGCCTTCTGGACGAACTGGCCGCCGACATCTCGTTCGCCCTCAAGGTTATCGATGAGGAGGCCGATCGGAGAGCTGCGGAGGAGAGCGTACGGGACCTCGAACGCAGGGAGACCGACCTCATCGATTTCCTCCCGGATGCCACCTTTGCAATCGACCGGGCCGGCCGCGTCATCTCGTGGAACCGTGCCATCGAGGAGATAACGGGCGTTCCGGCCGCGGAGATCCTGGGAAAGGGGGACTATGAATATGCGCTCCCCTTCTTCGGCAGGCGACCGGTCCTGATCGACCTGATACACGAATCGGACGAGGTCATTGCCCGGAGATATGCCAATATCGTTCGAGACAGGGATACCCTGATCGCCGAGATCTCGTTCACCCTGCCGACGGGAAGGCCGGTCGTGCTCATGGCGAAGGCGGGCCCGATCTATAACCGGCAGGGCGAGATCGTCGGCGCGATCGAGTCGATCCGGGATATCACCGAGAGGATACGGGTCGAAGAGAGCCTGCGCGAGAGCGAGGAACGGTTCGCGGCGTTCATGGGACGCCTTCCGGTCACGGCCTTCATCAAGGACGAGCAGTTCACGAACCTCTTCGTCAACCGGCATATGGAGGAGGTCTTCGGCACCGGCGAATGGGTCGGCCGATCGGTCCGCGACTTCTTCCCGCCGGATGTTGCGGAGATGATGATCGAGGACGACCGGCGGACCCTCGATGAGGGGTCCCGGAAAACCATCGAATACCTTGTCGACCGAAACGGCGACGGAAGAATATTCGAGGTCAATAAATTCCGGATCGATCGCGAGACCAGACCGCCGCTCATCGGCGGGTTCGCGGTGGATATCACCGACCGGAAACAGGCCGAGGACGCACTCTGCGAGAGCGAGGAACGGTACAGGAATGTGGTCGAGGACCAGACCGAGTTCGTCTGCCGGTTCAGGCCGGACGGCACCCATGTCTTCGTCAACGACGCCTATTGCCGGTATTTCGGCGTGAAACGCGACGAGATCCTCGGGCACCGGTTCCGGCCGAAGATCCCCGCCAAAGACCGGGAACGGCTGGACCGGTTCTTCGCCTCCCTGACCCCGGAGCATCCCGTCGATACCATCGACCACCGAATCGTCATGCCGGACGGCGTCGTGCGCTGGCAGCGATGGAGCGACCGTGCGATCTTCGACCCCTCCGGGACGATCGTCGAGTATCAGTCGGTGGGCCGGGACTCCACGGAGCAGAAGGCGACGCAGGCGGCGCTGGAGGCGAGCGAGGTCCGATTCCGCGCGCAGTACCAGAACACTCCGCTCGCCATCTTCACCTGGCAACACCGGGACGGCGATTTTGTCCTTGTCGACTGCAACCGGGCGGCCGAGACGCTCTCCAGCGGCCGATCGCGCGACTATCTCGGAAAGACTGCGTCCGAGATGTATGCAACCAGGCCGGGCCTCATCGCCGAGATCAGGCAGTGCTTCTCCGAGCATACCCTGCTCTCGAAGGAGCTCGTCTCGGAGCATTTCCTGCCCGGAAAGCTCATCCATACCACGGCCGCCTTCGTCCCGCCGGACCTGATCATGGTCCACATGGAGGACATCACCCGGCAAAGACAGGAGGAGCAGGCGCTCCACGAGAACGAACAGCGCCTGTCGTCCATCTACAACACGGTCGGAGACGTCATCTTCCAGCTTGCCGTCGAACCGGACGGGCAGTACCGCTACACGTCCGTGAACTCGGCCTTCGGTAGAGTCACCGGGTTGCCCTCCGAACGCGTAGTCGGCAGGACGGTGCACGAGATCATCTCGGAGCCGTCTCTCTCCGTCGTGCTGGAAAAATTCCGGCAGGCGATCGAAGAGAAGTCTGTCGTCTCCTGGGAGGAGACCTCCCTGTACCCCCGCGGGGAGGTGATCGGAGAGTTCAGGATCGCTCCCATGGTCGACCGGGCAGGGACCTGCACGCACCTGATCGGGTCGGTGCACGACATCACCGAACGAAAGCGGGCCGAGGAGAGAATGCAGACAATGGTCCAGCGGCTCGACACCCTCCTCTCGAACCTGTACGCGGGAGTGCTGATGATCTCCGAAGACGGTACGGTCGAGCACGCCAACCAGGCGCTCTGCGATCTCTACCACCTCTCCGACTCCCCCGAAAGCCTGGTCGGCCTGACGTCGGAGGAGATGACGAACAGAATCCTGGACGTCTATGCCTCGCCCTCCGATGCGATCGGCCGCATCAGGGAACGAGTCGCGGAGGGGAGGCCCGTCAAGGGTGCGGAGATCGCTCTGAGGGACGGGCGGATCGCGATGGGTGATTACATCCCGATCGTCGATGCGGATGGAAAGGGGCAGGGCCGTATCTGGCATCTCCAGGATATCACCGAACGGAAACGGGCGGAAGAGGCGCTCCGTCTGGCCAATAATCGACTCACGCTTCTCTTCCATCTCACCCGTCACGACATCACCAACCAGCTCTCCGCACTGAGGGGATACCTGACCCTGCTCGAGGAGACTCTGCCGGACGCGGTATCCATCGAATATTTCCGGAGGGTCGTGAACGCTGCGGAGCGAATCTCCACGATGCTCCAGTTCACAAAGACGTACGAGGAGATCGGTCACGAGGACCCCGTGTGGCAGGACTGCCGCGCGCTCGTCGAGACGGTGACGACCCAGGTGTCCCTCGGCGGGGTCGAGGTGAATAATTCACTCCCCGAGGGCACCGAGGTGCTCGCCGACCCGTTGATCGTGAAGGTCTGGTACAATCTGCTGGAGGACTCGGTCCGGCACGGAGAGGGGATCACGACCATTCGGATCTCCATGCAGGAGTCCGGCGACGCCCTTCTGATCGTGTACGAGGACGATGGCATCGGCGTGCCTGCGGATGAGAAGGAACGGATCTTCGAGAGGGGGTTCGGGAAGAACACCGGGTTCGGACTCTTCCTCTCCCGCGAGATCCTCGGCATGACCGGAATCGCCATCGGTGAAACCGGGACGCCGGGAGAAGGGGCGCGGTTCGAGATCGCGATACCGAAGAGACAGTACAGGACCGCCACGCGGGCGTAACGGTTCTTCGAGCGGGAACGCCCCCGGGAGCGGGGAGCCCGACACAGTCCCACTGCTGGTCGACGAGATGGTCCAGGGCCCAGCCGCAGATCTCGAGGAACGGCCCGTTCACCCAGAGGAGTCGTGCGTCCCGGTTCCGGAGCGCGACCCGGTCCTCGGCGCCATCCCGTACCGGGTCAGGAAGCTGGCGCTGCCGGTCGTGATCGCCGTTCGCGACAGCGAGCGCACTCGCAATGAGAGATAGTAGCGCTCGTACTGCCGGGTCGGAGAGAAGAGCGGAAAACTGAGGGGGGTGGCCTCGTTCAGCCTAAATCTCCCCCTCCTCCCACATAACCCGCCTGACGATCTCCAGCAGGAGTCGCACGTCCCGGCGAGTCATGGTCCCGTCGGCCACCATGCGCTCGGCCTCGGCCGCGGGCGGGTCCTCGAACGGGTCGTTCTCAGCGACCACCGCCCACGCCTCTGTTACGACCGAGTATGCCGCTGTGGTACCGGGGGTGGATGGAGGGATTGTGTCCGTATGGAACTTTCATGCGAACATCTCCGATGCGGTCCTGCCCCCTCGGCCGCGGAGACGGGCAGCTCAGAGTCTCGTCTGGAGAGTATTTGACGAGTGGAGGTCGCGGTGTGAAAGTGAACAGTCACGCTCCGGGCCGTGCCATGCGGGGCAATGCGCCGCGATTACGCCGGCAATCAGGCTGGTGAGCGCGCTGTCGAGAAGACCGGGTTCGGCAACGGTCCGCCACTCGATCGACAAGACCGGCCAGTACGGCACCCAAGCGTCGACCCCGTACGCATACCCGACCATCAGGGCGATCGAGACGACTGCCAGGCTGCACGCGGCAGCACACAATCGCAGAGATGTTGATGGCCGACAGGGCTGAAGAGCCTGTCGAGGCGGCGCCGGCCTTGCCGATTCCACGTCGTCGTCTCGAGCCCGCGGCTCTTGCACCGGTCGACCAACGGTGTGCCCGAAGAAAGAGAGAGTACCGAGCGACCCGCGAAATCAAAGGTTGTTGAAGAGCCGGACGACGTTGGCGACGTCAACCCGGTCGCGCGTTCGCGCGGCACCCGGGGGGACGGTCAGGCGACCGCCATCGCATGTGCGTACCAACCGCGGACAACAGGCCCGACCCGACAGTCTGCAGGAGTACGACGGTGAAGGCGCCCGGCAGGAGTACTATTCCGGAAGCCCGATACCATCTCTTCTTTCCAGCGATCACCTGAAGAGCCCAAAAGGGATAATTGAGGACAAACATATTATATAATAGGCTGCTCATGACGCACGGTGAGTTTTGAAATGGAGAACAGGACGAAGGGCCGTTCCACCGGCCCGACAGGATCGCGGACCGGAGGATCGAAAACGAGCGCGGACCGCCCCGGGCAGATGGAAAACCGGAGCGACCTTCCCGGTACCTCCACCGGAAAGTCAACAGGAGCACCCCCGGAGGCGGTCACGCATCAGCCGGGCGAGAAGAAGAGCGAGAAGGCCGGCATAAAGCAGACTGCGGCCATGCTCGGCAAGGAAAAGGGCAAGAGCGGCCCGCTTCCGAAGACCTCCACCGGAAAGTCGACAGGAGCACCCCCGGAGGCGGTCACGCATCAGCCGGGCGAGAAGAAGAGCGAGGAGGCCGGCATGAAGCAGACCTCCGCCATGCTCCGCAAGAGAACGGCCAAGAAGGAATAGGAGACAGACGGGGTAGCAGACCCGCACCAGCCGGTGGCCACCCGGCCATCACCCTTTTCGAACCGCGGCCGGATCCGACGGGCCGGCCGGCGAGGATGAGTATCTCATCGATGGAGAGTGCAGGATCGGCGGATCCCCCCGGCCGTACCACGCCGCTGTTCCGACCATCCGGCACCTCCGTCCATATCCCGGTTGCTCTGCCCGAACGGCGAAAAGCCACTGCGGCTCATCTCGATGATCAGGTATGTTTGTCGTGGGGGGGACCAGAATCCCCCACAACGCTCTATTTGGACATTCCGGACGTAATGATCGAGGACCCCGCTCGCGGTATCGAGATGTCCCCTCCCTGAACGACGGACGGGGGCCGATTTCAAATGACGCTTTGATCCTATATATCCTTATTGGTACTCATACGACATTTAGAGGGCGGCCCGGTCCATTTCCATGTCGATCCGACGACCTCATTCGCATGCCCTCGCCCGTCGCCGCGGACGTGTCGATGAGCCCGACCGTGGGAAACCGGGCCCGGCTCATGTACCCTTCCCATGCGGGAGATGGATGCAGACTATCGGAGACGTGATCATGACGCACCTGATAGAATACTTCAACAGGTAGCCGCGGATCGGAACGATCAGTTCGGCCGCACAGGACGGGGAGGCCGACGGTGCCGTGATGGGTTCCCTGTACATGGCCGACGAGAAGACCGTGGTCCCGGGTTCCGGGGCGAACCGGATGCTCACGAACCTTCGCCAGAATCCCCACGCGGTCTGCAGTATCATGGAGCCGGGGGCAACCCTGATGGATGGGAAGAGGGTCCGCGTCCACAAGGCGGAAAACTGGCCGGGTCCGGCCCGGCACTCGAGGGCTACAGGGCGTGCACGTCGAAGGTCGCCGGCGAGGCCGCGGCCCCAGGGATACCGGCCCTCGCGACCTTCGGGATCACGGAGATCCGGCCGATCGTCGACATGGAGCAGGGGTAGGCGCAGTCCATCTGTTCTCCATCGTTAACCGTCGGCCGCTCCCTACGCCGCCGGCGGATGATGATGGTCGACCCCTCGCCCGGTGCCCGCCGCTCAGCCGCTCTCTTTGACCTCGCGGATGAGTTCCTTGATGAGCGCGCGCCCGCGCGGGGACTCGAAGAACGTGACCATCGGTTCGGGCCCGACGAGCTCGCCGCCGATGGGAATCTGCTCGAGTTGTAACTTCAGCAAAATGGCCTGGTTCATGAAATCGCTGATGTTCCGGCAGTAATTCTGCCGCACCAGTTCGGTGATCGTGGCCTTGATCCGCCGGTCCGTCCGGAAGGTGATCTGGTCCTCGGGCATCATACTACGTTTGGAGGATACATTATTAAGGTTTTCATTATTCCCGAAAGATTGAACCGTCTGAGCGGAACCATTCTATCTGTGATCACCGTGACCAACAGATTCGATCCACAGCCACACATCCGCCCGAAGGGGCTCCAATGGCCGTTCGTCGGCCGCGGCGCGCCGGAGCGGCGGATGCTGCGACCCGGTGACCCGGCCATTCCGGCCGTCCCGGTCTCGCGAGATGGAGGTTTTAAGAAATGCAGTGCAGTTGTATGATACCGGTTTCGGTGCCTCGCATCGGCACCCGGCAGATCGCGCGCGAGACGGGCATTGGCGAGGAGAACGCCGACCTGCTCGCGGCCCTGGCCGTACGGCGCGGGCTCTGGCAGATCGAGGAGGAGACAGAATGAACGGCAGCGCCCCGCTCCCAGCGGCCAAGCACGGAAGGGAAACGACTGCCGCAGAGATCTGCGTCGTCATCCCACAAGAGAGTGGCGTTACGGTCCGCGTGCAGGCCGCGGCAGCCCTGCCGGCGACCGCCGACGCGGCACCGGACACGGTCGAAGCGACCACCGGCGTCGCCTGGCGACGGCGAACCGGCGGCACGCCCGTCGTCCACGCCTTCGCCGTGAACGCCTGCGTCGACGTCCCGCTCTGCGGCTCCTGCCTCGGGGGCGGCGGCCGGGTGGAGGAGCTCCCGCCACCGCCGGCGAACCTCGGCCCGTACCGGCGGTGTAAAAAGTGCATGGCCGCGGTCGGGAGGCTCGGATGAGTACGGTCATCGGCACGGCCGGCCGCGACGGCGACGGGATCGCGATCCGGCTCGAGGCCGGCCCGCGCCGCGGGTGCTACCGCGTCGCGGCGGAGGAGGCCCCCACCCTCCTCGACGGCTATGCGGCGACACTGACCGCGGACGACGTCGCGGTCGGGGACATCGCTCCCTCGCGGAGCCTCCGGGTCCTTGTCGGCGGGTTCCGCGCCGTGCTCGGGTTTCTCGAGGCCGGGACTGTCCGCCCGGTCGTCACGGCCGCGTTCATGGTCCCGCGGGCGCACCTCGCGGCCCACTACGACCGCGACGACGGACCGATCCCGGTCCTCGCCGGAGGTGCCTGATGGGAGCCGATGGCGGCCTCTCCTGCGGCCGGTGCGGCCGGCGGACCGCGCCGCCGGACCCGCTCCACTGCTCCGCGTGCGGCGGCGAGATCGGCCCGGCCGAGGCCATGGCATCGCACAGGGAGCACGGCCGGTACCTCTGCCTCGCGTGCATGGGGGAGGAGCCAGTATGATCGCCTGCCCCTGCCCGCTCTGCGCCGTTCGGGCCGTCGAGGAGGCTGGCTCCGCCGGCGAGCCCTGGCGCTCGGTCCTGGCGGCCGTGATGCGCTGGGCCGAGCTCCGGGTCCGCAACCGGGACGAGGACCGGTACGCGCTGCTCGTGGCCGAGGTCGAGGAACGGAACGCCGCGGACCTGCTCCGCGCCGCGGGGTGGTATCCATGATCGACGCCGACGGCTTCACGGACGAGCGGCCGCGGGAGCCGGGGACGTACTGGGCCGTCACGCCGGGCGGCGAGTGGGAGGAACTCGTCACCATCGAGCCCGGCCCCCGCGGCCTCGTCTGCGTCGCGGAGACCCGCTCGATCCCGCCGATGCTGCTTGCGCGGATCCCGCCGGGGTCGCTCCTCTGGAGGCGGGAGGTCTGAGAGTGTCCACCTCTCTCTCTCTCTCTCTCAGCTATGGTACCGTACCGTACCATTTGGTACCAAACCATGAATCGAACAAACGGAGGAGGGGGTGACACGTGTACATCGACCGGAACGGCGAGGTGATCAAGTCCGTCCATATCTGGCTCCCGGCCGCCACGCACGAGCTCGTCAAGGAGGCCAACCTGAACCTCTCTCAGTTCGTCCGGGACCAGCTCGAGATCCTCTACGGCGAGCAGTCGACGATCGAATCGCTCAACCAGCGGGTCCGGCTCGTCACGAACGCCCGCGACAGCCTCGTCCGCCAGCGGCAGATCGCCGACGAGGCGGAGGAGAACCGGGAGCGGCTGCGGGACGTCGTCCGGCAGATGCGGAGGGAGCGGCTGGTCGAGCGCGATCAGCGGCAGACCGAGGAGGACGCGATCGCCGCGCGGACGGCCGGCATCCGGAACGCGATCGGGGCGATCGTCGCCGGGGGCTCGCTCGCGCGATACGCACGGGCCCTGCCCGAGAACGATGCGTTCGGCGACCGGATCGACGACTGGGACGCGCTGGTGGCCGGGGTCTCGCACCGCTGCGGCACCCGGATCGACGGGGCCGAGGTCGCGGCCGAGCTCCGCCGCTGGATTGCCCGCGAACGGGCCGGAGGCGAGTATTCGTCAAGTGTCTCTCCCGCGGCCTCGGTGGCGAGCTGGGACACGGACTTGCGGTAATCCGGGATAGAGGACGCCGGTGTCTTCTCCGCGGTGATGTGGAAGTCGGGATGCGTACCAGGGTCTCCAAGCCCATCGGCAAGGTTTTCAATCTTTGTGTGGCATTTGAAGACCAGCAATGCTTTATCCTGCGGCATGAGGTGGGGATAGAAAGACGAGTCCTGGAGAAGGTGGAGACTGTGCCCGGCCTCCTGGAAGACGGGGTCCATTTCATACAATTCAGGATATTTATACAAGTACCCGTCCGATTTGAAATATTTCCGAGTGAGCACGTTGCCGATATTGTCCCCCGGTTGCGCCCCCGCCTTCCAGTACCTGATGGCCTGCTGATACCGGTTTTCTGCGCCTTCAGGCGCTGCCTGGAACGCTTTCCCCCCGAGTTCCTGGGGCTCCCCCACCGCGCCGACGCTGAATAAATTCCCAATTCCGGGGGGGATAAGTCCTCCGGTGAGGATTGGCATGATCTCCCCCTGCAGTACTCCAAAACTGAGTCCGTCTACCAGAGCATCGACGGAACGGGTCCACCCCAGGTCCAGGCCCCTCCCCGTTTCGAGGTCGTAGTAATGATTGTACGCGTTATACGGGCCCATATCTATCGATATATCCTTTATGACTTTCCAGAGGAATTTGATTTGAATATGGACCGACGCTCGCCCCCCTGAATAATCCTCGTTGCTGGACCCCGAAACAAGCGCTGTATAATTCTTTTCCAGGACAGCCGCCCAGTTTGTCTTTCCTGTCTCCCGGAAATACCGGATGGCGTTCTGAATGAGGTATGCGTGGGGCTTCGGCTCGTACGGTCCGTCATGCGTGTTCCAGTACGCATTCACCAGGTTCGGCGAGCAGAGATAGCACGTGCCGCCGGGCTCACAGTCCGACTGGTTGCAGCTGGGCGCGTTCCACCCGTACACGAGTACGACCAGTCCATAGAGGCACAGAACGAAGAGGCCGATGACGATCAGCGACGGGAATGATCCGTTCCGGCTTGACGATACGAGGTACTCGCCGGCGTACGATGGGACGGATCGTGATACCCGGCATCGGCTGGAACGGGAACGGCGAGGATGATCCCCACCGGAGGAGGGGACGCGAAGGTCCATATCACTCACTCCAGTGGGCCGGCCCGTCGAGGAGGGATCTTTGGGGTCTATGCAGGCGTGACTCACGAGGCGGGCGAAGGAGTACTCTCATCCTCTCCCGGACCTTCCCGGAGAGTGATTACTTACAGCGCATATAATCATTGTGAAATTTATTTTGATATTATAGGGCTTTGTCTATTGTTATGCTGCCGATGTCGAGAAAAGACGGTCCTGATGCCGTGGGAACGCAGATACTCCCGCTATCCTGGTTGTCGATGTAGTTGGTGATGGCGATATCAATCCGCCTTCCCCATGCCGGTGGTTCCACAACGTGGCAAGCGATCGCGGTGGAGCCCGGACAGGCGGGCTCCCTGATTGTCCGTGATCAGCATCACCTCCGTACCGTTCGCCGAAGTCGTACGATTGAAGGGGCACGGTGCCGGGACAATCAGGCCGCACCGGCACGGAGGAAGCTGGCCGGAAGGTGGCCTCCCTCTATTCTTAAATATGGTCGAAGAGTCGGTGCCGCGAGGTCGATCCTGCCGTTGCCGTTGTAGTTGAAATCGCGAGCAGCGGAGGGGAAGTGATCCGGATAGGAGCCTGGATAGATCGAACTCTCTTAAGAAGGAATAACAGAAACCATTATTTATTACCAACGGTAATATTACTGTGGTGCATACGCACCGGGAGACAGAATGGCAAACTTTGTTCAGAAGTCCATCACGAAGTCGGCGACCAGGGTGCTGACCACGCCGATCGCGGACGTGTCCGCGTTCACGGAGGTCGTGGACGACATCATCGCGAACAACCCGTTCGGCTGCACGCCGTACGAGTCGGCCGGGCAGTCGATGCCGGCCGTGGAGAAGACGCGCGAGGCCTACACGGCCCGGGTCGTCTACGAGAACGGCGAGGCCCAGACCGTCGGGACGGTCACGGCCAGGTGTCCGACGGTCGCGGCCTTACACCGCGAACGTGGCAACGATCCTCGCGAACGCAGCGCTCGCGACGGCCATGGGCGGGACGGCGGCGCACGCAACCGATGACGACACGTTCTCGGCCGTGGTCAAGTGCCACGACGCGAACGGCGAGCTGTTCACGGTGACGATCGGCCGCGAAACGGTCACGGTCTCGTCGTACTCGGCCGACGCGATCCTGACGAAGGTCGAGAACTGGGCCGACGCCGTGCCGACGCTCGCGTGAGCCGCGCGCGGCATCAGTTCAGGATTGGGAACAGGGTCGGCGATCGCCGGGGTGGATCGCCGGCCTTTCCAGGGCCTTTGGGATAGAGGCTCCTCGCTGGAGCCTCGTTTTTCGTAGGAGTTGAACTCGTTTACCGTACTCCTCTCGGCGTCTCGTGTATCCTTTCATTCCTCAAAATGCGGTTGCGGTTGACTCCCGTTACCGAACGCAGCCCGGTCCGGGACAGTTTCGATCCCGTTAATTTCTCCTCGCCCGAACCTTCTCCATGGATTTGCTCTCTCCGGAGTCCGTCTGGGCTCCCTCGGAGGACGTGGTCTCCCGCGAGATCGAGGGCGAGCTGATCATCGTCCCGATCGCGGCCGGGATCGGGGATCTGGAGGACGAGCTCTACACGCTCAATGAGACCGGGCGGGCGATCTGGGAGCGACTCGACGGGAGACGGACCCTCCGGGAGGTGGCCGAGGGACTCGCGGACGTCTACCCGGCGCCCCTTGACGAGATCATGCGCGATGTGCTGGGGCTTGCCGGCGAACTGGAGCGACGGAGGATCCTCGTCTGCACGAAGTGATGCGAGTCCCCGTCAAGGTCAGGCTCGTCGCCCATACGGCTTTTGGCTCCGCAGTGCCATGCCGCCGGCCGAACCCCGTCAGAGGTGCGCCGTGACTGGATTTGCCGGCCTTCCCCTGGAGGTTCGGGACTTCCCCCTCTGGGAGACGATGAAGCGCCGGCGAAGGGTCGTCTCCTTCGAGCTCGAGCTCACCGCCCGCTGCACCAACGACTGCCCGCACTGCTACATCGCCCTCCCCGTGGCGGACCCGGTCGCCCGGGCGCGGGAACTCGCTCCGGCCGAGATCGCCCGGATCGCCGACGAAGCGGTCGAGCTCGGTGCCCTCTGGGTCCTCCTCACCGGCGGAGAGCCGCTGCTGCGCGAGGACTTCGCGGAGATCTACCTGCTCCTGAAACGGAAGGGGCTGCTGGTCTCGGTCTTTACCAACGCGACACTGGTCGGGCCGGAGCACGCGGCGCTCTTTCGCGCATATCCCCCGCGCGACCTCGAGGTGACCGTGTACGGGGCCACGCGGGAGACGTACGAGCGGGTCACGCGCAGGCCCGGCTCCTGGAACGCCTTCCGGCGTGGGCTCCGCCTCCTCGCCGAAAGCGGCGTGCCCGTGCGGCTCAAGGCGATGGCGCTCCGCTCCAACCGCCGCGAGTTCGAGCGGATCTCGGCGTTCTGCCGGGAGCGGACCAGGGACTTCTACCGGTTCGACCCGCTCCTCCACCTGCGGTACGACGGCGACCCGGACCGGAACGCGGAGATCATGGCGGAGCGGCTGGCACCGGAGGAGGTCGTCTCCCTCGAGCTCGCGGACGGCGAGCGGTCCCGGGCACTGGAGAAGCGGTGCAGCCGGCTGGCCGCGGCGGGTCCGTACAGTGGAGAGTCCGACCGGCTCTTTCGATGCGGCGCCGGGAACGGTAGCTTCGCGGTCAGCTACGACGGCATCTTCCGCCTCTGTTCGTCCCTCTGGGCGCCGGGGACAATCTACGACCTCCGGAAGGGGACCGTGCGGGAGGCCAGGGAGGAGCTCGTGCCCCGCGTCCGCGATCTGCGATCCCGGGACCCCGAGTTCATGCGCACGTGCGCGGTCTGCCCGCTCATCAACCTCTGCCTCTGGTGCCCCGCGACCGCGTACCTCGAGTGCGGGGCCATGGACGCCCGCATCGAGGGCTTCTGCCGAGTCGCCCGCGCCCGTGCCGCCGCGTTCGGGTATCCGGAAGCCGAGCATCCGTCCGTCGACAGGGAGACCGGGGCGGAGTGAGGGCGGCCCACACGCCAACTATAAGGAGAGCGGCCCGCACGATCATGTAAGGATATGCCGGCCGGGTTCGCATCCAGGAGAACGGTCGTCGACCTGCCGCGCCTCCCCCTCAGAGGCGCCATCGATCTCACCTACCGGTGCAACAACCGGTGCCGCCACTGCTGGCTCCGGACCACGGACGGGGACGGAGAGCTGACCGCCTCCGAGGTCCTGAGCCTGGTGGACGACGCCCGGGCCATGGGGTGCCGGGAGTGGGCGATCTCGGGCGGCGAGCCGATGCTCCGGGACGACTTTTTCGAGATCTTCGACCACATCACGTCGCACGCGAGGACGTACAGCCTCAACACGAACGGCACGCTGATCACGGAGGAGATCGCGGAGCTGATGCGGCGGCCGGGAGCGAAGATGGTCGCGCTCTACGGGGCGACGGCGGAGGTGCACGACCGTGTGACGCGGGCCCCCGGCTCCTTTGCCGCGACCATGCGCGGGTTCGAACGGCTGCAGGCGGTGGGCGCCGGGTTCATTGTCCAGCTCGTTCCCATGCGCGACAACCGCCACCAGCTCGCCGGGATGATCGCGCTGGCGAAGACGCTGAGCCCGCACTGGCGGCTCGGGGCGTCATGGCTCTACCTCTCCGCCTCGGGCGACCCCGCGATGAACGCCGAGATCGCCGCGCAGCGGCTCGCGCCGGGCGACGTGGTCGAGCTCGACGGCCCGAACCCCTCCTGCCGGCCCGAACAGGATAACAAGCCGCTCCCGTCCGTCGACGAACCGCTCTTCGCCGACTGCGTCGAGCGGCGGCGGGACTTTCACGTCGACCCGTACGGCCGGCTCTCGTTCTGCTGCTTTGTCAGGGACCCGGCCCTGCGCTACGACCTCCGCGGAGGAACGTTCCGCGACGGCTGGGAGCGGTTCATCCCGTCGCTCGCCGGGCTGGTCCGCGGCGGCGAGGAGTACCGGGACGGCTGCGGCTCGTGCCGCCTCCGCTCCGACTGCCGGTGGTGTCCGGCCTACGCGTACCTCGAGCATGGCCGGCACCCGGCAAAGGTGGAGTATCTCTGCGACGTGGCCCGCGAGGCACGGTCCCGCCGGGAGGGCTTTGCCGCCGACCACTGCCGGCACTTCCGGGTCGGCGGGATCACGATCCGGGTGGAGTCGGACCTGCCCTTCTCCGAGACGACGTTCCACCCGAAGTTCGCCGGCTTCGCTGTCGACGGTCCGGGCGAGGACACGGTGAGCATCCGCCACCACTTCGAGCTCCCGGTCCTCCCGGAGACCGAACGGGGCGAGGAAGTCCTCCGGCGGCCGCCGTGGGCCGTCTATCGGAAGGGGCGGTCGTGGATCTATATCAGGGTCCCAATGGACGACAGCGCCCCATCCCAGAACCAGATGGCAGTCTTCTCGGATGATCACTCCTCAGGGAGGATCTACAGCGACGGAGCGGAGGTCTTCAGGAGGGGAGGCCTCGGCTCCCTCATGCCCTTTCCCACGGACCAGGTCGTGATCGCGCGCCTCCTGGCCGACCGGGACGGGTTCTATCTCCATTCCTGCGGCGTGCTGATGAATTACCGGGGACTCCTCTTCGTCGGGCATTCGGGAGCCGGGAAGTCCACCACGGCGCGGATGATCGCGCCCCGCGCGGAGATCCTCTCCGACGACCGGAACATCGTCCGACGCCGCCCCGACGGCTGGCGGGTCTACGGCACGTGGAACCACAGCGACGTGCCGGAGGTCTCGGCCGGGTCCGCGCCCCTGCACGCGGTCCTCTTCCTCGAGCAGGCCGCGGTCAACCGGATCGACCGGATCGAGGACCGGCGGGAGGTCGTTCGCCGGTTGCTCGGGTGCGTGATCCGCCCGCTCGAGACGGCCGACTGGTGGCATGCCACCCTCGCGAGCGTGGAGCGGCTGGTGCGGGAGGTGCCGTGCTACCTGATGCGGTTCGACCGGAGCGGAGCGATCCTCGACGAGCTGAGGCGCCTGTGACGGGGAACGGGTACGTCCGCACGGTGACGCGGGCGGGAGATTACCCCCTGAAGGGGAAGCACTCGGTCCTCGGCGAGCTGGCCATCGAGCTGACCGAACGGTGCGACAACCGCTGCGTCCACTGCCTGATCAACCGCCCCGAGGGCGACCGCGAGGCCGGATCGCGGGAGATGGGGACGGCCTTCGTGCTCGACCTCCTCGCGCAGGCGGCGGACCTGGGCTGCATGACAGTCCTCTTCACGGGCGGCGAGCCCCTGCTCCGCCCGGACTTCGCCGAGCTCTACCTCGCGGCGCGCCGGTCGGGCATGCGGGTGGTCCTCTTCACTAACGCCAGACTGATCACCCCGGAGCTCGCGTCGCTCATCGCCCGGGTCCCGCCCGGACGGCCGGTGGAGGTGAGCGTGTACGGGATGCACCCGCACTCGTACGACGCCGTGGCCGGGGTGACGGGTGCGTTCGCCGAGTTCCGGCGCGGCGTCGAGCTCCTGCGCGAATATCGCGTTCAGTTCGTAGTCAAGCAGGCGCTCCTGCCGCAGAACCGGGAGGAGGTGGAGGAGTTCGAGGCGTGGGCGAAAACTATCCCTGGGATGGACGCCCGGCCGGCGTACTCGACGACGTTCGACCTCCGGACCCGGCGAGACGACCCGGTTAAGAATCTGCGGATCGAGACGCTCCGCCTCTCTCCCGAGGAGACGGTGGCCGTACTCGCCCGCGACCCGGCGTATCTACCCGCGGCCCGCGAGTTCTGCGCGAGGTTCCTGCGCCCGCCCGACGACCGGCTCTTCTGCTGCGGCGCCGGGCTCGGCGCGGCCGTGGACGCGTACGGGACGGCCCAGATGTGCCTCGGGCTCCGGTGTCCGGCCACGACCTACGACCTGCGCACGGGCTCACTTCGGGAGGCGATGACCGAAGTCTTCCCGCGGCTCCGCGAACGGAGGGCGGAGAACCCGGAGTACCTCCGGCGCTGCGCGGTCTGCTTTCTCCGGGGACTCTGCCTGCAGTGCCCGGCGAGGGCGTGGACGGAGTGCGGGACCCTCGACACCCCCGTGGAGTACTTCTGCGAGGTCGCCCATACCCGGGCCCGGCACCTGGGCTTGCTCGGAGCATCGGAGCGCGGGTGGGAGGTGGCCGACTGGCAGGAGCGGCTCCGCACGAATACGCCGGAGACGGGGTCATGATACGGCCGGGCACCGATCGATCGGCGGTCGCCGATCCCCGGATCCGACCGTAACCTTCGGCGCCCGTGACGGGGAGATGCCGTGCTCGATCAGGGGAGCACGAACCGGAGCGGGGGTCGCACGAATGCGCGTCTCACCCGCGGCGTGGAGACGAGCATGCCGTATTGGCAGTGGTTATATCCTCAGAGAGGAGATATGAGATAAATGGGAACGAATTCGGGATCCGCCTGGATCAAGCCCGCGCTGGTCGTTCTCGTACGGTTCCAGGCGCAGGAGGGGCTCATGTACGATTCCGGGTCCGGGTGCAAGGGATACAGTTCTCTTCCCGATGGCGCCTGGCTGGGGCACCATACCGGCTGCACCGCCAACGAGCCCGCCTGCACGACCCTCTGCAGGGATCGGCCGACGCCGACGTAGGGCGCCGGGATCGGCCGCCCTCGTCGTGAAAGCGGCGCGGGTCTCCACGTGTTCTCGAGCTTGGCCGACGCCGGCGCGCTCGACCCGGGATGGTGAAGGACCCGCCTTCGGGGGTCTGTCCTACCCCTTCACCTCCACGCCGTAGATCCCTCCCCCGATCCACCACGCGTCGTCGACGGCCTTCGTGTAGACGAGTTTCGGTACCAGGGCCGTCCCGTTCGCCGAGGTGTCCTGGAAGAGCGCGTGAGAGAAGCCGGTGCCGTTTTGCATCGTGTCGATCCCGACCCTCGTCGTCTTCATCCCATTCGTGTCGGAGAAGTCGAGGTAATTCTTTCCGATCCCTTCCTTCCAGAACGGGTCGGCCAGCACCGTGCCGTTGGTCCCTTCGGCCCAGACGAAGAGGTCGCCGCGGACGAACGGGCCGTTGGGGTCGTCGATCGCCGCGAGGGCTTGCGTGCTTCCGTTGGTCTTCGCGACGTCCACGGCGCGGGAGACAAGGTCGTAGAGCTCGGACCGGGAGTGCTGCCGCACCGGGATACCGGTCAGGTTCCGGGCCGCAACCCGTATATACGCCGGGTCGACGACGCCGGAGAAGAGCCACCAGCTTCCATCCACGGGCTCGGCGTAGTTGATCTTCGGCACGAGGACCGAGGTCCCGTTGACCGTCACCTTCGCGACCGTGTAGAAGAAGCCGCCACCCGAGCGCACGAGATCCCGCATGCCGCGGATAGTGCCCACCCCGTCGGGGTCGTTGTAGTTGACCAGGTTGATCCGGTTCGCCGCCACCTCGGGGGCATACGGGGGGCTGGCCAGAGCCGTTCCGTTGGAGTCCAGGGCCATGATGACCAGCTCCCCCCGGACGAATCCGCCGTTCGGGTCGTTGAAAGCGGCGAGGGCCTTCTCCTTCCCGTTCGTTCGCGCGTACGCGACCGCGCTCTTCACGTAGGCCACGAGGTCGCTCACGTTCGCCTTCGCTGCGGTCGTGTTCAGGACCACCGACGGGAAGACGTCGCCCTCGGAGGCGTAGAACCCTGCCGCCACGTAGTACGCGCCGTCCACGTCCTCGACGACCGTGAGCTTGGGTTCGGCGATGGCGTTGTTCTTCGGGTTGGGGTAGTCGTAACTGACGAGACCTCTGCCGAACCGGGCGGTTTCGCCGAGCTTCTTCACGAGTGGGATCCCGAAGGAGTCGGTCAGATTCGAGATGTCGGTCCCGACCGTCGCGGGCTCCGTGGGGTCCGCGAGCAGGGTCCGGTTGTAGTCGACGGCGAAGATGTGCACATTTCCGACGACAAACGAGCCGTTCGGATTGTTGAACGCGGCAACCGCCGTCACTCTCCCGTTTTCGCGGGCGAAGGAGGCGGCGCGCTTGACGAACGCGATGAGATCGGGGGTGGTCGTGATCGCGGCGGGCGGGGTCTCCGACGCGGTGGTGACCGCGGCCGTGGTCGCGGGCGTCGTGGCGTTGGCGGGCGGACTCTGGATGCAGCCTGCGACGAGCGCCATGACCGCGATGAAGGCGATAAGGAGAATGATCCGACGAGCCATGAGAAACGGTACATCCGGCGGAGGGAAAAAGGGGTGGTGGACGCACCGGCCCTCCGCAGGCGAACGCCGCGACAGGGTCAGGGAAGGATGGCGAAGACCCGCGCCGGGAACCCCGACCCGCCTTCCGGCTTCGGCACCGAGACCACGACGAGGGCGCCGGCCTCGGGCTCGCGGTCGAGGTTCGCCAGGAGCTCGATCTGGTAGTGGTTCGTCGAGAGGACGTAGCGCTCGAGCGAGTAGTCGTCCTGGCTCGCGGCCGTCCCGGGGTCGGTATCGGTCGTCTCGTGGCCCGAGGCCGTGATCCCGCGCACTTCGTAGAGGTACTGGAGAACCTCTCTGCTCCATCCCGGGTAGTGGGCGAGCCCGTCCGCCCCCCGGTTCTCCATCGCGGCCCCGTCGGGCCACCGCTTCGACCAGTCGGTTCGGAGTGCGACAAAGGAGCCGTTCGGGACGGGACCGTGCAGGCTCTCCCACGCCCGGATGTCTCCCATGGTCACCGTGTAGTCGGCGTTTCGCGCCGCCTGCTCGTGGATATCGATCACGACGAGCGGAAGGATCATCTCGTGGAGCCCGATCTGGTCCACGGTCCGGAGGGCCTCGACGAAGTGGGCCGGCGGGTCCATGTGCGTGCCCCACTGTCCGACGTGGGTGTAGGACTGGGCATAGAACCCGCTGCCGAGCGTGCCGTTTCCGGGACGATAGTCGTACAGCGTCGTCCGGTTCTCGTCGGGAAAACCGGGCCAGCGCGGGATGCCGGGGCCGAAGGAATGGGTGAGATCCACGTACTCGCGGGTCTCCAGGGTCCGCCAGGCCCGATCGAGGGCCGGCTCCCGCTCCGCGATGAGGGCTCCCGCGAGCAGAACGGCCGCGATGAGGGCAAGGACGGCGATCGCGGTGGGAATGATAACGCGCAGGTTTATGGCACCAGCTCCGTGGTCTCTGCGAGGACGGTCGATCAGATGCTCATTGTCGAAGACCATGAACGCTTCGGTCCCCGGCAGGACAATCCGGCGTCCGCGCTCGTCACCGCGTCCCGTCTCTCCGCTGTCGCCGCGAACGGCTTTCGAAAAGGGCGCCCGATCACCGCAACATTGATCATTGTCCCGGAGAGACGCTGGAGATAACGTGTCGGCCCCCGCCAGTCCCCCCGCGCCCTCCGGAGACGTTCCGGCCGTCTGCCGGACACCGCCGGCGGCGCCGACACAGACCGAGAAGCGGATCGTCCTCCTCATCGCGCTTCTTGCCGGGTTCATCACCCCCTTCGACGGTTCGGCCGTGAACATCGCCCTGCCCCTGATCGGCGCGGAGTTCCACATGGACGCGGTCGCCCTCTCGTGGATCGCGACCGCGTACCTCCTCGCCACCGCGGTCTTCATCGTCCCCTTCGGCCGCCTCGCGGACATTCACGGCCGTAAGAGAGTCTTTCTCCTCGGGATAACGGTCTTCACCCTCGCATCGCTCGCCCAGACGGTGGTGCCGTCGACGGCGGCCATGATCGCGGTCCGCGCGCTCCAGGGGTTCGGCAGCGCTCTCATCTTCGGGACCGCGATCGCGATCCTCACCTCGGTCGTCTCGAAGGAGGAGCGGGGGCGCTGGCTCGGCTACTACATCACCGCGGTCTACCTCGGGCTCACCATCGGGCCGTTCCTCGGCGGGGTCCTGACGGCGGGGTTCGGATGGCGCTCGATCTTCCTGATCAACGTCCCCATAGGAGCGGTGGCGATCGTCCTCGTCGTGACGAAGTTGAAGGGAGAGTGGGCCGAGTGCCGGGGCGAACGGTTCGACCTCGTCGGCTCCGTGCTCTACGGCCTCGCGCTCGTCGCGGTCATGTACGGCCTCTCGGAGCTCCCGGCTCCCGTCGCCGCCGCCCTCATCCTCGCCGGCCTCGTCGTCCTCGTCGCGTTCATCCGGTACGAGTTCAGGTCGCCGTCGCCGGTCCTCTCCATGAGCCTCTTCGTCGGGAACCGGGGCTTCCTCTTCTCGAACCTGGCCGCGCTGATCAACTACAGCGCGACCTTTGCGGTCACGTTCCTCATGAGCCTCTACTTCCAGTATGCCCGGGGCCTGTCGCCCGCACTCGCCGGCTTCGCCCTGGTCCCCCAGTTCCTGCTGCAGATGCTCGTCTCGCCCTACGCGGGCCGGCTCTCCGACCGTGTGGAGCCGCGAATCATCGCCTCGATCGGGATGGGACTGACCGTACTCGGTCTCGGCCTGCTCACGGTCCTCACGGAGACGACACCCCTCTGGTACATCATCGCCTGCCTCGTCCTCCTCGGGCTCGGGTTCGGCCTCTTCTCGTCGCCGAACACGAACGCGATCATGAGCGCGGTCGACCGGCGGCACTACGGCGTCGCCTCCGGCATGAACGGGACCATGCGTCTCCTCGGCCAGATGCTCTCGATGGGCATCGCGATGACGATCTTCTCGATCGTGATCGGCCGGGTCGAGATTACCCCCCCGTACTACGATGCATTCGTCGCAAGCGTCCGGATCGCGTTCATCGCCTTCGCGATCCTCTGCCTCGCCGGTGTGGGCGCCTCGCTCGCACGGGGCAGGGCGACCTGAGAACGGAGGCCTGGAGAGCCCCGATCCGAACCCTCCGGCCCGGCCCCGAGGCGCCGGCACTCGCGGACGGAGATCTGCCAATGGCATGGCCAACAGATTTCATATGTCCAGACCGCATACACGGGATTGCCGGATCGTGACGGTCCTGTTCGCGCCTTTCGAGCCCGTATCCAGGCGCGGCTCGAGAGGGAACGACCCGGCCCGGCCCGCTGAAGCGCGTTGTGAATGCGAACCGCCTGCACGAGGAATGACTGAAAAATGAAGAGCCGTTTCCCGGTGACGGGGCAGCCGGCGCCTGCCGGAGGAACTCGCCCCACCTCCATCCTGTACGTCGATGACGAGCCCGCGCTGCTCTCCCTGACCAAGGTCTTCCTCGAGAGACAGGGCCTGTTCTCCGTCGATACCGCGGAGTCCGCATCCGTGGCCCTCGAACGGATCGCGACATGTCCGTACGATGCCATCGTCTCCGACTACCAGATGCCCGGGATGGACGGGATCGAGTTCCTCAGGGCCCTCCGCGCCGCCGGGAACACGACGCCGTTCATCATCTTCACCGGGAGGGGGCGGGAGGAGGTGGTCATCGAGGCGATCGACAGCGGCGCCGACTTCTACGTCCAGAAAGGCGGCAACCCAGTCGTCCAGTTCGCCGAGCTGGCCCACAAGATCAACCAGGCGATCGGGAGACGCACGGCGGAGAACGCCCTGCGGGAGAGCGAGGACCGGTGCCGGACCCTGCTCCGGCACGTCTCCGACGTCATCACGGTCATCGACTCGACCGGGACGATGGTATACGATACGGGCTCCTCGGAACACATTCTCGGATATCCTGCGGGGTATGCCCTCGGCAGGAACGCGTTCGAGTTCATCCACCCCGATGATCACGAGCTTGCGAGGACGGAGCTGGAGGCGGTTGTCCGAGGTACCCGCAACGATGCACCGATTGAGTACCGCGTCCGGAAAGGAGATGGGAGTTACATCTGGGTGGAATCGATCGGCGCGAACTGCTCCGAGACTCCCGGCATCAACGGGCTCGTGATCACCTTCAGGCCGATCGAGGGGAGACGACGGGCCGAGCAGGAGATCCGGGACAGCGATCGAAAGTTCCGCGAGATCTTCGACAACACCACGTACCCCCTCGCCATCCACGAGCTCGGGGACGGCTGGATTCCGCGCCGGTTCATCGATATCAATGACGCCGGATGCCGGATGCTCGGGTACAGCCGCGAGGAACTGCTTGAGAGAGGCCCGGCCGACTTCGAGACCGGGGGCATCGATCCGCCGCCGGAGCGGGTCGGGGAGATGCTCGAGACGACCGGCTGTGCCACCTTACGAACGGGACTTCGCCGCCGGGACGGGGTCGTGGTTCCGGTCGAGATCGTCGCTCACGTCATCGACCTCGCGGACCGGCGCGTGGTCCTGTCCGCTTTCCTCGACATCAACCGCCGCAACGACGAGGAACGGATGCTCCGCGCACAGCACGCCCTCGGGACCGCCCTCCGGGACGCACGCGACCTTCCGGCGGCCCTCGACGCCTGTCTGTCCGCCGCCATCGAGATCTCCGGGCTGGACTCGGGGGGGATCTATCTGGTCGACCCGGCGACCGGCGCCCTCGATCTCGCGGCGAGCAGAAACCTCGGCGACCCGTTTATCGCCGCCGCCTCTCACTACGCCGCAGACTCGCCGCATGTGAGAATGGTCATCGCGGGAGTGCCATTCCTTGTCCCGAACAGGCCGACGGAGCTGATCCCCGAGGAGATCAGGGATCAGGAGCGGCTCCGTGCATTTTTCGTCGTCCCGATTCTTGCCGACGGCGCGGCGATCGCCTGCCTCGTGAGTTCGTCCCATCTCTCGGACGAGATCGCGCCCGAGGCGCAACTGGCCCTCGAGGCGATCTCGACCCACGTCGCGGAGGCGATCGTGCGGCTGCAGGCCGAGAGCGCCCTGCGAGTGAGCGAGGAGCGCTTCAAAGCGATCTTCGCCGGACAGGAGACCGGCATTCTCATCATCGACCCGTCGGAGCACCGTATCGTCGATGCGAACCCGTATCTCTGCACGCTGATCGGGCTCTCGAGAGAGGCGATCGTGGACCATGTCTGTCGCACCTTCGTCTGCCCGGCCGAACTGGGGGCGTGCCCCATCACCGATCTGCACCAGCGGATCGATCGCTCCGACCGGGTACTCATCGATGGGGGCGGTCGGAAGATACCGATCTTGAAGACGGTCTCACGGGTCAGGTTCGGCGATCGGGAGTACCTCGTCGAGAGTATCCAGGACATCACCGAGCAGAAGGAGTCGGAGAGGGCGCTCAGGGAGAGCGAGGAGCGGTACCGGGCGCTCTTCGCCGCCGAGTCGGACGGCATCTTCGTCATCGATCGCGAGACGGGAACGATCGTCGACTGCAACGAGGCGGTCACGGGAATGTACGGGTATCGAAAGGAGGAGCTCGTCGGCATGTCGAATATGGCGCTCGCCGCCGAACAAGAGGTCCCCTGGGAGACGATGCATGGCCCGGGGGAGATCCCCATCCGGCGCCACCGGAGGAAGGACGGCACCGTCCTGCAGATCGAGCTCACGGCGAACGAGGTCTCCTTTCGAGGGCGCGACCTGATCATCGCCGCGGCCCGGGACATCTCCGATCGCAGGCGCATGGAAGAGGCGCTCGCTACCGCGAACCGGCGACTGAGCCTGATGAACAACATCACCCGGCACGATATCAACAACCAGATCGCCGTGATACGGGGCTACATCACGCTGCTCGATCGGGAGCGACCCGAACCTCCGCTGGACGAGTATCTCCGGGGAATCGGGAGCGCTGCGGAAAGAATCGACGCGATCATCCGGTTTACCAGGACCATCGGGACCCTCGGGGAGCACGCGCCGGCCTGGCAGGAACTCCGAACCATCGTCGAGACCGCCGTGCGGAACGCCTCGACCGACCGGATCGCGATCGAGCACACGCTCCCTGCCGGCGTCGAGGTCTTCGCCGATCCCCTCATCGAGAAGGTCGTCTTCAACCTCATCGACAACGCGGTGCGCCACGGCGGAGCGATCACCACCGTCCGCTTCTCGGCGGAGAGGAGACACGGCGGGGACCTGGTGCTGATCTGCGAGGATGACGGGGACGGTGTCCCGGCAGCGGAGAAGGAGCGGATCTTCGAGCGGGGGTTCGGGAAGAACACCGGGCTCGGCCTGTTTCTGGCGCGGGAGATTCTCGGGATCACCGGCATCACGATCCGCGAGACCGGGGAACGGGGGGCGAGGTTCGAGATCACGGTGCCCGCGGACGGCGTTCGCCGCCACGAGGACCCCCTCGTCACGCTCGCTCAAGCCGAAGGCCAGGGAGCCCTCACGCCGGAGTCATAGGCGAGATCGCGGTGCGGGAGGTATCCGGGAAGCACCGGCTTCCTGCATCGAATTGTCACCGCGGATCGATGCCCCTTCACCGGGAGGGCGGCGCCGGGAAGCCGATCGCCACCCCGGGAGACCCGGACTCCACCGCCGTGAACGACGCCCCGGCCGAGCCGAACCGGCGCCGGTAGGCCTCGGCCCGGCGGAGGCCCAGGGGCGGAGGGGCCCCGGGCTCGCCCTCGATCACGAGCAGGGTCCGGCCGGCCGCGAGCCCGCACCCGATCCCGACGCGGCGGTGGCCGGCGCCGACCAGGTCCTCGAGCAGGGCGTCGACGAGGTCGTCGAACCGCGCCCGGTCGGCCACGATCGGCAGTGGATCTCCGGGCAGCGCCAGCTCGACCTCGACCTCCGCGAGGAGCGGCGGCGTCGCGAGCCGGCGGATCAGGGCCGCGCGAAAGGCCGCCTCGTCGTCGGCGGCGGCCAGCATCTCCTCGTCCGGGACCGCCGGCGCCCGGAGCGCGTCGAGACGGGCGGCGATCGCGACGCCGAGGTCGAAGGCCTCCGGGCGGGTCTGCGACCGGCCCCCGGTGACCACGGCGAGAAAGTCGTCGGCGAGCCGGCGCGCCCGCGCCAGCAGGGCCGCGTCCGCCGAGTCGGCGAAGGCGCTCGCCGCGAGGGCCGCGTCGATCCGCCGCGCCGCCTGCACGCCCTTCAGCACGAACTCGACCCCGTGCCGCCGGCCGGCCAGGTAGTCGTCCGCGAAGCGGCTGAACGAGGCGAGGCAGGGCTCCACGGGGTCGTCCTCCAACGCCGCTTCAATGGCCCGGGCGGCCTCCTCCTCGCCGAGCGCCTCGAGGTGATGGACCAGGGCCAGCAGCCGGCCGCCGATGAGGGCGAAGAGCCGGTCCGCCTCCTCCAGGAGCTCGAACGCGACCACCCGCGTCGCGACCACCCGCTCGGCCGAGAGGGGCGCGATCTGTGGGAGGGCCGCGAGCCGGGCCTCCAGTTCCCGGAGCATGGCCGCAGCCTGCCCGCCGGGAAGTGCGGCCCCGTGGCCGGGGCAGACGATCTCGACTCCGCCGTCTGCGAGCAGCAGGCTGAGGCCCCGGTAGGTCCGTTCGAGCGCATCGCGGTCGAACCCCGCAATACCGGCCACGCCGGGCTCGAGCGCGTACAGGAGGTCGCCGACGAAGAGCGTCCGGCCCACCCGGAGGAGGACGTGGTCCGGCGTGTGGCCGGGTGCGGCGTAGACCCGGCCGAGCTCCCGCCCGCAGGCGACGAGCGGCTCCGAGGAGAGGGGGCCGGCACGGGAGAGGCCGGGGGAGGTGAAGAGCCGCCGACTCACCTCGAGCCCCGGCAGGGTGAGCCCGAAGATATCGGCTGCCGTCCGGTGCGCGTCCCCCGCTGCCAGGACGTCGACGCCGATCGCGTGCGCGGCAAAGTCGGCCCCGAGCGCCGCCCCCCACTCGGGCGAGGCCGCAGCGCGGTAGACATGGTCGACGTGGCAGTGGGTGAAGAGGACCATCGGCGGGGACGAGGGAGCGAGATCCTTCACGAGCGCGAGGAGCTCGTCCGCCTGAGCCGCGTCCGCGCCCGCGTCGACGATCAGGGCCATCCCCGCCAGGTCCAGGAGATAGACGTTCGAACAGCAGACGTCCGGCTTGCGGAGAAACGGGTGGATCGCCCCGTCCTCCACGCCCGGTAGCGGCTGCCAGCGTCTCGACTCCATCGGAGGAACGGTCGACCGGGGGCGGCAAGAACCTGCCGCATCCGCGACGCCGCCGGCCCAGTGGCTTATCAGCTCAGAGGGAGAGATCCGTGCGGTTATGGGAGGCGCCCGCCGGTCGCTCCGGCTGTACCTGATCCAGTGCATCGTGGTCGTGATCGTCTGCGTGATAGGCTTCCTCACCGTCCTCTCCTACGGCCAGGCGACCGGGCAGCTCGCCGAGCAGGACCAGCACCTCCGCGCCCAGACCGGGGCGAACGCGGTCGAGTCGGTCCGGCTCGTGGACGAGGGGCTGCGCGTGGTCGACGATTCCATGAACCGCGAGCTCGTCCGCGCCTTCGACCCCTTCCTCGCCGCCTACGACGGGGCGGGAGGAGACCCTGACCGCCTCGACCTCGCCGCGCTCCAGCGCGAGCTGGGCGACGAGGTGGAGGGGGATCTCGACCTCTACGTGATCAGCCCGGAGGGGGTGATCGTGGCCTCGACCGTGCCCGAGGTGCTCGGGCTCGACTTCTCCGCCCGGTTCCCCGACTACTACCGTCGGCTGCAGGGGATCATGGCGAACGGCACCTTCTCCGCGGACCGCGTGGTCCGCTCGGTCACGAACGCCTCCGCCGGCGGGGTGACGGGAGAACTTCGGAAGTTCGCGTTCATG
This sequence comes from Methanospirillum sp., assembly GCA_039679395.1. Taxonomy (GTDB): domain Archaea; phylum Halobacteriota; class Methanomicrobia; order Methanomicrobiales; family Methanospirillaceae; genus UBA288. The sequence goes on along the minus strand of JBDKUZ010000139.1, from coordinate 8,644 downwards.
CCCGTGACGAGCCGCCGCCACCTGCTCGAGCTCGGGCTCTCCTCTCCGATCCTCGCCGACGACCGGAGCCGGCTCAGCTACGTGGCCGCGGCCGGACGTGCGGTGGCGCCGAACCCCGACGTGAGGAACGTCTCGGTCTACGACGCGCAGCGGAACCTGCTCGCCGAGGACGGCTCGGTCGCGGAAACGCCCGTGGACGCCGGCACGGCCCTCCTCCTCGACCGGGCCCTCGGGGGAGAGAACGAGATCGAGGTCCGCGAGGCGAACGGCAGCGTCCGGCAGTTCCTCCGCGTCGACCTGAACGACGCGGCGACGGCCTCGAACATGGCCCTCGTGCTCGAGCTCGACTACGCCCACCGGCTGGCCGCCGCCCAGGCCGAGGGCATCCTCCTTTTCCATCTGGCCACCGGCGCGGCCGCGATCGTGATCGGAGTGATCGCCGCGTTCGGCGTCGGCCGGTTCGTCTCCCGGCCCGTGGCCGCGATCGTCGAGGACGTGGAGGCCATCGCGGAGGGCGACCTGGACCGCCGGATCCGGCGGATGCCGAACCGCGAGTTCGAGCAGCTGGTCGTGGCGATCAACCGGATGGTGGGGACCATCCGGCAGTACGGGACCGAGCTCGAGCGCCGGCAGGCGGAGGTCGCGATCGCGGCCGAGATCCAGCGCGCCTTCCTCCCGCGCGTGCTCCCGGACGCGCCGGGATTCGACCTCGCCGCGGTCAGCCGGCCGGCCCGGGAGGTCGGGGGCGACCTCCACGACCTGGTCCCGCTCACGGCCGGCCGCGTGGCCGTGGTCTGCGCCGACGTCTCGGGCAAGGGGATTCCGGCAGCGCTCTTCATGGCCCTGACCCGCACCGTGATCCGCGCGGCGGCGTCGCGGTACGCGGCCCCGGCCAAGGTCGTCCGCGCGGCGAACGAGTCGATCTGCGAGGACGCGGGCGAGCGGGGGACCTTCGTCACGACCTTCTACGGCGTCCTGCGCCCCGAGCGGCGGACGTTCCGGTACGTGAACGCGGGCCACAACCCCCCGCTCCTGCTCAGGGCGTCGGGGGCCTGGGAGACACTGGAACCGACCGGGCCCGCGCTCGGCCTCCTCTGCGGCGCCGAGTACGGGGAGGCGGAGATCGGGCTCGAGACCCGCGACCTCCTGCTGCTCTACACCGACGGCGTGGTCGAGGCGATCGACGCTGCGGAGAAGGAGTTCGGCGAGGACCGGCTCCGCGCGGTGGTCGCGGCGCACCGGGACGGGAGCGCCGCGGCCGTCGCCGACGCGATTCTCGCCGCCGTCGACGCACACGTCGCGGGCGCGGAGCAGTTCGACGACATCACCCTGGTGGTCTGTCGAGCGACCGGCGAAGGGTGAGGACGTTGCGGCCGTCCCGGCGGACGTACTCGGCCCGGTCGGTCAGCTGCCGGATCAGATGAATGCCGAGCCCGCCCACGGGCCGGTCCTCGAGCGCGTCCTCGAGCTCCGGCGGCGGCGCGGCGAGCGGGTCGAAGACGGGGGCCTCGTCGATCAGCCGGAGGACAACCTCCCCGTCGATGAGGGCGGCGCAGACCGCGACCGGCCCGGGGGTATCCCCGTACCCGTGCTCGACCACGTTGGTGAACGCCTCGTCCAGGACGAGGGCGAGGTCGAACTGGACCTCCTCGCTGCAGTCGCAGCCGGCGAGCCAGGCCTGGAAACCGTCGAGGAGCGTGGGAAGCGCCTCGAGATCGGCCGCCACCCGCTCCTCGAACCGCCCCTCGGCCCGCGCCGCCATACCGAGTGATGGACGCAGGCAGGCTTTAAGCATCGCGCCGCAGACGGGATTATCTGGAGTATGACCGAGTTCGAACTGAGTACGACGGAGGGAGTGGCGGTCCTCTCCGTCTCCGGCAGGGTGGATACGGCCACCGCACCCGCCCTCGAGAAGGCCCTCGACGGCGTGATCGCCGGCGGCGCGCGGCGGGTCCTCATCGACCTCGCCGGCGTCCCCTACATCAGCAGCGGCGGCCTCCGGGTGCTGCTCATGACGGCCAAGCGCCTCCGGCAGGAGGGGGACCGGTACGCCCTCTGCTCGCTCGCGTCCGAGGTGGAGAAGGTGATGCGCCTGACCGGGTTCTCGTCGATCCTCACGATCTATCCCGACCGCGCATCGGCCCTCGCGGCCATGTCCGCGTAGGCGTCGACGGCCGGGCGGGCGAACGCCTATCTGGTCCGAGGGCGAGTCGTGTGCATGACTGCACCATCACCCAAACGCTCCATCGGACCGCAGACCACGGTCGGAGTCCACCCGGTCCTGATCGTCGGCTGCTACGACACGAACGGACGGCCGAACGCGATGGCCGTGGCCTGGGGCGGTATCTGCTCGTCCAAGCCGCCCGCGGTCGCGGTCTCGGTCCGGCCCGAGCGGTACACGCACGCGGGGATCGCTGCCAGGAAAGCCTTCACGGTCTCGGTCCCCTCCGAGGCGCAGCTCGCCGAGGCCGATCTCTTCGGCATCGCCTCGGGGCGCGACCTCGACAAGTTCGAGGCGACCCGCATGACCCCCGTCCGGGCCGAGCACGTGGACGCGCCGTACGTCGGCGAGTTCCCGCTCGTGCTCGAGTGCCGGCTGATCGAGACCGTCGAGCTCGGCGCCCACACCCAGTATATCGGCGAGATCGTGGACGCGAAAGTCGACGAGGACTGCTTCGGCGAGGACGGAAAGCCGGACCTCGCGAAGATCCGGCCGTTCCTGTACGACGCGTTCGGCTTCGGCTACCACGCCGTCGGGCCGCGGGTCGGCGACGCCTTCTCCGCGGGCCGCCGGTTCCTGCCGCGCTGACGCGCTACCCGATCGTCCGGACGATCCGCTCTCGGTCGACCCGGCCCGCGAGGCGGTAGAGGAGGAAGAGGACCACGGCAAGCACGACCACGGCCGTCCTCTCGATATCGACCGAGGGCACCTCGCCCACGATCACCTGGCCGGCGGAGAGCAGGGCGATCAGACCCATGATCAGGCCGATATTCTGGAGCTGGTTCTCCCGCAGGCCGAGCACGAGCTGGACCAGACCCAGCAGGCCCACCGAGACGGCTGTCACCAGCGGGACCAGGAGCAGCAGGTGGACCGCGAGCAGGAGCGAGAGCGGAAGCGCCGCGTGCGCGCCGAACGCGGCCGCGGCGAAGGCCACGCCCATGCAGCCGAGCGCGATCAGCGCGGCCGCTCCGGCGCAGCCGATGACCTTGCCGGCCCAGAGCGCCGGGAGCGTGAGCGGGGATGCGAGCACGGTCTCGATCGTCCCGTCCTGCTTCTCGCGGAGAAAGGCCTGCTGGGAGAAGAGGTACCCGAGGAAGACCCCGAGCACCGGGCCCTGGAGGTAGACGCCTCCGATCCCCCGGCCCATCGCGAGCGCCGTGAAGATCGGCATGCCGCCCACAAAGAGGCCCACGAGCACGGCGGCCGCGAGGACGGAACGGGCGCGGACGATGGACACGAGCTCGCGCCGGGCCACAATCAGGATCGGGTTCACGCCGTCGCCCTCCCCATGGCCGCGAGGTAGACCTCCTCGAGCGAGTGCGTCCGGTACCGCGCCTCCTCCACGCCGATGCCGGCCGAGAGCAGGGCCGAGAGGAGCGCGGCCGGCGGAAGCTCCGGCGGGAGCGAGAGGACGAGTTCGTCCTCGTCCCACGCCAGATCGGCCGCACCGGCGGCGGCGAGGACGTGCTCGGCCTGCGCCCGGTCCGCGCCCGGAGCAAGCCGGATGCCGTACCGCCGCGGTCCGGTACCGCGCCGGAGGGCCTCGACCGATCCGAGCGCGGAGAGGTGGCCCTTGTCCAGGATCGCGACCTGATCGCCGATCCGCTGGATCTCGTCGAGGTGGTGGGAGTTGATCAGCACGGCCGCCCCCGACTGCCGCGCGAGGCTCGTGATCAGGTCGCGAATCTCGGCCTGGACCGCCGGGTCGAGGCCGGACGAGGGTTCGTCCAGGAAGAGCACCTCGGGGTCGTGGAGGGTCGCGCGCACGATGCCGAGCCGCCGCTTCATCCCCGTCGAGAAGGTCCCCACGCGGTCGTCGGCCCGGTCGAGGAGGCCGGCGTGTCCGAGCCGGTCGTCGATCGTCTCCCGGCCGACGTCGTGGAGGGCGCCGTAGAAGGCGAGGTTCTCCCGCGCCGTGAGCCGGTCGGTCATCCCCGACTGCTCGAGCAACACCCCGACGCGCCGACGGAGATCGGGCCGGTCGGCGAGCGGCGCGCCGAAGACGAGCGCCTCGCCCGCGCTGGGTCGGAGCAGGCCGAGGAAGAGGCGCATGGTCGTGGTCTTGCCCGCGCCGTTCGGGCCGAGCAGACCGAAGATCTCGCCGGCCTCGACCGAGAGCGAGATCTCATCGAGCACGTGTCGCGAGTCGAACGACTTGGCCAACCCGCGCGCTTCGATCAGGGGCATCTCCATTACTTTTGGCCTCTGGCAGGAAAAAACCGGCGCCGGCGGCCGATACCCTCATCCCCGCCCCCGTTCCACCACTCGTACCAGCCTCAGCCATGGTCACCCACCACCTCAACCCGACGCTCGTCGCCCGCTACTTCTTCTTCGAGTGCCCCCGGTACCTCCGCCTCCAGGCCATGCCCCTCGGCGCCCGGCAGGTGGACCGGCTCCCGAGCGGGAGCCTGCGGCCGAGCCTCGCGGCCCGGTTCCTGACCGAGGAGGGCGAGCGCTGGGAGACCGAGGTGGTCACGTCCATGATCCCCGGCGAGGTCCACATGGCCGCGCCGGGCATGCCGAACCCCGGCCGGCACCGGCTCACGCCGCTCCGGACGCAGCAGCTCCTCGGGACGGCGCGGCCGGGCGAGTACCTCTTCCAGGCGACGTTCGTGCCGCCGCGCGACCTCCTCGCCCCGTACGGGCTCGACCCAGCCCTCTGCCGGTTCAACGAGTGCGTCCCGGACCTGCTCGCCGTGCGGGACGGAGGGCTGGTCCGGGTCGTGGACGTCAAGGCGAGCGAGCTCCTCCGCGGGAGCCACAGGGTCCAGGTAGCGCTCTACGCCCTCGTCCTGGACCGCGTCCTCCGCGAGCTCGGGCTGCCGCTCCGGGCCGACGTCGAGACCGGCGGGGTCTGGCTCCAGGGTCAGAAGCGGCCCGAGTGGTTCGACCTCGCGCCGGGGGCCCAGGTCCTCCGTGACTTCTTCACCGCTGACCTCCCGTCCATGCTCGACGCCGACCCGCTCGCGGTCGGCTGGCACCTCCACTCCCGCTGCGAGTGGTGCCCGTTCTACCACTACTGCCGCGACGAGGCCGAGGCGATCTCCTCCGTCTCGCTTCTCCCGTACCTCTCGGTCCACGCCCGGCGGTACCTGCACAAGGCCCCCTGGAAGGGGGGCACCGCGATCGAGACCCTCGACGACCTCGGCCGTCTCCTCGAGCGCGAGGACGCGGCCGCCATCTTCTCGCTCGCGGGCTCACTCCGGAACCAGGAGGCGGCGTACGGCCGGGCCCTCGCGGCCCTCCGCACGGGTGCCGCGGTCCCGCACGATGCGGTCTCGATCGCGTTTCCGCGGGCCGAGGACCTCCGGCTCGTCCTGACCCTGCAGGAGGACCCGGTCACGGGCATGATCTACGCGGCGGGCCTGAACCGGTTCGGCGGGGGCCGCGTCTTCGGGTCGCCCTCGGCGACGCGGGTCTTCGTGGCCGGCCGCCGGGAGGACTGCCCGACGGTCGTGGCCGCGTTCCTCCGCGAGCTCTACGACCTTCTCTCGGCCGTCCACGGCCACAATGGCGGCCGGGAGTGGGCAGAGCAGGTCTCGCTCCAGGCCTACGTCTACGATCGGTACGAGCTCGACCTCCTCTCCCGCCTCCTCCACGAGGCCGTCGGCGACCCCGAACTCGCGCAGATGGCCCTCGCCCTCCTCTTCCACTTCCAGGACCCGGGCCTGGCCGAGGCGGACCGGCACCCCGCGGGCGAGGTCCTCTTCCCCGTGATCGTGCTGACCCGCGTACTCCAGCGGATGGTCGCGCTCCCCGTGCCGTTCGCGTACGGCCTGCCCGAGGTGGGGGCCGCGCTCGGCTGCCGGTTCGTCTGCCCCCGCGACCCCGCGTTCTGGTTCGACCTCTCGAACGTGCTCCGGAGCGACCTGGTCCTCGGGGCCTGGGAGGAGGGGCGGCCCGAGCTCGCGGAGCGGACCGGGCGCGAGCTCGAGCGGCGCCTCCGGGCCGCCTCGTCCGTGGTGGACGGAGTCCGGGAGGCCCTCAGCGGCCGGGGCCTCTTCGCCTACCCTCCGCGGTTTCGGTTCCCCGAGCCGTTCGATCTCGCCGCGCCCGAGCTCTCGCGGCTCGCGTTCATCGTCCGGTACGAGTCGTACATGCACGCGCTCGAGCTCCGCGAGCGCCGCGCCGAGCCGTTCGAGGGCCGGGTCGCGGACGGCGTCTCGGTCCCGCTCGTCTACCGGGGCGGCATGACCTGGGAGCCCGAGGTTCCCGTGGACCGGTTCCGGGTCGTGCGCGAGCACGGGCTCGACCATCGCGCCCCGGTCTCCCTCCTGGTCCCGGCCGGCGAGGAGGGCGAGCGGGCGCAGCAGCGGCACGACGACGTCCGGCTCCGGTCGTTCCGCGCCCGCCCCCCGGACGGCTCGTGGTACGTCCGGCTCCGGCCCGACGACGACCGCGGCGATAGGATCGCGCGCTTCGAGGTCCGGTTCTCGCGGCGGCCGGACCCGTTCCCGTTCGCCGTCGGCGACCGGGCCGTGGTCCACCCGGTCGCCAAGGACTACACCTCGGACCAGGTGCTCGCCCGGCTCGCCGCGATCGACGCCGCGGACGACCCGCCCCTGCTTCGCCTGATCCGCGACCCGGTCGGCTTCGCCGAGCCCGTGGACGAGCCGGCTGAAACGGTGGCCGACGCCCTCGCCCGGGGGAGGGCCGCACGCATGACCGCGAGCCAGCAGGCCGCGCTCCGACACCTCCTCGACCGCCGCCTGACCCTGGTCTGGGGCCCGCCGGGCACGGGCAAGACCGCGTTCCTCGCAAAGGGACTGCTCGCGCTCGGCCGGGCACGGGCCGCGGCCGGCCTCTCCACGCGGGTCATGGTCTCGGCCCTGACCAACGCGGCCATCGAGAACGTCCTCTCGGCCATCGCCGACGAGCGGGAGGAGCAGGGGATCGCCGACGACATCCTGATAGCGAAGCTCGGCCGCTGGCAGGGACGGGCGGGACGGCCGGCGGGCATCCAGGCCCTCGAACCCCGGGACGTCACCCCCGACCGCCTCGACCGGCGCGCCATCGCGGTGATCGGCGGGACCGGGTACAAGCTCGACCGGATCGCGGGGGGCGACGGCGGACCGTGCTTCGACCTCCTCGTGGTCGACGAGGCCTCGCAGCTCCGCTTTCCCGAGCTCGCGCTCGGCCTGGACCGGCTCTCGCCCGGGAGCCGGCTCGTCCTCGTCGGCGACGACCTCCAGCTCCCTCCGATCACGAAGGGCGAGTACCCGCCCCCCGAGGACGGCCGCCCCGGGCTCGAAGCTTCGGCCTTCGCGTACCTGCGGGCGCGGGACGCTCCGGGCGAGGCGGCCTTCACCCGGACGCTCACCGAGAACTGGCGGATGAACGCGACCCTCTCCCGCTTCCCGGCCGAGACGATCTACCCGGCGAGCTACGCCCCGGCCACGCCCGCGGTCGCGTCCCGGACGCTCGCGCTCCGCGCGCCCTCCGAGGACGGCGCCGGCGACGGGAACATGGGCCTGCTCGCGTTCCTGCTCGCGCCGGGCCGGCCGCTCGGAGTCGCCATCCTGGAGGACGTCCGGGCCACGGTCGAGAACCGGCCCGAGGCCGAGCTGGTCGCAGGGCTCGCCGTCCTCCTCCGCGACCGGCTCCTGGACCCGGCGACGCGCCGGCCGTACGCGCCGACGGAGGAGGGAGACCGCGCCTTCTGGCGCGAGGGGCTCGAGATCGTCTGCCCGCACCACGCCCAGATCCATGCGGTCCGCCAGCTCCTCGGCCAGATGCACGAGCGCGACTGGGTCCCGTTCGTGGACACGGTCGACAAGATGCAGGGGCAGCAGAGCGAGGCCGTGCTCGTCTCGTACGGGGTCAGCGACGTCGAGACGGCGCTCTCCGAGGCCGCGTTCATCTACTCGCTCAACCGGCTCAACGTCGCGGTCACCCGGGGGCGGGCGAAGTGCGTGGTCTGCCTGCCCCGCCCGCTCCTGAAGGCCTCGCCGGCCGTGCTCGAGGACGAGGAGGCCCTCAGGGGGCTCTCCCACATGCTCGCGCTCGTCGAGTTCGCGAAGGCCCACGGCGAGGAGCGGACCTTCCGCTGGACCGACGCGAACGGCGCGACGGCGCGGGTCACGGCCATCCGTGCCCGGGTCGAGCCGGAGTCGGCGGCCGGTGTCGAAGTGGACCGGGGCTGAAAAAAAAGCGGGGCGGTGAGGGCCCCGCGGGTCTGAGGTGACGCGCGAAACGCCGGATGCGTTCAGGAGCCTTCGATCAGTTCCTCGACGATCCCGCGGCCGGCCGGGTCGTTTGCGAACGCGGTCTCGACCGCGGCCCGGCCGTGCTCGCCTCCGATCTTCGAGAGCGCTGCCGCGGCCATCCAGCGGCAGCATTCGTTCGTGCCGTTCAGGTTCTCGACGAGCGGGTCCACGGCCCGGGGATCGCCGATGTGCTCGAGCGCCCAGATGGCCGGGACGC
>JBDKUZ010000138.1:0-16334 GCA_039679395.1 Methanospirillum sp. | reverse complement strand
TGTCGAGTCCGTGCTCGACCAGGGGCCGCTGAACATCCGGTCGGTCTACGTCAAGACCACGATGGGCCCGGCCGTGAAGGTGGAGTAAATGGCGCTGTACACGCAACACCTGCCCGCCTGGAAGCGGAAGGAGGTCGAGGCGATCAAGGAGAAGACCGGCGAATACACGCTGGTCGGTCTCGTCGACGTCTACGGCATCCCGGCCGCGCAACTCCAGCAGATCCGGCGGAACCTTCGGGGTATCGCCACGATCAAGATGGCGCGGAACACGCTCATGCACCACTCGTTCGACGAGCTCGGGGGAGACTTCGAGGCCGTCCGGAAGTACATCAACGGCAACACGGCCCTGATCTACTCGAACGAGAACCCGTTCCGGCTGTACAAACTGATCGAGCAGAACAAGACCAAGATGGCGGCCAAGGCCGGCCAGGCCGCCCCCGAGGACATCATCGTCCAGAAGGGCCCGACCTCGTTCAAGCCGGGCCCGATCGTCGGCGAGCTCCAGCAGGCCGGCATCCCGGCCGCGATCCAGGGCGGGAAGGTCCAGATCAAGGAGACCAAGACCGTCGTCAAGCAGGGCGGGATCATCAACGCCAAGCAGGCGGACGTGCTCGCGAAGCTCGGCGTGAAGCCGATGGACGTCGGCCTGGTGATCCAGGCGGTCTTCTATCAGGGGTCGGTCTTCGAGCCGGAGACGCTCAACATCGACGAAGCGGCGATCCTGGCGCAGGTCCAGCTCGCGGCCGCGCAGGCGTTCAACCTCTCGGTGAACGCGGCGATCCCGACTGCGGAGACGATCGGTGCGATCCTGACCAAGGCCGAGCGCGAGGCACGCAGCCTCGGCGTCGAGGCTCCAATCTATGCGAAGGAGATTGTCGGTGCGATCATCGGCAAGGCATACAGAGAGACGGCGGCGGTTCAGGCAGCCGTCGGCGAATACTAACTGAGGTTGATTGAAATGGAATACATCTATGCAGCGCTCCTGCTCTTCAAGGCAGGCAAGGAAGTCAGCGAAGAGAATGTGAAGGCCGTGCTCTCGGCCGCCGGTGTCGCCGTGAACGACGCCCGGGTCAAGGCGCTCGTCGCCTCGCTCGAGGGCGTCGACATCAACGATGCCATCGCGAAGGCCGCCGCGGCGCCCGTCGCGGTCGCCGCCGCCGCCCCCGCCGCCGCGGGCGCCGCCCCCGCCGCTGCCGCGGCAGAGGAGGAGCCCGAGAAGGACGAGAAGGAAGAGGAAGAGAGCGGCATGGCAGGGCTCGGCGCCCTGTTCGGCTAATCTCACTTTTTTCTTTTCACGAACCGCAGGTCGGTCTCTTTTCCCGTTTCGGCGCGTTAGCCGACGATAGATCTGTCATCGCCAGCCCGAGAGCGGAGATGCTCCGCGCCGATCCTCAGTGATCGTTCGTGGAGGCGATGCTCAGCTCATGTCGCCGCCCGCGGTGACGGCGATGGCGCCGGCGACGAGGCCGGCGATGGGTTCTTTCATGATGTTCCTCCTCTAGCGGGGGGGGTAGGGCGGCTGTCAGGGAGTGTTGGCCGGCCGGGGGTTCTGACGCTCGGGGCCGGAGAAATTGAACGGCCTTCCTATGACAAACGGGTTCCCTTAGGGGATGGGAGAAACGGTCGCCGCTGCAACGAATCGTATCCTACTATCCTTCGGGAGGTGTCAGAACCGGGTGAACCGATGGAAATGAACCGATGGAAAACTGGCGACAGTAAAAAAGTCTAACCAACGGTTCGGGCAGTGAAAAGGAGGACCAGAAGAAACGGTAGCACGATGAATGCGGCCATTTTTACCTTCGGTGCTGGCGCGTAGGGAACGTTTCCAAGATTCATATCTCTCGCTATCCGGTAACTGTCCCAGGCGCCAATTCCCCAGACACAGAGTCCGGGAAGCACCATCAGTAGTAGTCCAAGCGCGGTACCACCGAGGATCACGCAGCCGCGCCCGAAACGTCCGTTGTAGACCTGGCCGAAGCCCGGCACGAGAAGGGAAAGACACGCCGCGAGTGTCTGGTCCTTCCTTGGAACCCGAACGGTTGATGAGGGACGGCCGTCGCGGTCCGCGCCGCCAAGATGATACCCGCATTTGGCACAGATTCGAGGTTCGCCGCGCGGCCATCGATCGATCGGATAAGGAATGGGACAGCCGCAATTGTTACAGTAGCCGGAGCCCTTTCGGGAGGGCGGAGTCGATGGCGGCATGCGGGAAGGAATACCGGGCTTTCCTCGATCCGTTTGTTTGGAACCTTGGGAATCTCGCCCGCAATGGGGGCAGAACCTCAGGGGGTGCTGTGTGGAATCGTACGCGTGAGGGATCTTTCCGCCGCAGAACATGCAGAACCGGCCGTGCCCGAAGGCCGTGGGCTCGCGTGGGCGGACCCGTTTGAACCCCGGCCGTCGTGTTGACAGCGGGCGCAGCCTCCGGGCGCAGTATGGGCAGATATCGAGTCCACTCTGGCGGAGGAGGGCGTCGCAGTACGGGCAGTGAATATCGCTCCCCTTCGCAAACGGTATCGGGGTGGTCGGGCCGTTGTCGACGAGGAGCTGTCGCCCGCATCCGGGGCAGATACGGGCATCAACGGGGGTCTCGGTTCCGCAGGCGGTGCAATATCCATAGGACGCCGAATTCGACGGATCGATCGCAGTACGGCAATATGGACACCGGCTGACAGTACCGGCTACCTGGAGACCGCAGTGCGGACAGATCGGCATGATAGCATCTGTCTTTGGTGTTCTCAGCGGGGGAAAACGTCAATGTATCGAATTGGATTGACGCGGAAAATCCGCTCACTGACCCGCGAGAGCCGGACGACTCGCGTGCAGGTGGAGTGCGGGGCGGTTGGTCGTGGTCGTACCGCGGAAATTTTTCTGTCCATGACCACGGAGGATGTTCAGGGCTCCGTTCGCCGGGATCGCTTTGCTCCGGCGTTTTCTGTTTGGTCGTTGATGGTGATCGGGATCAAATAGAGAAACGGAAATTCATTCTCCCGCCGATTCCATGCCGGCCGTCTCGATGTTGGCTAAGTCCCTTCCCTCATTCCAAGAAGTGAAACTTCCGTCACCCGACACCAATATTATCAATTAATCCGGCGTCGCGTTTGGATCCCGTCAATGTCACATAGGATATCAGAACCATTTGTGTGAATATAATTTTCAACTGTTTTAATATCGCCCCGCCATCTTTCTCCCAATGTATCCCGTAAAATCCCCATTTTTCTTCGGTCATCTAAGCGCTTTCGACCGATGTTTTCCTCGGTTGTTACGCCCCATAACCAGACTTCAACCTTCCGCCGATTTTTAAGGACAACGGAAAGGATGTCATATTCATTTTGGATGTTCTGATCTTCGCCGATGATCTTTACATTAGGTAGAGCCATTCTGAAAGATATCGCGTTACGGGGATGTTTTAGGGCTTCCAGAAGGGAATAGAGTTCCAAATCTCGTGCCGCTTGTGGGCCCCCATTGACAACTTCTCGAGCTAAAAAAGCTTGGGCGCAGTCTAGTAATGCGATGATTTGTCGCTTAGGCCGATGACTAAAAAAGAGACCTTGATAATTTAGTAAACGTTGCCAAATTAATACTGCTACTCCAAGACGTGTTAACCCCAATCGAGTGGGCCGATCAGAATCGGCCATTCTTAAATATTCAATAATTAGATAAATTTCAAATATATCCGGATCGTTCCTAAATGGGATTTCTCTTGACCCTATTCGAAGAGCTAAATCCATATCAACACTGGATGCGGATTCCCACGCATCTTTGAAAATATCTGCAACTTCTCTCAACAGATTGAGTGGATATTCAAAGGCTGCAAGGTGTGCTATTGCCCCCTGTAAATCATTTTCGCACTTTCGATTAATTAGGCCCTGACATAATGCCTTTTCGATTTGATTTTGTTGAAGACGGGGACCATGGATTCGAGATAGGCGCTCTATTAACCTGACATAAGCTTGAGCCGGGGGGCGAGTATCGAGGTCTTTGTGGCAGAGTGCAAGACCGATGGAATTGTTCTGATGGAGGCAGATACATGTGACAAGCGTTCGTTTTGTCCCTGTGAAATCTCCCATCTCATTACCATTGATCGCTGCCTCGATTTCGAACGGAAGCTGGCCATCTTTATGCGGGATTTTAATGACCCACGTTTGCCACGCACTTCGTAATGAGGCATCATCAATATCCTTGCCGACTTGGGTTTTTTTAATTATTTTTATAAGGCCGGGATCATCCAAAGGGTTCTGTCCCATCCCGAAAAGGGCATCTAAAGTAATCCTACCATTTATCAATAAATCTGCCAATAATCTTTGATATAGTACAGATATCACTTGACCTTGCTCTTTCTCATAAAGGTTGTTTTGGAGATATCGCGCCAAATTATAAATGAGACCCCAATCTTTGTGGTCACTGTCCGCTGCCGCAACGAGTCCATCGATATCCACCCGAATGCCGAGCGTTCCAGCATATGCTAAATCACGGACAACAAAATCAAGGAGACTCAATCGCTCCATTGCAGGTTGCCACATGCATTTCGGAGCAGTTAATATCTTGAATGCCTCAACCTCGGAAAACTTTAAAGAATTATCGCCAGTATTTTGGCCGTTAAGAATCCTTAGCACATCTCCATTTCGGATTAATTTTAACGCTGCAACCCAAAAATGGATTTTATACCAATGGTTTTTCGTTACTAACTCTTCTAGCCAAAGCATCCCTGTGGTTCTATCCGCGTCCTTAGCTGTGCACTTTTTCCCGCAAACCTCACAAGTCGCCAATTTATCGGTTACGGGTGAAAGAAATTGCATGAATTGTTCCTTGAATGACGGGGACACTTGGCATGCTAATAATACCGCTTTCTCCGAATCATAGCTCAGAGCCGCATGGCCTGTTTGACCATAGCAAAGGCGGCACCAAAAAGACCAAAGAAATTCCTTAGGCAATCCTTTTCTCTTCGGTTGTTGGCACAGTTTGTTGAAAATCCTCATCAATCCGATCAAGTGTTGGTGGCGATGGTGGAACGCAAAGTCGCTGATATGAGAGGTCAATCCTAAACTTTTAAGTTGATTTAACCGCTCGAAATCATAACCAACTGCTTCATAAAGGCGTAACGCAGTTCCACTTAACATCACTTCGCAAGTGAATGCAGGATCGATGAAAAGACGCTCTTTTGCCATCACTAATCACTAAACCATAATAAGAGCAAGCCTGTTGTGGGAACATTCGGAACCAACAGTCAAGGTAATCATCGATTGTCGTTAGGATCGATGAATCCTTTGATTCATTTCCTTTAAATCAAAGAAAAGGAGTTTTAACATGCTGGAAAAATGTCTTTCCACATCTTGCACCCTCGGGGTATTCCCTCAGCACCCGACCGGTCATAGCGCTCAAATCGTTGGAAAAAGTGATTAGATATTGACCATGCAATCGAAAAATGGATCTCGATTTTTTTACCCTTGTCTTCCTAGAATCTTAAATATATAAATATAATCGGCTCCTACCACACCTGCTGCGGCGAACCCGATCGTGAATGCATTCATCAACGAATTCCATGCCATCATGAATGTTCCTTCACTCGGCGATAGATTACTCACGCTCTGATCGAGCATTCCAATAAACCCGAGGAAAACGATACCGACGAGCGCCCCCACTACTGCGCCCATGCCCGTTGATATCATCAAGCCTATTAGCTCGATAACATCATAATCAGCCATGAATTTGTGTTTGGGATTTATTAGGAATAAAGGACTCTCTTCGACTCCGAAATTTTACTAGATGATCCTATCCACAACTCTAAGGTCCATTTTGCCCTCGACTGTATCAAAGAATTCAGTCCTACCCCTCCGCCGCCACCTCCCCCTCTCCACCGCCCGCCGCGATTCCCGCTGGTAGCACGTCTCCCGGAGGTGCACCCCCTGCCCCGTCCACGCCGCCTTCTCCAGCCGCAGAGCCCGCACCGGCCGACCGACGCCGTCACCCGCCGCATCGCTCCCGGCGCGATCGCGCGCGGCAGCGGCTCCACCGCCGCCTGCTCCCGTCGCACCGCGGCATCGTAGCAGCGCCGGCAGAGCACCCGGCGGTCCGTCATTCCCTTCCGCCACCGCTCCCGGTGGTACGACGGCGTCCTGCCGCACGCGGCGCACGGCTCGAACGTCGGGGGGTCGATCGCGATGAAGGCGTGCGGGTCGTACGTCCCTCGTTCAACACGTTCAACAGAAAACAGGCATGTTGAACGAGTTGTTGAACGAGCATCGAAGGCTCAGTCTCCTTCCGATTTTCCGTTTGCCGCCGTAACGGCGTTTTCACCTTCTCCTCGTTCAACAATTTCGGACACACAGAGTGCGGGCTCGGGATGTTCTTCCTCCGGCCCGCTTACTGTGCTGTTGACATTGTTGTCACTCGCCGACAGGATCTCGGCGTAATCATGGCTATTCGGAGATTCCAGCCGATTCAGCCCGATTTCACTCGTTCAACAGCTCGTTCAACACGGTTGTCACATGGTTGATTGTTGTCATTGATGCCGGTATCGCCCGCAAGCCGGGCGAGGCCGGACGCCTCGCGGGAGCCGTCGCCGGTTCAGGCGAGGGCCTGGAGGAGCACCATCGCGCCGAGCGCGATCATCACGAGTCCCGAGACCCCGAGGACCGCGCGCCGCCGGGCGCCGCGCCACTCGTCGACCGCCGAGGGCGAGAGGCCGAGCGCGACCGCGCCGACGATCAGGGCGAGCGGCAGCACGAAGCAGAGGTTGTACAGGACGAGGAGCGGAAGGGCGTCCGCCATGGCCCCGCCCGCGAGCAGGCCGAGCACGCCGAGGTAGACGCCGCCCGTGCAGGGCAGCTCGACCAGCGCGACGCCGATGCCGAGCGCGAGGCCCGCGATCGGCCCGGCCGCGGGCGCCTTTCCGAGCCAGCCGGCGATCCGCTCGCGCCCGCGCGCCGTGATGGCCGGCGCGAGCTCCCGCCGCTGCAGCACGGCCGCGGCGAGCACGGCGACGCCCAGGACGATCGCGACCGTCCCGGCCGCGAGCCGGAACGCGGGCGCAAAGCCGGCCGCGCCGACCACGGCCACGATCCCGAGGCCGGCGGCGAGGTAACAGGCGAAGACGCCGAGGGTGTAGGCCCCGCCGAGGGCGAGCACGCGCCGCCGCGACCCCGATGTCGCCAGCGCGCCGAGCAGGAGCGCGAGCACGGCGAAGGCGCAGGGGTTGATCCCGTCCACGAGCCCGGCGCCGACGACCGCGAGCGGCGTGAGCGGGGGCGGGGCGGCGCCGGTGGCGTTCGCGGGCGCCGCCGCCGTCGTGTTGGCGAGGAAGGCGTGGACCTCGTCGCCCCCCGCGACGGCCCGGTCGCCCGTGAAGAGCGCGGGGATGCGGGGAGTCGTGCCGGACCGGTTGGCGAGGTCCGTGAACCGCAGCACGGCGTCCGGCCCCGCGTTGAGGTCCAGGAACTCGATCGCCTGCTCCGTGTGGTTGGCGTGCCATGCCTGGACGACCGGCAGGGTCCGGTCGCAGTCCCCGCACCCGGGCCGGTAGGCGAAGATCCACGGATCGCCCGCGCCCGCGGCGACCGGTACTGCCGCGGCGAGGAGAAGGAGGATCGCCAGGGACGCGGTTCGGGCGGAGATCATGCTCTGCGTACGAGATCGACGTCCGGCCTCTTCACTTCTTCCCAGGGAGGCTGGCCCTCCGTTTCCGCCGCTCTTTCCGTTTCAGACGAAGAACTCGGCGAGCACTGCCGCCCCGAGGACGACCATGACAAGGCCGGTGGCCCCCATGACCAGGCGTCGGCGCTCCTGGCGCCACCGGTCGACCGATGCCGGTCCGAGCCCGAACGCGACCGCGCCGACGATCAGGGCGAGCGGGAGCACGAAGCAGAGGTTGTACAGGACGAGGAGCGGCACGGCGTCGGCCACGGCACCACCCGCGAGCACCCCGAGCACGCCGAGATAGATGCCGCCCGTGCAGGGCAGTTCGATCAGCCCGACGCCGAAGCCGAGGGCGAGCGCGGCGATCGGCCCGGCGGTCCGCGCCGATCGGATCCACTTGCCGATGGCCACCCGGCTCACGGTCGGGAGGACGGGCCTGAAGGCCTCGCCGAAGCCGAGGGCGGAGAAGAGGATCGCGGGCCCGAGCACGAGGGAGATGATCCCGGCTGCAAGCCGGAAGGTCGACGCCAGCCCGAGGGCTCCCACGGCCCCCACGATCCCGAGGCCGGCCGCGATGTAGCAGACGAAGATCCCGGCCGTATAGGCGCCGCCGAGCAGGAGCGCGCGCCCGCGCGACCCCGTCGCGGCGAGGGTGCCGAGGAGGAGGGTGAGTACGGCGAAGGCGCAGGGGTTGATCCCGTCCACGAGCCCGGCCACCGCGACGGCGAACGGCGTGAGGGGTGCGAGCGGCGCGAGCGGCGTGGCGTTCTCCTCGAGCGATCCGAGTACGGGGGATGCGCCGGAGAGGAAAGTCCGGATCTCGTCGAACCCGACCGCGACCCACCCGCCGGCAAAGAGTGCGGGGACCAGGGGCCGCACGCCGTACTTTTTCGAGAGCGCCGCGTATCGCAGGGCCGCGTCCTCCCCGGCCGTCACGTCGAGGAGTTCGATGGGCTGCTCCGGGTGCGCCGCCCGGTAGGCCTCGATGAACGGGAGGGCCTTGATGCAGTCGGTGCAGCCGGGCTGGTAGGCGAAGACCCACGTATCGCCCGTTCCCGCCGCGACCGGCGCCGCCGCTCCGAGGAGGAGGAGGAGGAGCAGGATGAGCAGGTGCGCGGTCCGGGCGGGGGTCATCTGGTACCAGATGTAGCCTTATGGACGCGGGGCTGCTTTATTCCTTCGCAAAGAGTTTGGCCGGCCCCGGGATCTGGAGCGCGGCCGTATAGGCCTCGACGAAGGACGGGTCCACGAGGAGGTCGATATACGCCGTCGATGCCGCGCACGCGAGCGCCTCGCGGCGCAGCGGACGCGAGACGAGCGCTCCGTACGCGCCCGCGAGCGATCCGTTTCCGAGCGCGTGGACGGTGGCGTTCGGCAGGCGCGGCAGGATGCCGAACCCCGAGATCGAGGCGAGGTCGGCGTAGGTCCCGAAGGCCCCGGCGAGGTAGAGGTGCCGGATATCGGCCGGCCGGACCCGGTAGCGGTCGAGCAGGACCGCGACCGCGCCAAGGACCGCGGCCTTCGAGTCCATGAGGTAGGCCATGTCCTGCTCCGTGACCGTGATGGCTCGCCCGGTCTCCGTCTCGCTGGCGGGAACGAGCACGAACTCCAGTCCGCCCCTGCCCCGCCGGACCCCCGGCGCACCCTCGACCAGTCGGCCCGTGAAGTCCAGGACGCCGGCGCGGAACATCGCGTACGCCGCGTCGATGATCCCCGAGCCGCAGAGCCCCCGGGGTCGCCCGCACCCGATCGTGCTCCAGCCGATCGCGCCCGTCGCGCTATCGAACGAGACGCGTTCGATCGCCCCGTCCATCGCGCGCATCCCCGACGAGCAGCCCCCGCCCTCGAACGCCGGGCCCGAGGCGCACGAGGTGCAGGCCCGCCACTCGGCGCAGCCCAGCACGATCTCGCCGTTCGTGCCGAGGTCGACGAGGAGCGAGACCTCGTCCGAGGAGCAGAGCCCGGCGGTCAGCAGGTCTCCGACCACGTCGCCGCCGACGAAACGGCTGATTGCGGGCAGACAGGTGATCGGGGTGCCGGGAGGGATCGAGAGCCCGAGTTCGCCCGCGTCGAACCGGACGAATCCCCGGTCGACCGGGCAGTCGACCAGCTCGAGCGGCGACGGGTCGCGCCCGGCCGCGAGCCAGGTCATGACCGTGTTGCCCGCGAGCACGATCTCGACGATGGCGGCGGGCTCGACGCCCGCCCCGGTCACGGCGGCCTGGACGACCAGGTCGATCGACTCGGCCGCCGCCCCCCGCAGGGTCGCCCGGCCGGCCGCGTTCCGGCCGAATGCGCACCGCGTGAGGAGTTCCTCGCCCCACGTAATCTGCCGGTTGAGCACGGCCCCGGTGGCCGCGACGCGGCCCGTGGCGAGGTCCACGAGCGCCCCGACCACGGTCGTGGTCCCGAGGTCGACGGCGAGGCCGTAGAGCGGCCCCGGGGACTTTGTCGCCCGGAGCAGCCGGGCGCTCCCGTCGTCCTCGTGGACGATGCCCCAGCAGCCCTCCGTCGATCTGCGAAGGCGGTCGATCAGGGCGGGGTCGATCTGGGGGCGGGGGCCGCGGTAGCCTTCGAGCCGGACCGACGCGCCGATCGAGAACGGGTCCGTCTCAACCGAGACGGGGTAGGCTTTGACCGCCGGGTCGAGTTCGCCCAGGTCGGCCGGGGCCGGCATCAGGATCTTCGGCGCGACGATCCGGCTCTCGACCGGGACGGTCACCGTGCAGTCGGCGAGAACGCGGGCCCGACAGGCGAGGACGTACCCGAGCGCCCTGTCCTCCGGCGTCGGCGCATGGCGGCAGGGCCCGGCGATCTCCTCGACCGCGTCGGGAGGGGTGACGACGACCCGGCACGTGCCGCACTCCCCCGCTCCCCCACAGACCGACTCGAGGATGAGCCCGGTACCGCGGACGAGGTCGAGCAGCAGGTCGCCCGGCCGCGCCGCGACGACCTGGCCCGATGGCTGGACGACGAGCGTGAGAAAAGCGGGGTCCATGGGTCGGGCTCAGGCCGGCCCGGGCGGCCACCGCTCCTTGAGGAACGGCCCGAGGCCGGACGAGTCCTTCGGCCCGACGAGGACGCGCCACCCCGTCGCCTCGGCCGCTTCGCCCGAGAGCCGGGCCGCGAGGCCGGGAATGATCAGGACGCGGTGGTCCACGCGGTCCGCGACCCCGGAGGCCCGGAGCGCCTCGGCGATCCCGGCCGCCGAGAAGTACCGCCCGGCCACCGCGCTCTCGACCGAGAGCCCGCCCGTGTCCTCCACGACGAGGTAGCACGAGACGCCCGCGGACTTGATGTCCGACTCGACCGTGAAGTAGGTCAGCGCATAGTTCGCCGTGACCAGCACGGGGCTCGTCCGGTCGGGCGTGCCGAATTCGCGCAGGCCCGGCTCGACCGCGACCGGCTTCCGGGGGTCGGTGTAGATGTTGAACCGCCAGAGCAGGGTCGGGAGCACGGCCCAGCCCTCGAGGGACTGCAGCACCAGCAGGTCCGCGTACCGCGAGAGCAGGGCCGAGGCCGTGACGGCCTCGTCGAAGGCGCACCGGACCGGGTCGAGCTCGGCCCCGGTCCAGGCCGCGATCGGCGCGCCGAGGAGCGGGTAGCCGAGAAGATCGTCGCCGCCGCGGATCGCCGCGTACCGGCAGCGGGCGAAGTTCCGGAGCGTCCGGGCCAGGCCGTGGTTCGGGAAGGTGCCGGGGTCGAGGACCAGGTCGTCGAGCCCCCATTCGCGGAGCGTTCCCGCGAGCGAGCGCAGACCCGCGATGTCGTCCGGGGCCGAGACCGCGAGCGGGCAGGCGTGCTCGAGCGCGATCTCGGCCATCTCGCGCCAGTTGGCCCGGTCGGCCGCGTGCAACAGCGGCCGGGTCCCGGGAATGGCCTCCAGGCCGGCGGCGAGGACGGCCGGGTCGTGTGAGCAGAGGAGGAGCGGGAGGTCGCAGCCCTTCGCGACCGTCGCGACGGCGTCGCGGAAGCGGTCGGGGTCGCCGGTCGAGGAGCGGACCGCGACCGCGTCGAGGCGGAGGTCGCGCCCGATGTAGTTGTACGAGAAGCCCGTGATCGCTGCCACCCGCGCCGCGATCTCGTCGGGTGCGCCCCCGTCGTCGACCGCGACCGCGCAGGCCGTCGGGTTGTGGTACGTGAACTCGTGTCGCTGGACCACGTACTTGCCGCCGACCGTGACCGTCCGGTTGCCGTTGCCGGCGCCGATCCGGACGGCCCGGACCGGCGGCGCGAGCAGGGCCTCGAGCCCGGCGAGCGCGGCTGCGTGCTCGGGCCGGTAGAGCGGCGGGCAGCTCTCGAGCAGGATCTCGCGGTTGACGAGCCGGGTCGCGAAGGCCATGCAGTTCGGCTCCGCGCACTCGCCGCAGTTCGTCCGCGGCAGGAGGCGGTAGACCTCGATCGGGCTCGTCTCGGTGATCGAGCGCTTGGCCATCAGGCCGCCCCCCCGAGTCTCGCGCTGACCCAGTCGTTCGCCTGGCCCTCGGCGACCTCCTCGAGCGGCCAGGAGCAGAGCGCGTCGATCGCGGCCCGCATCACGCCGATGGCGGCCGGGTGGCTCATCATGAAGATGTCCACGCCGGCGAGCAGCAGGGCGAGGGCCGTCTCGGCCTCCCAGAGCGGGCCGCGGAGCTGCGGCTCGCCGTAGGTCTCGGGCATGGGCATCCAGGCCTCGCGGGCGGACCAGGCGTTGGTCGAGCCCGAGATGGTCGGGTGCTGGAGCTCGGCGTCGCCCATCAGGGCCGCGTGCCGGGCCCGCTCGTGGATCGAGAAGGAGTACTCGAGGCCGTAGCCGAGCGCGACGGTGGTCAGGTCCATCACGATCCGCTCGGGTGGGAGGAACTCGTACAGCCGGCGGTTCAGCTCCTTCGCGTCGTTCAGCTCGAGCCCGGTGAACGCGAGGAGGTTGTGGCCGTGCTCGGCCGCGGCCCGCGCGACCTTCTCGAGGGTCTTGGCCGTGGCCATCTCGAGCGTGACCGAGTTGAGGAGCAGGCGCTCGCCCGCGGCCATGGCCGCGACCTCGGCGAAGACGTCCGCGTCCTTGCGGGGGTCGCCGCACCCGCCGATGATCAGGGGCACGTCGACGGCCTGGAGCACGCTCTCGACCATCGCGGCCGCCTCGCGGGGCGAGGCGTTCCTGATCAGGGGGTCCGTCGAGAGGAGGTGGACCGTGACGGCCTTGGCCTTGAACTTCTTCACGTTCAGCTTGGCCCATTCGGCCGGGTCGTCGCGGACCTCCTCGAACGGGGCCCGGAGCGCCTTGGGCATGGGCACGCGGACGTCGAAGACGTCCATCGCGATCACGGGCCGGTTCACGACCGGCCGGTCGAAGACCCCGAAGGCCGGCGCCTCGGCCCCGCCGATGGTGAGCGAGCGGGCGCGCGAGCCGCCCTCGCGCCTGGTCGCGCCGAGCACGACCTCCCGGACGTGGCCGGGGTAGGTCGCCGGCGCGAACTCGAAGTCGGCCGGCAGGAGCTCCATCGGCCGCTCGGGGGCGGGCTCGGTCGGGGCGAAGCCGAGCGCCTGCGGCGCGAACGCGCCCTGCGGCAGACGGAGCTCGAGCTCGTCGAGCTCGAGGCTGAACCCCTCGAGCTCGATCCGGCCCGCCTCGCGGAGGAGCGCGAGCAGCTCGGGTGCGATCGCGCCGACGAGGTCGCGGCCGTTCATCGCCGCTCCTCCTCGCGCAGGATGATCACTCTGTCCGCGTAGATCCGGGCGTTCTTGAGGATCACGCGGTACCCGCCGAGCTCGAGCGGGAGGCTTCCCACGGTCGCCACGGGCGACGCCTCCTCCTCGACCCATCGCGCCTGGACCGGGTGGTCGTGGGCCTTCAGGAACTCGCGGAGCTCCTCGACCGACCCCACGTCCTGCTCGGTCGCGGTCCGCCCGGCCACGCCCTCGGGGAGGGCCGACGCGAGCCGGTCCCGGATCTCGGACGGCATCCAGACGACGCGGTCCCAGCCGCCGTCGGCCTGGAGGAACTTTCTCGACTTCAGGTACTCGAGCGAGACGCCGTGGAACCCGTCGACCTGCCGGCCCCCGGCCGTCGAGTCGGCCATGGTCGAGAAGGGCAGGCCGTTCACGGTCGCGTCCTTGAAGCCGCGGTGGACGATCCCGAACCCCTCGACCTCGGGGATGTAGAACGCGATCCCCTCGAAGCAGCCGCAGGAGGTGTGGGGGTGACCGAAGGCCGAGTAGAGGTAGACCCGGTCGACCTCGCCCATGGATCGCTCCTTGGCGCTCGCGTTCACGCCGGCGAACTCGCCCCGCTCGGCGTCGAGGCAGTCGCCCTTCTCGAGCGCGAAGATCGGTCCCTTCGGGTCCATGCGGGCCGCGGCCCGGCCGTCGAACCAGGAGATCGCGCCGCAGTTCGCGTACCGCTCGGGCGTGATCACGCAGATGTGCCGGGGCGCGAAGGACTGGCAGAGGGCGCAGCCGTAGAAGGTCTCGACCTCCTCGTCGGAGAGGCCCCGGGCGCGGGCGTCGCGGGCCTCGTACCGCGCCATCGCCTCGGGCAACCGCGCCTCGACCTCGACCGGGTCCGTGTAGAACGTGACCTGCATGGCCTCGATGATCGGCAGCTCGGCCTTGAAGAGGTGGAGCAGGACGCGCCCGAGGTACTCGAGCGAGTCGAAGCCGGCTCTGTAGGCCTTCTTCGAGAGGCGGACCCAGATGTCGTAGCGCTGGTTCAGGTGCATCAGGCCCTCGACGTAGTTCGAGTACTCGTGGATCCGTCGCTCGATGATCCCCTCGAAGTCCTCCTCGAGGGCCGGTCCCGCGACCTCGATAAGAATGCCGAGCGGGTACCGGCCGCCCTCGGCGAGATCCCTGATGTCCGGGCCGGCGATCCGGATTGCTTCGTCCTCGACGGTCTCCGGCGGCACGACCCGCACGATCTCCCACTTCGCAGTGACGCGCGGGCCGCCGAATTCGAGCTGCATCTCCTCCTTGCGGATCCTCTCGCCCTCGTGGACGAGGCCGACGTCGACCGGGACGCCCTCCATCAGGCGCCCTCCCCGATACTGAAAGCCTCTACCATCAGCGCGCGCCAGGCGGGCCAGTCGAGGTTCGTGAGCGAGAACGAGGCGTGCGGCTCGTACCCCGGCGAGAGCGAGACCGTGACGAGGTTCCCGTGGCGGAGGCCCGAGAGGAGGGTCCACTCGAGCGCGTACGAGAGGCCGGCGAGGAAGACAACGTCGTGGGGCCCCCTGCCGTCCACGCCCGGCCAGGCCGGGTCGGCCAGGCGCTGCCCGAGGTTCATGGCCGAGATGCAGAGAGCCGGCTCGACGCCGCGAGAGACGAGCGCGGGGCCGGTATCGCCGGTGGCGACAACGGGCCACTTCGCCTTCAGCGCGGCACGGGCCAGGAGGTCGATCGCGTGCTCGCCGTCGCCGCCGGCGACGAGAGCCCGGTGGCCGACGATCAGGAGCGGCCGCTTCGCACGCTTCAGGAGCGCGGCGAGGACGGCCGGCTTCTCGATCGGGGTGGCCGTCTTCGTCCCGCCCTGCATCGCCGGCTGTTTCGGCTCGACGCGGTTCATGAGAACGCCTCCTCGGGAAGCAGGGTCGGGTCCGGGATCGGCCTCTCCACCCAGCCCCGGGCCTCGAGCAGGGGCAGGAGTTCGTCCTTCTGCATCACGGGGAGATCGGCCCGGGTCCGGACGAACCGGTGGAGGTCGTCGGGCATCCGGCCGTAGCAGTTACGGTACAGGTCGATGTAGTGCGAGAGCTTGATCGATCGGCCGCGGCTCGTGTCGTTCGGGCGCATGGCGAGCTTGGCGATGATCGCCATCGCCTCCTCCTTGGTCTCGGCCGCGATGAAGAGGTGCTCGGGGACGGGCCCGACATAGACCTCCTCGTTCGTCCGGCGGTCGCGGACGGTCCAGTCCTCGTCGCGGTCGGACCGGCCGAGCAGCATCCGCCGGTATTTCGCGCCCTGCGGCCCGACCACCACCGGGATCCCGAGCCGCCAGAAACCGGCCGCGATCGCGGCGGCCTTCTGGGACATCGCGCCCCAGGCCACGCCGACCGCGCCGACCCGGTTGTACACGTAGTCGGCGACCTCGGCGTAGTTCCCGGAGAGCTTCCGCTTCGCGAAGATCGAGGCGATCTTGATCGCGGCGCCGGCGATGTGGGCGTTCGCGACGCAGGAGCCGACGTTGACCACGCCGCCGGCCTCGAACCGGCCGGAGAAGCGCTCGTACGGAGTCAGCCCCTCCTCGTCGCGATGCATGGCCGCGGCCATGGCAGAGCAGCCCGAGGTGCAGACCACGAAGCGCCGCTTCGCGAACTCGGTCACCATCTCGGCGACCTCGCGCCCGCCCTCGGGGTAGTTCGCGCAGCCCACGAACGCGACCACGCCCGGGATCTCCCCGAGCACGATCGGGCCGCCGACCTCGCGGATCTCGACGTCCTGGATGGCACCACGACCGGTCCGCATCGCGAACCGGTCGCAGTCGGCGCCGACCGCGGCCATGAGCCGGTGGACCTCGATCCCCTGGGGGCAGGCGGACTCGCACCGACCGCAGCCGACGCAGGCTTCCAGCATCGCACCGAGTGGGACCGTGTCGCCCTCCCCGGCCGCCTGCATCGCCGTCGGAAGGTCCGCCTCGACCGGGCAGGCGCCGACGCAGGAGCCGCACCCGCCGCACGCCGCCGCGAGGGCCGCGACGTCGAGCTCGGGAAGCGCCGGCCGGAGCG
>JBDKUZ010000137.1:0-13565 GCA_039679395.1 Methanospirillum sp. | reverse complement strand
TCGGCATACACATCGGGGTTGGTGGGGTCCGGTTCGACATGGAGATCCCAGACCGGCAGCTCGACCATCGCCTTTCGTATGGTCTCGTTCACGTTCTGCCACGTGGGGGCCGCGGCCCCGAGCTCCCCGTAGTCGCGGGTGAACGTGATCTGGCGCTGTATGGTATTCGCGGCCTGCAGTTCGTTCTTGATGAACTTTCTGAGGGTCTCGGGTTCGTCGATCACCTCCTCCGAGAGTTCGAGGTACCCCTTGAGCGCCGTCACCTGGTTGAGAATATCGTGCCGGGTGATCGAGGAGAGCAGGTGCAGCTGCCTGTTCACCTGCTGCAACGCGTCCTGTGCGATCTTTCGCTCGGTGATATCGTGGGTGATCGAGTAGAAGAGGGAGTTCCCGTGCAGGTTGATCGGGCCCGAGTAGATCTCGACGTGGCGCATCTCGCCGGACGCGAGGTAATGGGCGGAGAGAAAGTGTCGTGCTCCCTCGGTCTTTGCCCGCCGGAGGTTCCCGATCACCGTCTCCCTGGGGAGCCGGTTCAGGTCGTAGATCCCCATCGAGACGAGCTCGTCATGGGTATACCCGTAATACCGGGCCGCCGCCGCGTTGGCATCCGCGATCTTCCCCGTCTCCGGGTCGATGAGGAGGAAGACGGAGTAACTGTTGTCGAAGAGGGAGCTGTACCGCTCCTCGCTCTCCCGGAGCGAGGTCTCGGTTCTGATGCGGATCAGGGAGAGGTAGGTGATCACGCCTGCCACGACGGCGAAGAACAGGACACGGATGGAGGCGCCTGTCAGGACTGCCGGATCGTTCGAAAACCCGAGCATGAGGAGGAAATAGCCGGCCGCGAGCAGTATGGAGAAGACGAAGCCTCGCTTCGTGTAGTACGCGCACGCGAGGATGATCGGGAGATAGAAGATGTTCTGGAAGATGGTATGCCAGCCGGAGAGGAGCGAGACGATGCTGATGATGAACGCGGCGACGGTCAGCAGGGCGACGAGGGCCAGGGGCAGCCCTCCCGCCTTCAGGGTCGGAAGCATCCGGTGGTTGTTCATGGATCGTCTCCTGCCGTGCTCAGTATGCGTGATCGTGCGATGGGCACGGCGAACAGTTCCCCGGTGCCGGGACGCTCGGGCTTGTCGTCGACGCCCGGGAGCGAGATCGGGGCGTTCTCCCGACGGATACCATCCAGTCTCAATTACTTTACCCAAGTATAACAGTATTGTTCGCTCCGTCCCACACAGCCGTTCGGGACGGGGCCAGCCGGGCCGATCGTCCCGGGCGGCGTCCGGATCGGACGCTTCCGGACAGGGCTCCCGACCACCGGCAGAGGACCGTCGCCGGCACCCGGCGGGTTGGCCGCTGCCAACGATGCCCTATCGCGAAGGAACAACCTCGAACCCGGAGAAATTCGAATGCGCGCCAGATCCCGACGGGCTCCATTACAAAAGGCTTATAGTATAGTTGCTCCATTTAATTGGTTGAAATACCATGGAGATCGGCGTTCTCGGCACGGGCGTGATGGGCCGCAACCACGCGAGGGTCTACTCGGGCATGAAGAAGGTCGACTCGGTCCGGGTCTTCGACCTGAACCGGGCGGCCGCGCAGGATGTCGCGGAGAAGACCGGGGCCATCCCCTGCGACTCGGCCGAGGAGCTCCTCCGGAAGGTCGACGCGGTCAGCATCTGCGTGCCGACGCCGTTCCATTTCCGCACCGCGTGCACCGTGCTCGAGCACGGGGTCGCCATGCTGGTCGAGAAGCCGGTCTGCCAGACAGCGCTCTCGGCCGGGCAGCTCGCGGCCATGGTCCCCGACGGCCTCGTGGCGGGCGTCGGCCATATCGAGCGGTTCAACCCGATCGTCTCGGAGATCAAGAAGATCCTCCGCGAGCCGCTGTACATCGAGGCGAGGCGCCACAACCCGGGCTCGGCGCGGATCACCGGCACCTCGGTCGTGGAGGACCTGATGATCCACGACATCGACGTGATGACCCACCTCTTTCCGGGGGCCGAACCGGAGGTCTCGAGCCGCGGCACGCCGGACATCTGTTCGGTCCTGATGTGCTACGACGGGGTGCCCGTCTCCCTCTCGGCGAGCAGGAAGGCCTCGAAGAAGATCCGGTCGCTCTACGTCGAGGAGGAGGACATGACGATCGAGGGCGACTACATGAGCCAGGAGGTCACCATCTACCGCCGGCCCGACGCATACGAATCGGTCGACGAGCGGTACGTCCAGGAGAACGTGATCGAGAAGGTGCTGGTCAACCGCGTCGAGCCCCTGAACCTCGAACTCTCGACCTTCGTCGACTGCGTGAAGACCGGCCGGCCGTTCCCGATCACGCTCGAGGAGGGGACGGCCAACCTCGAGGTCTGCGAGCAGATCGCGCAGTGCTTCGCGGCCCGCGACGTCCATCGCGGCGCGGTCTCGGACCCGGGCTCGGTGCGGGGATAGTCCCTCCGGAAACGGGAGACCCAACATTACTATTGGCACGGCGCCGACCCTCCTATCACAGGTGCGATGCCGTGGACACCCCCAGTGGTGAGAGGAACCATCCGACGTGGAGACGGCTCCGCGCGCTGTTCGCCGCACCGCCCGGCGGCGCGGAGGCCATCCCGTATCGCACCCTCCTCCCCTTCCTCGCGTACGCCCGCCCGGTCTGGCGCCTCTTCGCCGGAGGGCTGGTCGCCGGAATCGCGGTGAGCCTGCTGCAGATGACCCTGCCGCTTGCCACCAAGTACTTCATCGACTCGATCGTCTCGGGCAACGCCCCGGTTATCCTGGCGGGAGTCCCGGTCTCCCTCCCGGTCCTCGTCGTGCTCCTCGGAGCGGTCGGCGTCATGATCATGCTCTTCGGCACGGTCGGCAGCTACTTCTCCGTCAGGTTCACGGAGGAGTACACCTTCCTGCTCCAGGCCGACCTCTACGGGAAGATCCTCGCCTTTCACCTCTCGTATTTCCGGGACCGGTCGACCGGGTACCTCCTCTCCCGCCTGAACAGCGACGTGGGCTACCTTCACTACGTCCTCTCCGGCTACCTGACCCAGGTCGTGACCCAGGTCGTCTCGCTCGTGGTCGTCTTCCGGATCCTCGCCTACCTGAACCTCGGTCTCACCCTGCTGCTGCTCCTCTTCGTCCCGCTCTACCTGCTGGTGAACGTCGTCTTCATTCCCCGCGTCCGCGCCTTCGGGTACCGGGAGCGGGACGCGTCGGCGTTCGTCTACCGGGACCTCGGCGAGGTTATCACGGGGATCGAGGTGATCAAGGCGCACGCAGCGGAGGAGCGGGAGTACGCACGGCTCCTCCGCACGATGCGGGAGGCGGTGGAGACCCGGGTGATGGGCGCCGTGTACTCGGCCGCCTCGGGGCAGATCCGGTACGGCCTGAACGGCCTCGTGCTCCTGGTCCTCTTCTGGTTCGGGGGCCGGGACGTCCTCTCCGGCGCGATGACCGTCGGCGACTTCGTCGCGTTCGCGGCCTACATCGCCTCGTTCAGCCTGCTCCTCTCCTCGCTCATCTCCTCGCCGCTCCAGCTCCAGCCCGCCCTGATCTCGGCGGCCCGGGTCTCGGAGATCCTCGCGCTCGCGCCGGAGCCCGGCGCCGGAGGTTATCGGCCGGCAGCGTGCGAGGGCGCGCTCGCGTTTCGCGATGTCGATTTCGCGTATCGCCCGGACGAGCCCGTGCTGGCCTCCGTCTCGCTCGCGGTCCCTGCCGGCCGCGCGGTCGGGATCGTCGGTAGGACGGGGGCGGGGAAGACCACGCTCGTCAACCTCCTGTTGAAGTTCAACCTGCCGCAGAAGGGCGAGGTCACGCTCGACGGCCGGGACCTCCGGGACCTCGACTCGCGGTGGCTCCGGGAGCAGGTCGCGCTCGTCTCGCAGGACCTCTTCCTCTTCCACGCGACCATCGAGGAGAACATCCGGTACAGCCGTCCGAGCGCGTCGTTCGAGGACATCGTCCGGGCGGCCGAACAGGCCGGCGTCCACGACGAGGTCCTGCGGATGCCCGACGGCTACCGGACGGTGGTGGGAGAGCGCGGCGCGAAGCTCTCGGGCGGGCAGCGGCAGCGGATCGGGATCGCGCGGGCGTTTCTCAAGGACGCGCCCATCCTGGTCCTGGACGAGCCGACCTCGCACCTGGACCCGACGACCCGAGCCGGGCTCGAGGCGACCCTTGCCGAGCTCGTCCTCGGCCGGACCACGGTCTTCGTGACCCACCAGGAGGGGCTGCTCTCCCTCGCGGACGAGGTCTACCGGCTCCGCGACGGCGCGCTCGAACGCGTGGATGCTCCCACCGCCGCGGGTGGCGAGGGTCTCGACCTGACTCGAGATTCCGGCGTCGGCGCCCTTGAATAGCGGCGGCGTGCAAGTACTGATGCGCCGCCCGCGTTCGGCAGGAAGGACGGGTCATCACGGACGAACGGGACCGGGACAACGACTGGCCGCTTCGGTCGATCTACCTCTATCTCACGCCCGAGTGCAACCTGGCCTGCCGCCATTGCTGGATCGCACCGAGGTTCAAGAACGTGCGGACGGCGGAACAGTACATCCCGCTCCCCCTGATCTCCTCGGTCGTCCGTCAGGCGCTTCCCCTCGGTCTTGCCTCGATAAAACTCACCGGCGGGGAGCCGCTCCTCCATCCCGACGTCCCGGAGATCCTCGCGCTCGCGCGGGAGCACGGCCTCGAGGTCAACGTCGAGACCAACGGCACCCTGGTCACCCCCGAGTTCGCGGCGTCGCTCGCGCGGTCCGGACGGCGGTTCGTCTCCGTGAGCCTCGACGGGGCGGACGCTCCGACCCACGAGTGGGTCCGGGGCGTCCCCGGCAGCTTCGACCGGGCCTGCGAGGGGATCCGGCTCCTCGCCGAGGCCGGCCTTCGCCCCCAGGTCATCATGAGCCTCTTCCGCCAGAACGTCGACCAGATCGCCCTGCTCGTCGCGATGGCGGAGGAGATGGGGGCCGGGTCGGTGAAGTTCAACATCGTCCAGCCTACGGCGAGGGGCGTCCGCGTCCACGAGGAGGGTCAGGCGCTCTCGATCGGCGAGCTGATCGCGATCGCCCGATGGGTCGAGGGGTCGCTCTCGAAAGACGTGGGAATTCCCCTCCACGTCAGTATCCCCCCGGCCTTCCGGCCGCTCGGCTCCCTCTTCGGCGCCGGAGGCGCGGGGTGCGGCCGGTGCACCATCCGGAATATCCTCGGCGTCCTCGGCGACGGGTCGTACGCCCTCTGCGGGATCGGGGAGACGACGCCGGAGATGGTCTTCGGCCACGCGGCGCGGGACTCGCTCGAGACAATCTGGCGGACGCACCCGGTGATCGCCGAGATACGGAATGGCATTCCCGACCGGCTGAAAGGAATCTGCGAAGAGTGCGCCATGAAAGGCGTCTGCCTGGGCAGCTGCCTGGCGCAGAACTACTCGCGGAGCCGCGATCTCTGGGCGCCGTACTGGTTCTGCGGAAAGGCGGACGAGGAGGGGCTGTTCCCTCCGGCGCGGCGGCTCGGCCCGGTCTCGAATTGACCAAGGTTCCTGTCCCGGTCGGGATGTGTTAAATGCCGTCCATTGCAACACTGATGCATACGGGAGATCGATCTTGAAATACGAGCGGCCGCGGTTGATCGACCTGAACGATGCCGAGATCGGGCATGGGACCTGTACAGATGGAGCCGATACTTCGGTGGATGAGGTGGCGTCCTGTGTCTTCGGCTCGAGGGTATACCCGGACTGCCGATCGGGGCACTTTGTCATCACTGTGTGCGTGTTTGGATACGGACTGCACTGAGACGCGGACCTGCCGAACGACGAAGCACCCATCCAGAGAACCGGTACACGTGTGTGAGGTCGTTTCTTCTTCTCGACCGTGACCTCTCGGTCCACTATATTCCATCGGAGAGCACGGCGGGCCTTCTCCCCCGGCTCGCGGAGATCGTGAACCTCCGGGAGTCGGGCCCGGCGGACGCGCTTTGCATCCGCCTGGTCTCCTCCGAAGAGTGGGAGCGAGATCGGCCGACCTCGACCGCGGAGCGGACGGTGCTGCCCGTCCATCCCTGGCTGCGGGTCTGGCACGACGGAAGCCGTGACTATCATTTCGTGCTCTCGTTTCCGTACGGCGAGGTCTCCGGCGGCCCTCCGTCCTATGTAGGGTACCTATCAATGATCCTCGGCGCGACCTTCCTCCTGCTCTCCGATCGGGTCACCCTGCTCCACGGCGCACTGGTGGAGAGGGACGGTCTCGCCTCCGTCCTGATCGGGACGGGCGGGGCCGGGAAGACGACGGCAGCGCGGCGGATCGGCCCTCCGTGGCGGGCGGTCTCCGACGACATGGTCGCCGTCGTCAGGGGCTCGGACGGCACCTATCACGCCCACGGCCTCCCGACGTGGAGCGCATGGCTCGAGCCGAACGAGGACAGGGCCCTCGGCCGGTACGTCGACATCAACGAGGGGTACCCGCTGCGGGCGGTCTACGTGATCGAGCAGTCTCCGGACGATGCCCTCCTCGCTGTCCCACTCTCCGAGGGGGTCGACGCCGTCGTGAAGAGCTCGTTCGAGGTCTACTCGAGGTTCTGGCAGAGGTTCTCGTTCGAGGAGAAACTGCGTCGGAAGCGCGAGCTGCTGCTCGGCGCGAGGGGGATCCTGCTCGCCGTCGACCATGCCGTCCTGCGGATCTCGCGAGAGGGGGAGTTCTGGCGCCTCATGGCGTGATGCCGTGCCCTGGAAACGACCCGGGGCCGAGACCGCTCTCCTGCAGGAACCGCCGCAGGCACGCGTCCGGGCTCGGCCGATACGGGCTCCCGGTGAGGGTGGAGGCCAGGCCCGGACACCCGCCCCGGCAGGAGGAAATGTACCCGCACCCGGTGCACTCCTCGAACCCGGCGAGCGGCAGGGCCTGCCGGCTCCGCAGCCTCGCGAGCTCGGGGTGGTTGGTCCAGAGGGTCTCGAGGTCGTCGACGGTGATCCTCCCGAGCTCGATCCCCGGCAGGAGGGTGCAGGGGATATAGACGCCGTCGGCGCGCACGGCCAGTTTGGAGAAGACCCCGCCGCACGAGGAGAGGCAGCCCCCGTCGCCGTCCCCGTCGGCGCCCTCCTCCGCTTTCCGGAGCATCTCCCGCCACATGCGGGCCTCGGCCAGGGGGCCGGCGGCCGCCCGGATCCGGCCGCCATAGCGCTCATCGAGCTCCACGAGGGTCCGCATCGCGAGGACCCGGTCCTCGACGGTGAGTGCTATTCCGTCCGCGTGGCCCCGGCAGAGCCCGAGGTACGACGCGGCGTTCGTGGAGAACGTGGGAAGCCCCAGGTCGTCGAGGAGGAACCGGGCGATCTCCGGAAGGTCGCGGACGTTGTGGCGGTGGACGGTCACCCGCACGGCGACAGGCACGCCGTGCTCCCGCAGCAGCTCGATTGCGCGGACCGCCTCCGGAAAGGTCCCCGGGCCCCGGCAGCTCTCGTGAACCTCCGGACAGGAACCGTCGACGGATACCTGCACGTAGTTGCACCGCCGCGTCCCGGCCAGGAACGCGGCGAGGTCGTCGGTCACGAGGGTCCCGTTCGAGAGGACGGCAAAGCGCATCCTGTTTTTGACGACCCCCTCGATCAGGTCCGGAAGGTCCTCGCGGATGAACGGCTCTCCGCCGCCGAGGGCAACCTCCATCACGGCGCAGCGGCCGAGCTCGTCGAAGAACGTCAGCCATTCCTCCGTCGGGAGGTCGACCGCCACGTCCCCCTCGCTCGAGAAGTGGTAGCAGTATGCGCACCGGAGGTTGCACCGGCTCGTGATATCGATCTCGAGCGAGCGCGGGGTCCGCATCACCCTGGGCATCAGGACGCCCGGTACTCCGCGAATCCCATCCCGACGAGCTCCTCCACGAAGGCGGCGACCTCCGCCTCCACATCGGGGGGGACGTCCTCGAAGCCCTGCCGGACCAGGTCCGCGAGCTCCTCGACGGTCCGCGACCCGTCGAGGTGCTTCCGCACGAACGCCCCCACGGGGTTCAGGCCGAAGACGGTTCCCGTATCGGGATTGAAGAGGAGGGCCCAGTCGTCGAGCTCCTCCCGGAAGACGGTGGAGGGATCTGCCGCGACCCTGCAACCGGATGGCATACCCATGTATCTTTCTAGGCGGGGCAATAATCTGATCGTAGCGGCGTCTGGACGAAATGCGCGATACGACGGCTGATACCGGAGACGCGGACGGGGCTCCGCGGCAGGCTCTCCCCGAGAACACGCTGATCTACCTGGGCAGGAGCATGAGCCCGACGTTCGCGGACCTCGACCTCCTTACGTACGCCCCGGACGACCCGGTCCGCCCGGGGGACGTCATCGCCTTCAGGCGCCCCGACCGCGACCAGGTAATCGTTCACCGGGCGATCGCGACCGACGGCGCTGCCATCACGACCCAGGGCGACGGCAATGCACTCCCCGACCCGTCCGCCGTCGAACGAAACCGGGTGATCGGGGTGGTCCGCTCGCGGCAGCGGAACCGGGAGAGGTCGCCCGTTCGCGGAGGATGGTGGGGCCTCGCGCGGTTCCGGTACCTTCGGGAGAGGAGGCGGGTCGTCCGGTCCTGCGTCCGGCTCGCGGCCCCTGGGTATCGGCTGCTGGTCCGCCACCGGCTGGTCAGCCGGATCGGCACCCGGATCCTGCCGTGGGAGATCCGGAGAGTCGTGCGGTCCGACGGCATCGAGGAGAGGCTGTGGTGCTTCGGACGGCTGGCCGGGATCCGTTCTCCGGGCAGTCTCCGGTGGCGGCTCGCCGCCCCGTTTCCGGCCCTGATCGACGCGACCCTGTTGCCGGTACATGAGACGGTGCGCGACGCCCGCGAAGAGTGAGGGGTCCCGCCTGGCAGGCGAACCGCCCCGTCACCTCCGCCTCCAGTACGAGAGCCACCAGCGACAGGTCGAGCCTGGCGCCGACTGCTCCCGCCCGAGATCGAACAGGATCTTTCCCCGCGGCGGAAAGACGCTCCCGACCAGGTACCGCGCCTTTCCCCGGCGCGTGGGGATGAAGTGAAGCTGCATTCGCAGGACGTCGAGCCTGGGCGCCCCCTCTCGCGCGACGTACTTCCAGTCGGCGAGCTCGGCCCGGGAAGGCTCCGGCCAGCCCGCGAGGACGGCATCGCTCGGGCGGGGGGACCCTGCCCATGCAGAGGCCATCCGCAGGCCCGTCCCGGTCGCGATCCGGGCACGGTGCTCGACCGCCCTCGCGGGGAGCGCCTCCCAGTCGGCCCGGGTGAGGAGCCTTGAGAGGTACGCGAGGTCGCAGATCCAGCCCAGTCTGACCCTGTCGCCGTGGTGGTACAGGGCGTGGTGCGCGCAGAAGACCAGGTGGTCGGCATGACTCAGGGTCCGGAATGCGAAGGCGGGATACGGCACGGCGATCGACCGCGAGAAGAGGCCGTCGAGCCGCGCGGAGTCCTGGGCGAACCCCTGCCCGAGCCCCCAATGGAGCTCGAGTGGTCTCGCCGTCGGGGCACCCGGCGGCGGCAGGAAGACCTGGTGCGGGGTCGTGAAGGGGGAGAAGGCGTGAAAGTCGTACGGCGCCCGGTACCCCATTTCGGCGATGGTCTCCGAGCAGGACTCCAGCTCGTCCTCGCGGACGAGCAGGTCGACATCCGACCCCGGGCGCGCGGACGGATCGGGATAGACCGAGCGCGAGAGCGCCGCGCCCTTCAGGAGCAGCGGCGCGATCCCGATCTCGCCCAGCCGCTCGAGCAGCGCCGCAAGGACCCGGTCCTCCCGCATCGCCACGGCGGCCGACCGGAGGAGTTCGTCCCGGAGCCGGTCGACGACATGGGCCGGCGGGCGGACGCCGGCGGGATGCCCCAGGAGACGATGGGCGAGGAGCGGCCGGACCGTATGACCGTCGAGGAGGGAGAGGAAGGCGTGCCACGCCTCCGCGCTCCGTGCCGGCGGGGGGCACGGATCTTCCCGAAGCACCGAGAGGAGGTAGTCGAAGAGGGCGGGATCGGCCGAGAGAAGGCCGTTCGGAGGGCCGCCGGCGAGCGGAAAGCCGGCATGGAGGGCCGCGAGTTCGGCAATCGGCCCGGTCCCGTTCATCCCGTATCACCAGCGGTCGCAGGTGCCCCTCCGCCGGGATCGAACGTCGGCGGCGCAGCACCCGTGCCCGCACCTCGCGACAGGCGGGCAGTACCAGTACGTGGAGAGACCCGGCTGAAAAAGGATGCGGCCGGCGCGGCAGGGTTCGGCCGCGACGACCTCCTGGGGCGTACCCGCCCGCGTTTCAAAGGGTCATGAAAGCGCGCTATGCGGCCACGAAGGACAGTATGGACTGTCAGGTGTCCGGGGAAGGGCCTGATAGAGACCGAAGGACGCCGGGCGGGATCAGCTTGAAGAACTCGGACGTACGATTATCTTTGTGGATCTATCGGCGAAAGGAGATTCGAAGCGGCCGGTCTCGATTTTGCTCGCGAGGGAAGCACAGGAGCGAATCATCGGCATCCTGGCTCCGGAAGGGGCGGTCAGGATCTCGCTCTTCGGGTCGCGTGCACGGGGCGATTCCTCGGCCGCGTCCGACCTGGACCTGCTCGTCCGGTTCGAGAAGACACCGTCCCTGTTTCGTCTGGCCGAGCTCGAGGAACGGCTCGCGGACGAGCTCGGCGTGCCCGTCGACGTCATCACGGAGCGGTCGCTCGGTCCGTACTACCGTGACTCGATTCTCCGGGAGGCCAGGGTGATCCACGGATGACCAAGAGCGACCTCCTCCACCTCCGCACGATCCTCGACGCCTGCACGGGCCTTGACGAGATCCGCGACCGCGTCCGTTCCGCCCGCGACCTCGACTCGCGCCCGAACGACCTGGCGATGGCCGGGCGTCTCCTTCGGGGGATGGGCGAGGCGGCAAAGAACGTAACGCCCGTCTTCCACGCCGTTCACTCCGAGATCCCGTGGAACCGGTTGATCAGGATGCACAACCGGCTCGCCAACCCCTCCTTCGGCATCGATTACGAGGCGGTCTGGGCCACGATCGAGCAGGACATCCCTCCCCTCGAGACGCAGGTCAGGGCGGCCCTCACCATGGCCGATGCCTGGTGGGGAGGAGACAAGGGCTCGCCGAGCGATCCGGGCAGGACCGCTCCCTCCCGCTCCGTCCGCGTCGGACCGTAACGCCGACCAAGAGACAGAGACGCTCCATGAAGAGAGGGCTTGGGTCGGGGCCCTCAAACCGATGATCCCGGCGGGACGCTCTCCTCCCGCACACATCACCAGTTTTTCCGGCGGGGCGAGCGCCGGGACGGTTCTCCACGGTCGTGACGAGACCGGAGGGGCGGCGAGGCGGGCCGTCCGGCCCGGTGCGGAGCGGCCGCCGATAGCGACCGCAGTCCCGGAAAAAGGGGAGGTTCAGGTCGCGCGGATGTAGTTCGTGCGCTGGACGGTCTCGGTCGAGCCGTCCGTGTACGTGATCTTCACGAGCGGGCTGAAGGTGCCGGCCGCGGGGTAGAAGAACGTCGGGTTCGTCGCCCGCGAGTTCCACGTGTTCAGGTGCGCCGGCGCGTCGAACGACCACCAGGCGGAGCCGATGCTCTTGCCGCTCGCCGGCGTCACCGTGAACTTCACCGCGCTGCCGTGCGCGGCCGTCGTCGGCACGGCGACGAAGCTCGCGCCCGACGGCACGGGTGTCGGCGTCGGCGTCGTCGTGATCGGACCCTGCGAGAACGAAATCCAGTCGAGGTTCTGGCCGTCGCCCGCGAAGACGAGCTTCAGGGTGTGTGTGCCTGCCGCGAGCGTAACCGGGACCTCGACGGTCCTGAAGGCCTCGAACGAGCCCGAGTTCGGGACCGCGATCGTGGCCGCAGCCGCGCCGTCGACGGAGACGGCGATCGTCCGGCCGCTGTTCGGGGAAGCCACGCGGGCGCTCATCGTGTACTGGCCGGCGTCTGTGATGTTCGCGGTGTAGGTCAGGTACTCGCCGCTGCGGATCCAGCCGACGTTCGTGATGCCGTTTCCGGTCTCGATGTCGACGTCGTCGTGCCGGTACGCGCCGCCCTCGTTGCCGGGCGTGGTGTCGTGGTACGCGACGCCTTCACCGCCGAGGTTGTAGTCCTCCGCCTGGATCGTCCCGGGGATCGAGAGCGGCTTGTACGACTGCGGGCCGACCGGCGTCGGGGTGGGTGTCGGCGGGACATACGGCGTCAGCTCGAACCAGTCGAGGTTCTGGCCGTCACCAGTGAACACGATCTCGATGACATGTGTCCCGGCGGTGAGCCG
Source organism: Methanospirillum sp. (assembly GCA_039679395.1). Lineage (GTDB taxonomy): Archaea > Halobacteriota > Methanomicrobia > Methanomicrobiales > Methanospirillaceae > UBA288. The sequence goes on along the minus strand of JBDKUZ010000137.1, from coordinate 1,355 downwards.
GATCGGGATCAGCTGGTTCTCGATACCCGTGGCGGTCGGCATCGGGGTCTGCGTGGCCGTGACCCCGGGCATGTCGAAGGTGGAGGCGAGAGTGGCGGTCACGTACGTGTCGAACGACCCGGTGTTGGGGACCCTGATCGAGATAGGCCGGCCTCCGTCGACCGAGAAGGCGGCGTACCGGCCGCTGTTGGGGCTCGCGACGCGGGCCGAGACCAGATAGTCGCCGGTCTCCGTGACGTTCACGGTGTAGGTCAGGTACTCGCCGTTCCGGATCCAGCCGACATCGGTGACGCCGTTCCCGGTCTCGATGTCGACGTCGTCGTGGCGGTACGCGCCGCCCTCGTTGCCGGGAGTGGTGTCGTGGTACGCGACGCCCTCGCCGCCCAGGTTGTAGTCTTCGGCCTGGATCCGTCCGGGGACGGAGAGGGGCTTGAACGGCTGCGGGTCGGAGATCGGCTCGAGGGTCAGCGTGACCGGAACGGTCTCCCCCTGCGCCGGGTAGTCCGTGATATTATAGACCGCATCGCGGTACCCCGAGAGGTTCGCGACGATCGAGCGCATGGGCGTGGCCGTGAGGTAGATGGTGACGTTCAGCGGTCCCGCCGTCGTATTGCCGACGGGGTACGCCGTGCCCGAGATGTCCACGAGGGAGATCGCGGCCCCGGCCGGAACGGTCGAGACCAGGAAGTAGCCGGTGGAGCCGCCGATCGGGCCCGGCCCTTCGGGCGGGTATCCGAGCGTGCCCTCGAGGATCTCGCCGAGGGAGAGGCCGGCATAGGTGAGCCCGCCGGTGGTAGCGGTGTCGGTCACGACCGCGAAGTGCGGGTCCGTGTGGTCGACGAGTTCGTACGGGATGGCGTCGAGTTGGACCAGTCCGGTGTCGAGCGGGATGCCGGCGTCGACGTAGGCGGGTACCTCCCAGCCGTCACCGGAGCGCACGACCTCGTAGAGCGTGTAGTGCGAGGGCCCGGAATAGGAGACATTCGCGGCGCCGACGATGTACCGGGTCGCGGTCCCGTTACCGAGGATGTCGCCCGTGTTGAAAGTCCAGAACCCCATGTGGTCGTAGCCCTTGCCCTCGCGGTACTCGGCGAGCGAGAGACGGTACCAGCCGATCTCGCCCGTGTTCGTGGTCGAGTCGTTGATGATCACGGTGTGCGGGTCGGCGTGGGCGACCCGCCGCATGTCGTTCTTGTCGAACAGGGCCGCGGTGAACGCCATGTCGTTGTTGTAGAACTTGTCGAGCACCCACTTGTCGCCGGACCGGACGGCGTCGAAGTAGACCCTGTACCAGGTGACCCCGTTGTCGTCATGGGCCCCCGAGACGACCGAGCCGCGGTTCGGGTCCGTGACGT
>JBDKUZ010000136.1:0-8998 GCA_039679395.1 Methanospirillum sp. | reverse complement strand
CCCGTTCGGGTGCACGGCGTACCAGTCGGGCACCGAGAACCTGCCCGCGGTCGAGAAGACGCGGGAGGCGTACACGGCCCGGATCGTGTACGAGGACGGCGAGGCCCGGGCCGTGGGCCAGGTCTCGGTCAAGTGCCCGACCGTCGCGGCGTACACCGCCAACGTCGCGACCGTGCTCGGCAACGCCGCGCTCGCGACGGCCATGGGCGGGACGGCCGTCCACGCGACGGACACGGACTCGTTCTCGGCCGTGGTCCGCTGCCACGACGCGAACGGCGAGGTCTATACGGTCACCATCGGCCGCGAGACCGTCACCGTCTCCTCGTACTCGGCCGACGCGATCCTCGCGGCCGTCGAGAACTGGGCCGACGCCGTCCCGGCGCTCGCCTGATCGGAAGGACGAACAGGCCCGGCGGGGGTGCGGGAGTGCCTCGGGGGGCCGCCGGAGCCGTCCCGGCAGGGTGGCTCCGTTCGGAGACCTTCTCTCTTTTTGCGAGCCTCGACGGCATTCACGTCAAGTACGGGCGCTACCGGGAGTACCTCACGTTTCTCGACCAGGACATTGTGAAAAAGGGAATCCAGGTCATGACGCTGCCCCTCGCAAGCCATGGCCTCCTGGTCGAGGCGGCGGAAAAATATCGGCTCGACTTCGACGATGCCTACCAGTATGCCCTTGCCTCCCTGTACGGCCTCCGGCTCGTCAGCTTCGATCACCACTTCGATCGTACCGATGAGGGACGGCTGGAGCCGGGGAACTCCCGCCACGCCTCCGGCGAGAGGGCCGGCGCGGTCCGCGGCGCCATCTCCTCGAGCAGCTCGAGGGCCGCCACGGCGTCCACGGCGTCCTGCCACGTCACCTCGTAGAAGAGGACTGTGCGCTCGTCGTCGCGGAGGCAGACGGTGTCGATCTCGTCGCCCTGGTACCACCAGGTCCCGATCCTCGCATAGACGAAGGGGAGCATCGCTCCCGTTTCTCCCCTCCCGTCTCACGTACGCAGTAACGAAAACGACCTGGTATACGAGGTGCCGTCGGTGGCCGTGACGGTGCAGCTGGCCGTGAACGGGGGCCGGTTCACCCATTCGCTCGAGGGACAGAGGTCGGGGCCGTAACACCCGATCCAGGTGTACCCGTCGTTTATGGTGTAGGAATCGGTCACCGGGAGTTCCTGGGGCGGGATGCCGTAATCCGGGAAACCCGCCCAGCGCTCCGAGTACTGGGATACCCGCGCGGTGGTCCTGCCGTCGTCCAGCGTCCCGGTGATCGTCCACGCGGCCTTCTGCACCACGACGCCGGCCGGGAGGCGGGTCGCGTCGTAGGTATTCACGCTCTGGAGGTTCCAGTACCAGTCGTACGCCCCCACGTTGTCGTTCCACTTCCTGTACGGCGAGTAGCTCCCGGCAACCGTGATGACGACCGGCGGGACGGGTGTGGGTGTGAGTTTGTTCGTCATCGGGGGGATGGTCGTCATCGGCACGATACTCCCGGTGAGAAGCCCGCCCTGGAGACCCGGGAGCAGGAGACCGACGCCGATGCCGACGATCGCGATGGCGGCGATGGCGATCAACAGGAGTGTCCGGTTCATTGCATCTCTCCGCGTCTCGATGCTGTACGATCCGGCGGACGGATGTTAATGGTATTTATTTTGATCGCGGCGACCGGGGTTCGACGGACGCCGCCGGTCCGCGACGGCCATCTCCGGGGGGTCGGGGACGCGGCGCGCGCGGTGGCGCGGTTCCCGGATGGCCCGCGTCCGGACTCGCGCCGCGGCCCTGGCATGCTCGAGAGAGAGTATGCGAACGAGTACGATCTCTCTCGCTGGATGGCGGCCGCCCGGACGTTCGCCGCAGTCCTTCGGAACCTCGAGGTCCCCGGCGAGACGGATCGATACGTTTAGGAATGCTTCCGGCGACACCTTCACCGTATGGCGTACTCTTCCCGATGGCTCATCGTCGTGTTCCTCCTCTTCGCGGGGCTGTTCGCGTCTCCGGGTGCCGCGGCCGTCCCCGTCGCCTCGTTCTCGGCCAGCCCGACTACCGGGATCGCACCCCTCGCCGTCTCCTTCACCGACGGCTCGAGCGGGTCCCCGGCGGGCTGGGCCTGGTACTTCGGCGACGAGACCTACTCGGCGGCGAACTGGACGCGGCAGTCCGACGCCGTGCCGTGGACTCCCCGCTCGTACCCGGCCTCCGTGGCCCTCCCCGACGGGAGCATCGTCATGACGGGAGGGTACTCCGGCGGGCCGCTGCACGATGTCTGGCGGTCGACGGATAAGGGAGCGACCTGGACGAAACAGACGGACGCGGCCGCGTGGCCCGCCCGATCGCGCCACGCAGCCGTCTGCCTCCCCGACGGGAGTATCGTCGTGATGGGCGGAAGGGACTCGACGAATGCCGGGTTGAACGACGTCTGGCGCTCGACGGATAAGGGGGCCACCTGGACGCAGCAGGCCGACCATGCGCAATGGCCCGGCCGGGACAGTCACGCCGCCGTCGCCCTGCCGGACGGGAGCATCGTCCTGATGGGAGGAAATACCGGCAGCGATAGGAACGATGTCTGGCGGTCCACGGACAGGGGCGCCACCTGGACGCAGCAGACGGCCGGTGCCGCGTGGGGCCCCCGGTACGGCCTCTCCGCCGTCGTCCTCGCCGACGGGCGCATCGCGATGACCGGAGGGTTCCATTACGACCCGACCCTGCCCCGGACCTACGGCGATCTCTGGATCTCCGCGGATCAGGGCGTCACCTGGACCGAGCAGGACCTGGGGAACTACAGCGGCCTCTTCTACGGCCGGAGGTACCACGGCAGCGCCGCCCTGCCGGACGGGAGCATCCTGATCATGGGCGGGTCGGGGCCGGGGAGGATCATGACGTGGGGATGGTGGAACGACGTGATCCGCCTGGTCGAGCACAACGCTTCCTGGTCCGTGCAGCAGACGTACACCCTCCATCAACGGCGCGCCCACTCCTGCGTCGCGCTCCGGGACGGCAGCGTAGCCGTCTTCGGGGGGGAGGTCAACCCCGACAATAACTGGGGCCAGCAGGACGACGCATGGCTCCTCGAGACGGCCTCGTCCACGGCCCGGAACCCGGTTCATGCGTACGCCCAGGCGGGCACCTACGACACGGCCCTGAGGGTCTACAACGCCGACGGATCGGCCGGACTGCGGAGGACGGCGTACATCACGGTGGCGGCCGTCCTCGCCATACCGCCCGGCACGCTCCTCCCCACGGACACGAACGGCGACGGGCTGTACGACGACGTCAACGGCAACGGCCGGAAGGACTTCGCCGACGTCGTGCTGTACTTCAACCAGATGACCTGGATTGCCGGCAACGAGCCGGTGGCGGCGTTCGACTGCAACAGGAACGGCCGGGTCGACTTCTCGGACGTCGTCTGGCTCTTCAATAATCTTTGAATCTCTCCGTCCAGGGGCGCGATGGTCCACACTCCCGCGCCTGCGGACGGATCAACATCCTTTTCCTCTGCCTCTGCAATTACAGGGAATGCATTTTCACATCGTCCGGAACGCCCCCGCGGGCGCCCTGCTCCTGGTTCTATTGCTCGCGTGCGCCATCGCCCCGCCCGCCGCGGCGGAGGAGTACGTATTTGCCGGGCAGTGGGGCGGGGATGCCGGATCCGTCCACGGCTATCTCCCGATGGCTGTCGCCGTCGATACCGCCGGCAACATCTACGAGGGCACCAGAGATACCCATCAGATCGTGAAGCGTTCCCCGACCGGAAAAGTCCTCGCGCGGTGGGGCGGTGACGGCACCGGGTCGGAAGGGTCCGGCGCCGAAGACGGGCAGTTCAACTCCATCTCCGGTATTGCGGTGGACGCTGCGGGGAACGTGTACGTAGCCGACGCGGGGAACTACCGGATCCAGAAGTTCTCCTCCGACGGCACGTTCCTCGCGAAATGGGGAGGCTACGGCTCCGGAGACCAGCAGTTCGGCAGTCCCAAAGGGATCGCCGTTGACACTGCGGGCAACGTCTATGTCGCTGATCCCGGCAACGCTCGAATTCAGAAGTTCTCATCGAACGGCGACTACCTCGACCAGTGGGGGAGCAGAGGCGCCGGCCCCGGCCAGTTCGGCGATGGATCGCGATATGGGTACTTTAGCAGCCCATGGGGTGTTGCCGTCGACCCCGCCGGGAACGTCTATGTGACCGACCCCGTGAACGACCGCGTCCAGAGTTTCACGCCGAATGGCGACTACCTCGATGAGTGGGGAAGCACGGGAACGGGCGACGGACAGTTCCAGGGCCCTGCAGGTATCGCCATCGACCGCGAAGGGGCGATTTACGTCTTCGACTGCATGAACTTCCGGGTCCAGAAGTTCGCGCCGAACGGGATGCTCATCGCGAGATGGGGGAGCGCGGGCTCCCAGCCCGGACAGTTTGGGGGCAACTGGTGGGATGGTAGTGGAATCATCGACGCGAACAGCATCGCCGTCGGCCCGGGCGGGATTGTCTACGTCGCCGATAAGGGCAATTCCCGGATCCAGCTCTTCAGATCGGACGGCGTCTTCATCCGGGCGTACGAGGCTTCCGGCTACGACACGGAAGGGATGTTCAGCTCGCCCCGTGGCCTCGACACGGACCGTGAGGGCAACGTCTACGTCGCCGATCCGAACGTGTGCCGGATCCAGAAGTTCGCACGGGACGGGACAATCATCTCGCAATGGGGCGCTCAGGGCTCGATCGATGGACGGTTCGACATGCCGGTCGACGTCGCTGTCGACGGGGACGGGTACGTCTATGTCATCGATTACCACCGCGTCGAGAAGTTCACATCGTCCGGCGACTTCGTCGCGTCATGGGGAAGTTACGGTTCGGAGGACGGGCAGTTGAATTATCCCTATGGTATCGCCGTCGACGGCGCGGGGAACGTCTATGTCGCCGATACCGGCAATCGCCGCGTGCAGAAGTTCTCCTCGGACGGCACGTTCCTCACGGCATGGGGAGGGTCAGGCCCGGGAGACGGCCAGTTCTCTCTCCCGCAGGGCATCGCCGTGGATAACGCCGGCAACGTCTACGTCACCGATACTGGCAACCACCGCATCCAGAAGTTCACGTCGAACGGCACCTACGTCACGCAGTGGGGCATCGAGGGCGCTGGGCCTGGGCAGTTCTACGAACCCTACGGCATCGCGGTCGACCGCGTCGGAGACGTGTACGTCACCGATGTGACCCAGCGCCGCATCCAGAAGTTCTCGGCGGACGGGACGTTCATCGCGTGTGTTGGAGAACCCGGGTCCGGCGACGGCCAGTTCGATACCTGGGGACCGATCGGTGTCGCGGCGGACGATGCGGGCACGGTGTTCGCGACGGATCAGGGGAAGAACCGGGTCGAGAAGTTCGTTCTCAAGTCGACAACTCCTGTCGTCACCGACCTCTCCCCGTCCTGGGTGGAACGAGCGCGCGGGACGAGGGTCCAGGTCTACGGCTTCAGGTTCGTCCCCGGCATGCAGGTACGGCTGGCGCGCAACGGGACCACGGTCGGGACCGCCGATTCGGTTGTCTATTCGTCGTCCACCATGCTCGTCTCGACCTTCGACCTGTCGTCGATGGCGACGGGGGTCTACGACGTCGTCGCCGAGTGGCCCGACCATACCGTGCGATCGCTCGCCTCCGGGCTCTGCATCGGCACGCTCCCCGAGGGCGTCCTGCACCAGAACGACGACCTCTCCCTCCGCGCCGGCGAGACAGCGACGGTCCACCTGGCCCTCGAGTCCCCCCAGAACCTGTTCGTCACCCTCCAGAAGACCCGGTACGCCGGCGACCCCCATTACAACTGGCCGGGCACGGTGACCCTCGAACGGGACGGCGTGGTCGTCGCGACCGACTCGGGCGACCAGGACCAGGTCCTTCAGGTCACGAACCCGCTTCCCGGGAACTATACCGTCTCGGTCACCGCGGGCTCGGCCGGCCACGCAATCCTGAAGGTCCGGGACCGGCTCCCGGTCCTGACCCCCGGGGAATGGGTGGTCGAGACGATACAGCGTCCGTACGGCTCGGTCTTCTACCGGATCGAGGTACCCACCGGTCAGTCCAGGCTCCAGCTCGATGCCCAGGCCCTGGGTGGCTGGAGCCGGTTCAGGGTCTTCCGCACCCGGTGGGGCGGCGACCAGCAGTGGATCGGTTCGGGCGGCCCGGACGCGTCACTGACCATTCCGAATCCGAAGCCGGGCCTCTACGTCATCGAGTTCATGGATACGCAGCAGATCTCGCGAGCCGACCAGGCCCGGGACGTGATGCTCCGCGCGTCCATGATCGCGTACCCATCGGACCCCGTCCCCGTCTACCTCCCGGCGATCACCGGGTTCTCTCCGGCGAAGGGCGGCAACACCGGGACGGTCTCGATGACGTTGCAGGGCGCCTGGCTGGACCCGAACGCGACCGTCACGCTCGACCGGGACGGCCGGCCGGCCCTCGCCGCGCGCTCGGTGATCGGCGCCGGGGAGAAGACGTCGCTCACGGCGACATTCGACCTCTCAGGCATGGCCCCCGGCTCCTACACCGTCAACGTCACGAACCCCGACGGGTTACGGGCCCTGGGCGAGACGCCGTTCGCGATCGAGGCCGGCGGGCGGTCCGACTTCTGGGTCGAGGTCGTCGGCCGGGAGACGATCCGCACCGACCGACCCGCGACCTTCATCCTCAAGTACGGGAACAAGGGCACGCTCGACATGCCGGCCCCGCTCATCTCCATCGCCGCCGATCCGGCGTCGAGCGCCGTCTCGATCCGGTTCCCGTCGGCGACGGACCCGTCTCCGATGACCGCGCCGGTCACCGTGATCGCGAACGGCAGCCCGGAGACCCCCGGGGTCCTTCCCGCCGGCTCGTCTTTCAGCCGGGTTGTCGAAGTCGTGGCGCACGGGAGCGAGGAGTTTGGACTCATTGCTACTCCACTAAACGTGAACTCCGTCTATTCCCCGACGACGCTCGAGAGCGTCACGGACGCCTCGGCCCCTGCGCCCGGCGTCCAGATGCTCTTCAGCCGATCTTTCCCGAGCGGCTACTCATCCTACCTCGGTCCCTTCGGCTATGGCTGGGTCCATTCGTTCGATCTTCATCTGGATTCGTTCGCCGACGGAAGCATCGTGCTCCGGAGTGGAGATAGATACACCGCCAGCCTGCGAGCGATGGGTAACGGCACCTATATTGAAGAAGGAGGCGATCGGAGCCTAACGCTTCACGGTGATGGCACCTCGACCCTGACCCTGCGAGGAGGCGGATCAGTCCGGTTCGGAACGAACCGACAGCCAACCGCGATAATCGATCCGAACGGAAACCAGCTGACCCTGACCTATACCTCTGACCGGTTGACCGTGATAGAGCATTCCGATGGTGACCGGTTCTCGATAGAGTATACTCCTGAGGGGCGCATCGCAACCCTGACCGATTACCAGGGAAAACGGACACGGTATTCGTATGACGCGGGAAAGACCCTTCTCACATCGGTGACGGCACCCGATGGCGGCATCACCACCTATACGTACGATTCGCAGGACGCGATGTATGGACTGATGGATGTCACGGTTCCCGGAGGCATCGCTCGCACCTTCCGCCACGATGGCGATGGGCGAGTCGTGGAGACATCGATAAACTCGACACTGGAGACGAAATCGTTCAGCTATGAAGAGCCTTCACGAACCACCACCATCAGAGATGCTGCAGGGTCTGCTCTCATCCTGCAGATGAATGAGAACGGGCAGCTCGTGCAGAGCGGGAAGGCATCCGGAAACACCATGCGGTTCGGGTATGATGGAGATGATGACCTTGTGGCGATCACCGACGCACTTGGAAACACGCATCACCTGACCTACGACGACAAGCACCATGTGCAATCGATCACCGATCCCCTCGGGCACATGACGGCGCTTGGCTATGAGAGTCGATTCGATACAGTCGAGTCGGTCACCGATCCCCGCGGAAACATCATGAATTTCAGTTTCGATTCCGCGGGGAATCTGATCCGGACTGCGTATCCGGATTCTCGTACCGAGTCAAGGGCGTACGATGCTCGTGGCAATACCATCCAGAGAACCGACCGCAAGGGTGAGGCCGTCAGATATCAGTACACCAATCGAGGGCAATTGGCACGGATCGATTATCCCGACGGCTCATCTGCGGCGTACACGTACGATGATGCCGGGAATATCCTGACCGCCACGAACCCTGCCGGCACGATCTCGATGACGTATAACAATCATAGACAGCCGACATCGATCCAGTTACCGGACGGAAATTCCTTCACGTATTTCTATGATTCAGCCGGCCGCCTGATCCAGCGAAGGGAGGGAACCGGGGACGTCACACAGTACTACTACGACAGGGCGGGCAATCTGATCCGGGTATCGGATAGAAACGATGGCGTCATCGTGGCATATACCTACGACGCCGCGGGCAGGGTGATACGGAGGGATCTGCGGAGCGGTGCGTTCACACTGTACGGATACGATGCCGACGGGCGCCTGTCGGCCCTGAAAAATTACAATCCAACCGGTTCGGAGCTCTCCCGGTTTGAGAATGGGTACGATGCCGCTGGAAATCTGGTTCAGGTCGATTCTCAGGACGGTCGATATCGATACGAATACGATGCCGCAGGCCAGCTGGTGAAGACCACGTACCCCGATGGCAAAATCACCAGCTACGAATACGACGCCTCGGGCAATCGTATCGCTGTCATTGCTGACGGAGCGACCGACTCGTACATGACAAATGTCATGAACCAGTACAAGGGAGCCGGGTCCACCACGTTTACGTATGATGCAAACGGCAACATGGTGAGCCGAAAGGAAGGGAATAGAACAACGACATTCGAGTACAATTACGACAACCGGCTCATACGCGTCTCTTCGCCCGAGGGCGTTCAGGAGTACGTTTATGACGCCCTTGGGAACCGGGTCGGCCTGCGACGGAATGGGATCCTGACGCGGTACCTTGTCGACCCTCTTGGAATCGGGAATGTCGTCGCCGAGTTTGCAGAGAATG
>JBDKUZ010000135.1:0-38076 GCA_039679395.1 Methanospirillum sp. | reverse complement strand
CGCGTTCATCCGTGCGGCCGCGCCGGAGGCCGCCGAGTCGATCAGCTACCGCATTCCGACCTACAAATACCACGGCTCCCTCGTCCACTTCGCGGCGTTCCCGAAGCACAGCAGCCTCATCGTCGTGAGCCGGCCGACGGTCGAGCGATTCCTGGGAGAGCTCGAGGGCTACCATGTCTCCGGCACGACCATCCGGTTCACCCCGGACCATCCGCTTCCCCCGACCCTTGTCGAGCGGATCGTCAGGGCGAGGGTGGAGGAGAACGAGGCGCGAGCCGGGAGCGACGGAGAAACTCCCCGGGAAACCCGGCGCCGGACGAGACCGGCACAATCCCACCCCCCGGCTCAGGTGGACGCCCCCGACACCGTCGCGGGGAAAGCCTCAGCACGGTCGGGGAGGATCGGACGGGAAGGGCGGGAAGACGAATAGATGATAAACGGGGATAGCGAGGGATGGATTTGAACCATCGGTCTACGGGTTATGGGCCCGTCGGGATCTCCTGACTACCCTACCTCGCTTCGGGGACTAACATGGGCGTTTGCGCAGTATATACCTGTGCATGCTCCCATTTCCCACGATGCCAGTGCGCCGGCGGAATCGATCACATGCCGGGATACCGACGGATCAGCCTCGGCGCGCACCGTGACTGTCGGTTCCGGATGTTCGGGTCGTTCGTAAAATTGTGGGATACCGAAAGGCAATCCCGAGTTCGATTAAAAGCGCTGCTGCCTGTGCTTCGGCAGGCAGTCGAAGCAGTAGACGGGGCGGCCCTCCGTCGGCTTGAAGGGGACTTCGCACTCTTTCCCGCAGTCCGAACAGGTCACCTTGGTCATCTCTCTCGGGCCGCTGCTGTAATTTCTGGAACCGCCACGCGGCCCGCCAAATCGTCTGTTGTCCATCTGAGGCACTCTCACAGATTGCTCTGCGGGGCAACATAGGCTACCCCCATTAATATCCTTTCCCTCGGATCCGCCCGGCCGCGGTTCGTCATGGTCCCCTGACGGCGATCGCGTCGGAGAAGCCGGCGATAGGATCCGCTGCGGCCACGCTTCGGCCGGGACGAAAGAGGGAGTATCCCGACGTCCGCGATTCGGGCAATCCCGGGCCGCGGGTCGTTTCTCTCACGTTATGTTTGCCGGGTATCGTCGTGTTCGAAGTCCGGCCTCTCCGGGCAGTTCGCCGTCGCGACGGCGGGCAGCGACTCCGCCTCGATGTAGATCCGGCGGGCCTCGGGGTACGCGCTCTTCACGCTGGTCTCGATGCGGCGGATCGCTACGTGCATCTGCTCGGCCGTCGTGCCCGGGACGAAGCAGACTCCCATGTTCACCAGGAGGTCGTCCGGGCCCATGTACATGGTCAGAATGTCGCCGGCACGCTCGATCGCCGGGTCCGACTCCACGCGCCGCCGGATATCGGCGAGCTCCTCGGGGGTCACGCCCTCGCCGAGCAGCAATCCTTTCGTCCGCGACGAGAGGACCCAGGCCACGCTCATCAGCAGCAGCCCGATCGCGACCGAGGCCACACCGTCGAGGTACGCGTTGTTGAACAGGTGGCCGAGGAAGATCCCGAGGAATGCGAAGACGAGGCCGAGCAGGGCCGCGCTGTCCTCGAGCACCACGGTGTAGAGGCTGGGGTCCTTCGATCGGTTGATGAACTGCCAGGCGCTCGATTCGCCCTTCGCCTGGAGGAACTGCCTGACAGCGATCGTGAACGACCCGCCCTCGACCACGAGCGAGATCGCGAGCACAATGTAGGCCGCCGTGGGATCGCCCAGCTCGGCGCCCGGTGCCACGCGGAGAATGTGTGTGATCCCCTCGTACACCGACATGCCGCCGCCGATGCCGAAGATCGAGACCGCCACGATGTGCGTCCAGAAGTAGAGCGACTTGCCGTGGCCGAACGGGTGGATCGCATCGGCCGGCTGCCGGGCGCGGTTCATGCCCAGCAGCACGAGGGCGCCGTTCCCGGTATCGACGAGCGAGTGGATGCCCTCGGAGATCATCGCCGACGAGCCGGTGAGTGCCGCCGCGACGAACTTGATGATCGCGATGATCAGGTTGCCGACGATGGCCGCGACGACCGCCAGTCTGGATTCGCTGTGCTCTGCCATGGGCTACCTCTCTCCCGTTCCTCCATTCCCCTCGGCTGTTCCGCGTCCGTTCCCGGGGCGAATGGGCCCGGTGGCGGCGTCCATTCCACGAAGCGAACAACCAGATCCAGTGCGGTGCGCCGGTGCGTGTCCGAAGCGTGGGACGACCATGTGGTGCCAGATGAGGATGAAAAATACACCGGGAGATGAGAATGCGAGGGATGGGATTTGAACCCAAGAACTCCTGCGAGACAGGACCCTGAATCCTGCGCCGTTGACCAGGCTTGGCTACCCTCGCGCCTGGTTATATTCGAGGGGACGAAAGATAAAGATTGGCGTCTCGGGCCGCCTATGCCGGCCGGCTGTTCCCGTTCTGGAACTTCCGGAGCTCGGCGTCCCGGAGCTCGTTCCGCTTGATCTTGCCCGAGATCGTCTTCGGCAGGGTCTCCACGAACTCCACCAGGCGGGGGTACTTGTACGGCGCGGTTGTCTTCTTGACGTGCGCCTGGAGCTCCCGCACCAGCGACTCGGACGGCTTGAACCCGGGTGTCAGCACCACGAACGCCTTGACCACGAGCCCCCGGATCACGTCCGGCGAGCCCACCACCGCGGCCTCCTGCACGGCCGGGTGCTCGAGCAGGGCCGACTCCACCTCGAACGGTCCGATCCGGTACCCCGACGACTTGATCACGTCGTCGTCGCGGCCGATGAACCAGTAGTAGCCGTCCTCGTCCTCGTACGCCTTGTCGCCCGTGTAGTACCAGCCGTCCACGAACGCCCGCTCGTTCTCCTCCTCCGAGCCCAGGTACTCGCGGAAGAGCCCGACGGGCCGCGGGCCGAGCTTGACGGCGATCCTTCCTTCCTGATTAATCCCGACCGGCCGGCCGTCGTCGTCGTGTAGCTCGATGATCCAGCCCGGCGCGGGCTTGCCCATCGAGCCCGGCTTGACCTCCATCGGCGGAAACGTCCCGATGCAGAGCACGGTCTCCGTCTGGCCGTACCCCTCGTAGATCGTGACGCCCGTCGCCTCCTTCCAGACCCGGATCACCTCGGGGTTGAGCGGCTCCCCGGCCGACGTGCAGTGCCGGAGCTCGGTGAAGTCGAACTTGTCGAGATCGGCCAGGATCAGCATCCGGTAGATCGTGGGCGGGCAGCAGAAGGTCGTGATCGCGTAGCGCTCGAGCAGGGGCAGGATCTCCGTCGCCTTGAACTTTCCCCGGATATCGTACACGAAGATCGCCGCGCCCGCGATCCACTGCCCGAAGATCTTGCCCCAGGCGGACTTCGCCCAGCCCGTGTCCGAGAGGGTGAAGTGCAGGTCGTTGTGGCGGAGGTCGTGCCAGAGCCCGGCCGTCACCATGTGACCGAGCGGGTACGACTGGTCGTGGAGCACCATCTTCGGCTCGCCCGTCGTGCCCGAGGTGAAGAAGATGATCATCGGGTCCGTCGAGCGCGTGCGGGGCATCCCCGGGAGGGTCACGAGCTTGGTCGAGACCGGGGCCGGGTACGTCATCTCCCGCGGAAGCGAGATCCAGCCATCGCGCTCGCCGTCGATCACGAGACGGCTCATCAGGGACGCGCACTCCGAGTAGATCTCGTCGACCTTCGGCGCGGACTCCATGTCCGTGATCACCATCTTGAACCCGGCGAGGTCGACCCGGTACCGGATGTCCTTTCCCGTCAGCATCGTCGGGGCCGGCGAGACCACCGCGCCGAGCTTGATCAGCGCGATCGTCAGGAACCACCACTCGGGGACCCGGTGGAGCATCAGCATTACGCGGTCGCCCTTGTGGATCCCGTAGTTCAGGAGGATGTTCGCGGCCGCGTTCGAGAGGCTCATCATGTCCCAGAACGTGTACTTCCGCTCGTTGCCCCGCTGATCCGTCCAGATCATCGCGAGCTTGTTCCGGTCCCGGCGCGCCCACGCGTCAATCACGTCGAAGCCGAAGTTGTAGTACTCCGGGACCTCGATCCGGAAGTTCGCGTAGGCCTCGTCGTAATCAACCATGTTGTGCTGCGTCTCGACCATATCAAACAGTAAGGGGTACGCGTCTTCGGAGCATGAAGGCATCGCCGATCCGGGCCGTTTTCGCCCATCGGAAGCGTGCATAAAGGTTCCCCGGAATCCTTATGGTTTAAAGGGCGAGATAGGTACGTTGATGGAAGAGAAACGATACGAGTCGCTCAAGATCGAGAACATCGTCGCCTCCGGCTCGATCGCCGACTCCATCGATCTCGTCGAGGTGTCTGGACGCATTCCGGCGTGCGAACTCAACACAAAGCGATTCCCGGGCGCGGTTTACCGGATCGAGAAGCCGAAGATCGCGGCCCTGATCTTCAGCTCGGGCAAGGTCGTGCTGACGGGGCTCCGGGACAGGCAGGCCCTCGCGGACGGCCTCGGGTACATCATCGCCTCGCTCCGCGACGTCGGCGTCAACTGCTACGACGAGCCGAAGGTCGCGGTCACGAATATCGTCTGTTCGTACGATATCGGCAAGTACATCAATCTCAACAAGGTCGTGATCACGCTCAATCTCGAGAACATCGAGTACGAGCCCGAGCAGTTCCCCGGGCTCGTCTACCGGATCAAGGACCCCAAGATCGTCGCGCTTCTCTTCAGCTCGGGCAAGATCATCCTGACCGGCGGCAAGAACCTCGAGGACATCAAGCTGGGCCTCGACTTCCTCGAGCTGACGCTCGAGTCGATCATGTAAGACTCCCCATCGTCTCTCATTCTACCAGAAGTGCCGGGTCTGGACGTACTGCCGCTCGGCCTTCAGGATCTCCTTGAAGAACGCATCTCCTTCGGTCAGCGTGGCAAGGATCCGCGAGGCGTGCTCCGGCCCGACGCCCCGACCCGCGAGCGCGATCACGGCCTTCTTTCCGCTCGAGAGGACGATGTTCGCGTTCCGCAGGAGGCGCTTCTCGACCTCGCGCTCCTCGGGCGTCTTGTTCTTTTTATTCGCAATCGCGTACAGCGGCTCGTCCCAGGGTTTCAGGGCGGCGATCAGCCGGGCCGAGCAGACCGGGCACTGCGGCTGCTCCTCCACGCGCGAGACCTTGGTCCTGAACTTCCACTTCCGGCAGTTCATGCAGCAGAGGATGACGTCCGAGTCCTCGATCCGCCGCTTCACGGTCGCGAGGATGGCCGTGTCGGCCGACTCGGGCGGGATGAGGTCGCGCGAACTGAAGAGGCCGGCCGCGCCCAGGACGGAGACGCGGGTGGTCACGATCTCGATCGCGCCGTCGCGGACGGCGGCCACGATCCCGGCCGCCGCCTCCACGTCCATGTAGTTCTCGAAGAGTTCGCGATAGGTCTCCCGCTGGACCGCGGTCCGATCGAAGAGGGCCGCGAGGCGGTGGATCGAGAGCCGCTCGTAGTCGGCGTCGGGGTCGATCGCGCCGAACTTCTTCGCGACCTGGACGAGCTTCCACTTGTACAGGGCCGTGCGCTTGAGCCCGAGCTCGAGCAGACCGCGGATATGCGCGGGCTCGAGTGTGACGAGCGCCTCCTTCACCTCCGGAGCCCGGAGCGACTTCGGCAGGCGGAGGAGGCAGCGGTACGCGTCGATCTCGATCCCGACGGTCGTGCCGTACCGGGCCGAGAGCAGGAGCGAGAGGACGCGGGCCAGCACCTCGTTCGCGCGGTGGCCGGCGCAGACGTTGCAGACCACGCCCTCCTCCGCGTTCTCGAGCGTGATCGTCCGGTCGGACGGGATGATCGCGCGGTCCCTGTCCATCCCTTCGAGGAACCGTTCGGCGTAGCGGGCGGCGCGCTCGTTTCTGATGTAGTCTGCGAAGCGGCGCGTGCGACGCAGGGCGCCGACCTCCCGCGCGACGGCGTACGGGACCGGGATCTGTTCTCCCTCCCAGCTGGGCAGCTCCCCCTTGGCCCGTTTGGCCGGTTCGACCGTGATCCGGCCCTCCTCGGTGTCGAGCACGCGCCAGAGCTGGCCCTTGGTGATGAAGACCGAGCCCGGGTGGATCATGCCGACCACGAACGACTCGTCGAGCGTCCCGACCGTGCGCCGGCTCGCGAGGTCGAAGACCGGGACCTTCCGCTCGTCGTGGATCATCGAGAGGTTGGCCATCAGGTACCGCCGGGCCCGGGCCGTGGTGATGATCCGCGTGCCCTCGCGGCGGACGAGGCGGTGGCCCTCCATCTCGTCCACGACCTCGTCGAGGAGTGCGCCCGCTTCGGGGAAGACGGCGGACCCCGCGAGGATCGCGTGGACCTGAGCGATCTCGATCTCGCCATGCTCGACCAGGAGAGCCGCGACCTGGTTCGCGAGCACGTCGGCTGCGCCGTACGGGATCCTGACGTTCTCGACCTCGCCGGCCTTCGCGCGCCGGACGATCACGCCGGACTCGAGCAGGTCGTCGAAGCCGGTCGTGAGAATCGTCCCGCGCGAGACCGCCTCGAGCCGGTGGCCGGCGCGGCCGACGCGCTGGACGAGCCGGGCCACCTCGCGGGGCGAGCCGAACTGGATCACGTGCTGGACGTGGCCGATGTCGATCCCGAGTTCCATGGACGAGGTGCAGATCAGGGTCGAGATCTCGCCCTTCTTGAACCGCTCCTCGGCGTCGATCCGGACCTCGCGCGAGAGCGAGCCGTGGTGGACCTCGATGTCTCCGCGTCTGTACAGAGCGTGGCCGAGCGCCTCGGCCGTTACCCTGGTGTTCGTGAAGACCAGGTTCGAGCCCGAGGGGTCGAGGGCGCGCTCGACGCATTTTGCCTGGGTGTCGAACTGCTCGCCGGCGTAGACCACGCCGAGGGAGAGCGCCTTCGCGATCGGCACCTGGACCACGCGGAACGCGCGCGGGCCGCAGAGGAAGCGCGCCACCTCGTCCGGGTTTCCGACCGTGGCCGAGAGGCCGATCCGCTGGAACTCGCCCGCGTACGTCCGGATCCGTTCGAGCGCGACCGAGAGCTGGGCCCCGCGCTTCGACCCCGCGAGCTCGTGGATCTCGTCCACGATCACGTACTTGACGCCCTTGAGGTGCTTCCGGAGGGTCTTGCCCATGAAGATCGCCTGGAGCGACTCGGGAGTCGTGATCAGCAGGTCCGGGGGGTGAAGCGCCTGCTTCCGCCGCTCGGCCTGCGTCGTATCGCCGTGCCGGACCCCGACCGTGAGCCCGAGCTCCCGGCACCACCACTCCATCCGGGCGAGGATATCGCGGTTGAGTGCCCGGAGCGGAGTGACGTAGATCGCCGAGAAGCCGCCGCTCGTCCCGTGGAGGAGCCCGTGGAAGACCGGGAGCATGGCCGACTCGGTCTTGCCCGTGCCCGTGGGCGCGATCAGCAGGATG
The DNA here is from genome assembly GCA_039679395.1 of Methanospirillum sp. Taxonomy (GTDB): domain Archaea; phylum Halobacteriota; class Methanomicrobia; order Methanomicrobiales; family Methanospirillaceae; genus UBA288. The sequence goes on along the minus strand of JBDKUZ010000135.1, from coordinate 30,676 downwards.
TGACGGCCCGCGACCACCTCGGGCACGGCGAGCTCCTGGGCCTCGGAGAGCCCCTCGAAGCCGCGGTCCGCGATCGTCTGCCGGATGCGCGGGTCGAGGAGATCGAGCGCGCTCATACCGCCCCCGCCACGGGCTCGAGCGCCTCGATCGGTCCGAGGAGGGTTCCGTCCGCGAGCAGGATCTCGACCGTCTCCTTTCTGAGGCAACGCGAGATCGGGCTGAAGGGATCGGCCACGATCTTCCGGACGTCGTACCCCGCGAGCTCGTTGAAGGACGGCACGAAGAGCACCCGCGTCGGCGTCGCCGCCGGCGAAAGACCGAGGCAGGCGTCGTCGACCTCGCCCATGAGGTACGCCGGGGCACGGAGGGCGCACCCGACCTCGTCCTGGACGGCCGCGAGCGGGTGGTGGTGGCCGACGAGTACGAGCCGTCCGGCGAGGCAGGGACCGGGCAGGGTATGGCCGTGAAAGTACCCGACGCCGTCGACGACGACGCCGGTCTTCTCGGCGAGCTCGGTCGGGCCGAGGAACCGCTCGATCCCGGGGTCGTGGTTGCCGGGGACCACGAGAATGGGAACCCGTGCGCGGAGTGCGGCGAGCACCTCGGGGAGCTCCCGCCACTCCTGCCGTGTCGTGAACGGCACCGACTGCTTGACATCGCCGAGCAGGAGGAGCCGGTCCGGCCGCGTCCTCTCAACGAGGCGGACCACCCGCTGCATTCGCTCGATCGACCGGCTCGAGAAGTGCCAGCCATGCCGGGCGAGGTCGGACTCGATTCCGAAGTGGAGGTCGGCCACCACCAGCGTCCGCTCCGTGTTCTCGACGACCACGGCCGGGCCCTCGGCCAGAAACTCGAGCTTCATGCCCGCCGGATCAACCCGCGGTGGGGCATGTAGCACTCGCCCTCCTCGAGGAGGCCCGCGAGCGCCTCTTCGACCTCGACCTTCGCGCAGCCTTTCCCCGCACCGAGCGCGACAAGCTCGGCCTGGTCCACGCCCTCCCTGCCGGCGGCATCGATCCGCTCGAGGAGGAGGCCCGGCAGGTCCACCTCCAACCGGACCGTGTCGGCGGCCGGCACGAGCGCGAGCGCCCGCTCGGCCATGGCGCGGAGCTCCTCGACCGTCGCGGGGGTCATGTTGTAGGCCGCGACCGCCTCGTCCGCGAGAACGTCGTCGCCCTCGCCGCGAAGTCGGGCCGCGATGGACTCGAGCCGCGCCGCTGTCCGATCGGCGGCCCGGACGAGCCAGCGGTCGCGCACGCCCCGGTCGACCCGTGCCACCGAGATCGGTCGAATCGTCGCTCCCTGCCGACCGGGCTCCGCGTAACCGAGCACGGCCACGAACGCGGGCGGCGCGATCGCAGCGAGCGCGGCGAGGACCTCGGGCTCGCGCGATGTCGCCCGGACGAGGAAGACGCCGGTCGGGTCCGCGACTCGCGCCACGAGCCCGGCCGATGCGTTCCCCTCTACCGCCGTGAGCGCGCCCACGAGGTAGACCAGGTGGACGCAGGCGCCGGTCTGCGTGAGAAGGCAGTCCTGGCCGCCGTGCTGGACCGTCCTCGTCGCCCCCCCGAGCTCGCCCGCAAAGACCCGCGCCGCCGCCTCCATGCCCCTCGAATCCTCTCTGGTATTCTTAAATATATTGGCTTCGCGAGGCATTTAAAGCGACGATGCTGGCAGAAGGAGCCCATTCGGACGACCGCACCCGGGCCGTGAAACGGGAGAAGCGGGCGGGTCCGCCCCCGTCGATCCGGGCATTGTATTTGTATCAAAATTTTTAAATAAATGCCCGCCGAGGTAAGGCGCGTCCTTCACGGCTCCAACTGCCGCGAGACGGGATGGAATGACGGAGTCTTGTCACATGAAACCCAGTCATAGGTACCTGGTGGCGGCCGCAGTCGTGGCCGTCATCCTGATCTCGGTCCTCGCGGCGCCGACCGTCGCGAGAACCACCCTCGCCGAGGCGCAGGTCCGGGCGACAGGCGGAGGCGGCGGGGCGGACCTCGGAATCTCCGACTCGGCCGCGCTCGCTCAGGCCGACGAAACGAACGCCACGGCGAATGTCACGACAACAGCGACACCGACACCGACGCCGACCGTCGGCACAGGAAACGGGTCTGCGGGCGAACCGACGGAGACGCCGACCGCGACGCCAACCGAAACTTCCACGGGGCGCGGGTTCCAGCCGTTCACCGGGACGCCCGCCGCAGTCCCCGGCATTATCGAGGCCGAGAACTACGATACGGGCGGCAACGGCTTCGGCTGGTTCGACCGGACCCCCGGGAACCAGGGCGGCGCGTACCGCCAGGATGACGTCGACATCGAGGCCGGCGGCAGCGGGAACGTGGTCGCGTTCGTCAAGTCCTCCGAGTGGCTGACATACACGGTCGAGATCGCGAGTGCCGGGACGTATGCCGCGACCTTCAGGGCCTCGAGCCCGTGGAACGATCGTGAGGTCTGGGTCTGGGTCGACGGCGTCCTGGATGCACAGGTGAAAGTCCCGAATACGAGCTCGTTCGATACGTACGAGAACGCGACGGCCAACCTCACCCTGCCGGCCGGGAACCACTACATCCGGCTCGAGTTCGTCAGGGACGCACAGAACCTCGACTACTTCGCCCTCGAGAGCACGACCGGGACGGGCGGCGGGGGTTCGAACGTGACCCCGTCGCCGACTGAGACAGGGAACGTCACTCCGACGCCGACAGAGACGGGCAATGTCACTCCAACGCCGACAGAGACAGGTAACGTCACTCCAACCCCGACGGGGACGGGTACCGTAACCCCGACGCCGACGACCACGGGCGGCTCGGGGACGGGCAGTGTCACACCGACACCGGCCACGAACGTGACCGACCTGACGAACCAGAACTCGGCGCAGGCCGCATTCCTCGTCGGCAACGCGTCCACGACGGTGCTGCAGACGCCGGCCGTGCCGATCGGGCTGAAGCGGATCGCGGGTAACTTCACGTCGCCGCTCTTTGTCGCGACCCCCGATGACGGCAGCGGCCGTCTCTTCGTGGTCGATCAGACGGGATACGTGAAGATCGTCTACACGAACGGGACCGTCATCGACCAGCCGTTCCTCGACGTTCGCGACCGCATGGTGAACCTCCTGCCCGGGTACGACGAGCGCGGGCTGCTCTCCATCGCGTTCCACCCGAATTTCTCGACCAACGGGAAGGTGTACGCCTACTACAGCGCGCCGCTGCGCGCCGGTGCCGACCCGGCCTGGAACTGCACGAACCGCCTCTCCGAGTTCACGGTCAATACCTCCGACCCGAACATGGCGGACAACGCGACTGAGAGGATCCTGCTCGAGGTCGATAAGCCGTACATGAACCACAACGGCGGCATCCTCCTCTTCGGGCCGATCGACCGCTATCTCTACCTGACCCTCGGCGACGGCGGCCGCGCCGACGACACCGGCATCGGCCATACCCCCGTGATCGGCAACGGCCAGGATCTGACTAAACTCCTGGGCAAGATCATCCGGATCGACGTAGACACCACGAGCGCCGGAAAGGAGTACGGTATTCCCGCCGACAACCCGTTCCTCTCGAACGCGAGTATCCCGGGCGAGATCTACGCGTACGGCTTCCGCAACCCCGCCTTCGCAACCTTCGATTCGGGCGGCAGCAACCGGATGTTCGTCGCGATGGCCGGCCAGAACCTCTTCGAGTCCGTCTTCGCCATCTACCGGGGCGGCGCCTACCCCTGGAACATTCGCGAAGGGACACACTGCTTCGACCCCGCGAACAACCGCACGGTGGCCAACACCACCTGCCGGATCACCAGCTACACCGGGCAGCCGCTGATCGGCCCGATCGTTGAACTCGGCCACGACATCGGCAACACCGTCGTCGGCGGCGTCGTCTACCGCGGCAGCAACCTCTCCGACCTTCCGGGATCGTACATCTTCGGGACCTGGTCCAACAGCTTCGTCTCGGGCAACGGGACGCTCCTTGTCGCGATGCCGCCGGCCGGCCTGGACCCGGCGACCCTGCCCGACGACGCAGCAAGCCTGACCCCGGCCGAGAACGCGATGTGGACGACCTCGGAGATGACGGTCGCGAACAACGCGAACGGCCGGATCAACGCGTTTGTCCGCGGGCTGTACGAAACAGTCGACCACGAGGTGCTGGTCCTGATCAACCAGAACGCCGGCCCCGGCATCTCGCCGCAGGCCTCGGGCGAGGTCTGGCAGATGGTCCCTGCGGACACCGCCGGCCTGGAGCCCACCGGTAATGCCAGCGCGACGCCGACACCGACCGCAACGGCCACCCCGACGGCTACAGCCTCTCCGACCGTTACGGGTACGGCGACGGCGACCGCCACCCCGACCGCGGCCCCCGGGCTCAACACATCGGTCGATCTCACGGCGCAGAACCTCGCGTTCAGCCAGTCGACGATCACCGTGCAGGCCGGGGCGCTGGTCACGATCACCTTCAACAACATGGACGCCGGAGTCCCGCACAACGTCGCCGTCTACACGGACGCCGCTGCGACGACGCCGATCTTCACGGGGGCACTCGTGACCGGGCCGGCGACGACGACGTACACCTTCACCGCGCCGAATACGCCGGGAACGTACTTCTTCCGGTGCGACGTCCACCCGACGACGATGACCGGACAGTTCATCGTGACCTGACACCCTCCCTTTTTTTCGCCCCGGCCGATGGAATGGGACGCCGCTTCGATCGGTCGGGAGAACGGTTCAGAGGTGATTGAAGAGCCGGACGACGTCGGCGAAGTCGATCCGCGTGTTCCCGTTACAATCGAAGGCCGTCACCGGTTCGTTCGCCGCGATCCATGCCATCTCGTTGAAGTAGAGGACGATATCCGCGAAATCCGCTCGACCATTTCCGTTCACGTCGTCGTACAGCCCGTCGGCATTCGTATCCGTCGACAGATCAACGCCTCCGGGCACCGCCACGATACGGGGCAGGGCGCGGCCCGAGTCGGGGTCGTCCATCAGGGACGAGACGTCGACGGCCTCGAAGGCGGACCCGGGCACGCGCCCGAACTCGGCGAGATGGTCGTTGTCCCACCGAGGGTCGGGCGCCCCCGAGAGGTACCAGGACGAGCCGTTATCCGCGAGGATAATGCCGTACTCCTTCAGGGCCCGGAGGATCGTCCGGACCTCCGGAGAGAAGGACGAGGTGTCGAAGTCGGCCCGGAGGCGGAAACGCTGGCCCATCGGCGGATACCGGGCGGCCGTCAGGCTCGAGGCGAAGTGGCGCGCGGGCCAGACGTACGCTCGACGGGTCTCCGGGGCCGTGAACCGGATCGCGTGCGCGATCGTTCCGGCCACAACCTCGTCGTACCGGACGAGGCCGGGCAGGATGGCGAGTCCGGCCGCGTCGGCCGACGTATACCCGTCCGGCCGGAGCCCGTACCCCGCGAGGTCGAAGACCGCGCCCGAGCCGGCGCGCCACGAACCGTCAGCCTGCCGCTCGGCCGCATACACCTCGTACAGGAGGCGGGAGTCCCGGTCGAGGACGAGGACGTGGTGGTCCGAGCCCCACTCGATCGGCGCGTCCGGCGGGATCGGGTACGGGCCCGGGTCGCTCTCGTCCCCGTACTCGAACGAGACCGGGACTTTCGGCTGGGTGCCGTTCACGACGACGTAGGGGATGCCGATCGGGCCGCCGTCCCAGAGGCCGGAGCCGAAGTCGGCGTGCATGGTGCGAGCGGAGCCGATGGTCGAGACGTAGAGCGCCGAGTTCGGATCGACGGGCAGGGTATCGACCCGGGCGTTCCAGATGTGATCGCTCGGGAAGACCGGCACACCGTCGATCGCCGGGGCGGCGCCGGCCGGGACGGCCAGCAGAGCGGAAAGGAGAAGGAGAACCATCAGGGTCCGGTCCGCCATCGCCACGACCATGCTCGTGAATATGGCAGCACGACCGATGAGCCTGTCGATCGGACGGCCAAGCCGCTCTCCTCGGGCAGAGGGCCGGACGACAGGAAAGAGATCCGGCCATACCGGCGATCGAGGCGCCGGATAACATCGGCGGGGTCGATCCCGGTCGTGCCATTCATGTCGTCGGACCGATCGTTCGGGCTCGCCCGGCCCGAGAGCCTTCGCCGAACGCATCCATACCGAAAGCGGTCGAGAAGGGCATTATATCTTGATGCTGGCGGAGGAAATTCGGCGAGAATTGCCTGAAAAATCAGTCGGGACTGGTGGCATCGGCGATCCTGATGACACCCGTCTATGGAGTTGATGGGTATGTTGAAATAGCCGGGAATAGTATTGGTCACTATGGCAGAAAGACCATTAGGCATTACGATCCTGGCCGTCCTCTGGATACTTAGCGGCATCCTCCTCATTCTCGGAGGAGCGGGCTTCGCCTTTCTCGCGGGGGCCGTCGGCGGAGTCGCCCTGGGGGCGCTGGGAGCGGTCATCGGAATCGTTCTGATCGTCTGGGGCCTGGTCGAGATCGTTCTCGGGTACGGAGCCCTGCAGGGCTGGCCCTGGGTCTGGCTCGTCGGCGTCATCCTGACCGTCCTGAGCCTGATCGAGGGGATCTACATGCTCATTACCACCGGGTGGAGCGCCATCATCTCCCTCATCATCGCGGCGATCATCCTCTACTACCTGTTCCAGCCGAACGTGAAGTCCTGGTTCGGAAGGAGCTGATCTCCCCCTTTTCTCTTCCTTTCGCACGCCGGACGTGTCGGACGCTCGCTCCTCCGTCCGCTGACCCCGATCCTGACCTCGCCACGGGATAGCGGAGCATGCCTGTATCCGGGGATGGCCCCGCCAACTCTCCGGGATGGCGTCGATCTTCCCGTCGAGCTCAACGGTGCGGCAGGATCAAACGATTGATTCACTCGAACGGCATAGGTGTACACACCCATGGAGACTGCCGACCACACCATCTGGATCGAGCGCTACCGGCCGGCCCGCCTCGCCGAGATCGTCGGCCAGGACGAGATCGTCGAGCGGCTCCAGAGTTACGTCCGAAGTGGGAGCCTCCCCCACCTCCTCTTCACCGGCCCGGCCGGCGTGGGCAAGACCACCGCGGCCGTCGCGCTCGCGCACGAGTTCTTCGGCGAGACCTGGCAGATGAACTTCCGCGAGCTCAACGCCTCGGACGAGCGCGGGATCGACGTGGTCCGGAACCAGATCAAGGAGTTCGCCCGGACCAGCCCGCTCGGCGGGGCCGAGTTCAAGATCCTCTTCCTCGACGAGGCCGACGCCCTCACCACCGACGCGCAGGCCGCCCTGCGGCGAACGATGGAGACGTACGCCCGCACCTGCCGGTTCATTCTCTCCTGCAACTACTCGTCCAAGATCATCGACCCCATCCAGAGTCGGTGCGCCATCTACCGCTTCCGGCCGCTCACGCAGGCAGCGATCGGCGAGGAGATACGCCGCATCGCGAAGGCCGAAGAGCTCAAGGTGACGAAGGGCGCGATCGAGGCGATCGCGTACGTCGCGCAGGGGGACATGCGCCGCGCCATCAACGCGCTCCAGGGGGCAGCGATGGTCTCGGACGAGGTCGACGAGTCCATGGTCTACGCAAGTACGGCCACGGCCCGCCCCGACGAGATCATCGAGCTCCTCTGCCACGTCATTGCCGGCGAGTTCGAGGACGCCGAGGGGCAGCTGCGCGAGCTCATGTACGACCGCGGGATCGCGCCGGGCGAGCTCCTCGGCCAGTGCTACCGCGCGCTCGTCCGGCAGCCGATGAACCGCGAACTCAAGGTCGAGCTGATCGATCACCTCGGTGAGACCGACTTCCGCCTCTCCGAGGGCGGGACGCCCGAGCTCCAGATGGAGGCCCTGCTCGCCCGCTGCGTCCGCTCGGCGAGCCGGTTCGCCTGAGGCAGATCGATGGCGACCGACGAAGAACCCGAGACGACGAACCGGGTCAGGGACTGGAGCCGTTTTCTCAAGCTCAAATACAAGGACCAGCTCGGCGACCTGATCAGGGACGCGAAGAAGCGGTCGCTCTACATCGACTATCGCGACGTCTACGCCTTCGGCAAGGCGGGACTTCCGATGTCCCAGGAGCTGATCGAGAACCCGGGCAAGGTCCTCGAGGACGTGCGGGACGCCGTCCGCGCCCAGCTGCTCGCGCGAGGGGGGAAGGGGGCGAAGGACCCCGAGGTGAACATCCGCTTCACGAACCTGCCCCAGCGCCTCGGGGCACGCGACATCCGCTCCGAGCACATCAACCGGTTCGTCTCGGTCGAGGGGATCCTCCGCAAGGCGACCGAGGTGCGTCCGCGGATCGTCAAGGCCGTCTTCCGCTGTCCCGGCGGGCATCTGACCACGAAGGCGCAGGAGTTCGGCATGTTCGTCGAGCCCGACGGCTGCGCCACCGAGGGCTGCACCTACCGCAAGCTCACGCTCGTGCCGAAGCGCTCGGCCTTCGTCGACGCCCAGAAACTCCGGATCCAGGAGTCGCCCGAGGGCCTCCGCGGCGGCGAGCAGCCGCAGACGATCGACGTGGACGTGACCGACGATATCACGGGCACGGTGGCGCCGGGAGACCGGGTGGTGATCAACGGGATCCTCCGGTCGCAGCAGCGGGTCAACCACGGCAACAAGTCGACCTTCTTCGACATCCACCTCGAGGCGAACTCGATCGAGGTCGGCGAGAAGGAGTTCGAGGAGGTCTCGATCAGCGAGAAGGACGAGGAGGAGATCCAGCGCCTCTCGGGCGACCCCGAGGTCTACCGGAAGATCACCCACTCGATCGCGCCGACGATCTACGGGATCGAGGAGGTGAAGGAGGCGATCGCGCTCCAGCTCTTCGGCGGGATCATGAAGTCCATGCCCGACGGCTCCCATCTCCGCGGCGACATCCACTGCCTCCTGATCGGGGACCCGGGGATCGCGAAATCGCAGATCCTCCGGTACGTGGTCCGGCTCAGTCCGCGCGGGATCTACACCTCGGGCCAGTCCTCGACCCAGGCCGGCCTGACCGCGACCGCGGTCAAGGACGAGTTCGGCGACGGCCGCTGGACCCTTGAGGCCGGCGCGCTCGTGCTCGCGGACATGGGGATCGCCGCGGTCGACGAGATGGACAAGATGCAGAAGGAGGACCGCTCCGCGCTCCACGAGGCGATGGAGCAGCAATCCATATCGGTGGCGAAGGCCGGGATCACGGCCACGCTCAAGTCGCGATGCGCCCTCCTCGGCGCCGCGAACCCGAAGCTCGGCCGGTTCGACGAGTACGCGGATATCGGCGAGCAGATCAACATGCCGCCGTCGCTCCTCTCCCGGTTCGACCTGATCTTCATTCTGGCCGACAAGCCGGACCACAAGCGCGACGAGGCGATCGCCGAGCACATCCTCAAGGCCCACGGGGTCGGGGAGCTGATCGCCCAGCACGCGAAGGACCCGATCGACGGGGTCGACGACGATTACATCCAGCGCGAGCTCGCGCCGGTGACGCCCGAGATCGAGCCGGCCATGCTCCGGAAGTACGTGGCGTACGCGAAGCGGACCTGCTTTCCGATCCTCTCGCCCGAGGCCAAGGACGTGCTTGTCGGATACTACATGCGCCTGCGCGACCTTGCCGACTCGAACAAGCCGGTGCCGGTCACGGCCCGGCAGCTCGAGGCCCTCGTCCGGCTGGCAGAGGCCTCGGCCCGGGTCCGGCTCGCAAAGAAGATCGAGGCGGACGATGCCGAGCGGGTCGTCCGGATCGTCGACACCTGCCTCCGGCAGGTCGCGTACGACCCCAAGACCGGGACCTTCGACATCGACAAGGTCGCGACCGGGATCTCGAAGGTCAAGCGCGACCTGATCCGCGCCATCAAGGAGGCGATCCGCGAGAACGCCGACGTCTCGGGCAGAGCGCAGATCGCGCAGATCGCGGACGTGCTCGTCTCCCAGGGATTCGGCCGCGAGGACGTCCGGAAGCAGATCGACAACATGCTCCGCCATGGCGAGGCGATGGAGCCGAAGAACGGCGTCATCAAACTGATCTGAACGGCTTTCGAGCCGTCAATTTTTAAAAAAGGGGGTTTTACCGCCGCCGCGCGGCCACGAGGCCGAGCGCGGCCAGCGCGAGCAGACCGAACGGAAGCGCGGCCTTCGTGGCCGTCGGCGTCGCGTTCGAGGTGGCCGGCTTCGCCGTGGTCGCGTTCGCCGTCGCCGTGACGATCGGCGTTGGCGTCGGCGTCGCGTTCGTGGTGGTCGGCTTCACCGTGGTCACGTTCGCCGTGATATTCGCCGTGACGTTCGGAGTCGCGGTCGCCGTGGCGGTCTTCGTGAGCGTCGGAGTCGCGGTCTTGGTGACGACGCCCGTGTACTCGTCGGAGTCGTGACTCGTCGAGCCGTCCGACCCTGCCGTCACCGGCGCGAACGTCGCGCTGGTCGTGATGCCCGTCGTGATCCCGGTCGTAATCCCGGTCGTGATCGGCAGCGTCGTGATCGTGGTCACGGGAACGGTGAGCGAGCCGGTCGGCGCGAGCGTCGTTCCGGTCGTCGTCGGCACGGTCGTCAGGGTCTCCGAAGGGGTGACGGTCGCGCTTCCGGTCGGTGCTGCCGTCCCGGTCGCGGTCACGGCCCCGTTCGACGAGACGGCCTTGCTCGTGATGTCGGCGCCCGTCGTGTCGTGGACGCTCTTGATGTCGATCACGATCGGGGTGAAGCCCGGCCCGACGACCTTGAAGGTCACCGTCGCCAGCGACTCGTCGCCGTTCGGCAGCCCGTTCGTGGTGTCAGCCGACCGGATCTCGAGGTTGTGCGTGCCGATCAGGTCCGAGGCCTTGGTGTGTCCCTGGGTCACCGTCGACGAGACGTACCGCATGACCTCGGGGTTCCAGTCGAGCATAAGCACGACCTCTCCGGCCATCGGGGCGAGGTTGTTGTCGTTGTAGATCGTTGCCGTGACCGTATCCCCGACCTTCGGGTCCGCGATCGGCGAGACGTGGAACTTCACGATGCCGCCCGCACTCGCTGCAGGGGCGAGGGCGAGGACGAGCAGGAGAAGGCATGCCAGATGTTTTATCGCAACCATCAGTATGCGTTTGTGTCCGGAAGAAAATAAGAGCGTGGGGTTGGCGGCCGAGGGCCGCCTCACGGCCCGCCGTTATGGCGGGCAGAGCGCGCCTACTTGACCTTCTCGAAGGTGAGCCGCTCGTTGGGGTTCACCATGATCAGGATCAGCCGGCCCGATGCGGCGTCGACCTGGTACGACGTCACCTGGCCGAGGCCCACGGTGTAGGTCTTGTCGAGCGAGGCGTCGCCGCAGTACGTCTTCGTCAGGTTGGCCGGGCTGATCTTCACGCTCGTTGCGTTGGCGGTGAAGTTGCCGGTCCCGTTGTTGCAGTCGGCCCGAAGGGCATAGGTCCCGTTCTGGTTGAACGCGATCGTGTACCGGTCGGGGCTCGGGACGGAGATCGTCTGCGAGCCCGAGCGCGCGATCCAGCGGTACGTCGAGTTCACGAACGGCGCATTCACGACCGGCGCGGCGCTGGCCGACGAGAAGACCATCCTGTTCCCGGTCTCGTTGAGGGTCAGCAGGAGCTTGCCCGGAGTGGAGATGTCGTACGCGGTCACGTTCTTGAGCGAGGCGAGGAAGACCGAGTCCTGCGACGTATTGCCGCAGAAGACCAGGGTCATCGTCCCGGGCTGGATCGTGATGGTCGAGCCGTTCTTGGTGTACGTCCCGCTGCCGGTGTTGCAGTCGGCTTTAATGCTGTACTGCGTCGCGTTCACGAAGGTGATCGTGTAGTTCTTCGGCGATGAGACGTTGGTCAGGTTGGCCCCGGTCGGGCTCTGGATAGCGTTCCACTGCCAGGTGACGTTCGTCAGCGACGGGACCGTGGTGTTCGGGGTCACGTTCGCGGTAACATTCGTGGTCACGTTCACGGTCGGGGTGATGACTGGCGTCCCGTTCCCGGCGGGCGTTGTCTTGGTCGTGTTCGTCTGGTTCGTCGGCGGGGTCGTGGTGCACCCGGCCGTGACGAGCATCGCCGCCGCGAGCAGGGCCAGCAGGGCGAGTAAGAGGGATCCAATCCGCATGTATGTACAGTTGATATATCAATATTAATAGGTGTTGAATTCGTTTTCCGAACGGCCCGAATTCAGGCCACGAGTCCCGCGATCCAGGGGATCGTCGCGATGCAGAAGAGGGTCGTGATGAAGACAGACTGGCTGGCGAGCTCGGGGTTGACGCCGTACTCGGTGGCGAAGAGGGCCGCGTTTGTCGCGCCCGGCATGGCCGCAAGGACCACGCAGACGCCGAGGACGAGCGGGTCCGCGACGAACGGCCGGAGCAGGACGAGAGTCGCGAGCGGCAGCAGCAGGAGCCGGACGCCCGCGTAGATGTACACGCGCGGGTTGCCGAAGATCGTCCGGGGGTCGAGGCGCGCGAGGAGCGCGCCGATGACAATCATCGAGAGCGGCGTGGTGAGACCGCCGAGCATTGCGATCGGCCCGCCGATCACCTCCGGGAGCTGCACCGAGAGGAAGAAGAGTGCGAGCCCGATCCCCACCGAGACGATTCCCGGCGAGAGGAGGACGCGCGGGCTGACCTCCCTCCACCCGGACTTTCCGCCGGTCAGGAGGAGGACGCCGACCGTGAAGATCAGGAGCGAGAAGAGCAGGTTGTAGATCGCGGCGAGGAAGACGGCCTTCTCGCCCCAGATCGCCATCACCACCGGGTAGCCCATGAAACCGGTGTTCGCGAAGACGACGAGGAATGAGAAGACCGGCCGCTCCTCGGGGCGGGCCCGAATCAGGCGGGGGAAGACGAGCGCGAAGAGGATGGCGCCGACGTAAAAGGCGCCGGCGGCGAGCGCGAGCTGGGCCCCCTCGCGGGCGAGAGCCGGGTCGAAGGGGATCTGCATCGAGTCGATCACGAGCGCGGGCAGGGCGACGTTGACCAGGAAGCGCGAGAGCCCCGACGTGACCTCGTCTGTGAAGAGCTCGAGCCGCCGGACGCCCCAGCCGACCAGGATCAGGAGAAAGAGCGTCAGCACCTGGTAGAAGAGGGCCCCGAACTCCACGATCTCTCATCCCCTGCAGCGCGCCGGGCCGGTGCTCGGGCCATTTTTTATACGATCCCGCCCCGTAAGATGGTATGCCACGGCAGGTATCGGCCTCGCATATCCTTGTCAAGACCGAGCAGGAAGCGCAGGCGCTCAAGGCGCGAATCGCGGCGGGAGAGGACTTCGGCGAGATCGCGAAGAAGTACTCGACCTGTCCCTCGGGCCGGAAGTGCGGGGACCTCGGCTGGTTCCGCAAGGGCCAGATGGTCCCCGAGTTCGAGAAGGCCGCGTTTGCCGCGAAGAAGGGCGAGGTCGTCGGCCCCGTGAAGACCCAGTTCGGGTATCACCTGATCCGGGTCAACGATATGAAGGACTGAGACTTTTTTTTTAACGGGGCCGGGGCGGCTTCGAGAAGGACGGGAATGACGGCCGTGAGGCAGGTGGAGGTCAGGGTGGTCCGCGACTATCCCGTGGCGCCGATCGTCCGGCTCTACGCCGCGGGCGGCTGGTGGCGCGAGCACTACGACCCCTCTCACATCCCTCCGATGCTCGCGGGCTCGTACGCGGTCGCCGTCGCGGTCGACTGCGCGACCGGCGAGACGGTCGGGATGGGCCGCGCGATCTCGGACGGGGCCTCGGACGCGTACATCCAGGACGTGATCGTGGAGGCGGAGTACCGGGGGCGGGGGATCGGCCGGCGGATCGTGGAGGCGCTTCTCGAACGGTGCGTCGCGGACGGGATCCTCTGGGTCGGGGTCGTGGCCGAACCGGGCTCGGCCGGGTTCTGGGAGCGGACCGGGTTCGGCGTTCTCGAGGGACACGTGGCCATGCTCCTCGGCGGGGAGGAGAAGCCGTGCTGACCCTCGACGACTTCGCGCCCGTCACGCTCGACGACCGGGAGCTCTTCCGCCGCCAGTACGAGCACTACCCGCAGGTCCACTCGGACAACACCTTCACGAACATGGTCTGCTGGAACCACTACGCCCACTACCGGCGGGCGCTGGTCCGCGGGTCGATCGCGATCTGCTCCACGATCGACGGGCGGCTCCGAGTCCGCTCCCCGATCGGGCCGGAGGACCCGGGCCTCATCGAGGATCTCTTCGCCCTCGCCCGCGCCGAATCCCCGGGCGAACGGTTCTTCGTCCTCGAGCCGGGAGCCCGCGACCGGATCGCGGCCCTCCGCCCCGGCCTCCCCCTCCACCCGGCCCGCGACCTCTTCGAGTACGTCTACCGATCGTCCGACCTCGCGGACCTCCCCGGCAAGGGCTTTCTGACCATCCGGAGGCACATCAACCGGTTCAACCGGAACTGCGAGAACTCGGTCGAGCCGATCGGGTCGGCGAACCTCGAGGACGTGCGGGTCTTCGTGAACCGCTGGTGCAACTGGAAGAACTGCGAGACCGACCCGATCCTGGCAGCCGAGCGCGAGGCCGTCCTGTACGCGATCGCCCACTTCGTGACGCTCGGCCTCTCGGGGCTCGCGATCCGGGTCGAGGGCGAGGTGGCCGCGATGGCGATCTACGAGCGACTGAACGCCCAGACTGCACTCGTTCACTTCGAGAAGGGCCTCCCCGACTGCGAGGGGATCTACAAGGCGATCAACCAGGAGACGGCCATCCGACTCCGCGACGACTTCGTCTACATCAACCGCGAGTCGGACATGGGCGTGCCGGGCCTGCGCGAGGCCAAGACGCGGTACCACCCGGATCACATGGTCCTCGCCTGGTACGCGAACACGGACGAGCTCTGATTCATCCGCACGTTTAAATACGGGGGTTCCCAACCCGATAGGCATACGACCGCCGTTGTGGCAGCGAGGTCTACCATGAGTGCCCAGATGTCCCCCAAGGTCCAGAACCAGATCCAGCAGCTGCAGCAGGTCCAGCAGCAGCTTCAGACCGTCCTCTCGCAGAAGGCGCAGTACGAGATAGAGATCCGCGAGACCCGCCGGGCCGACGAGGAGCTCGCCGACCTCCCCGCGGAGTCGACGGTCTTCCAGTCCGTCGGGACCGTGATGATGCAGAAGCCGAAGGACGCGGTCCAGGCCGCGCTCAAGGAGAAGGTCGAGACCCTGGAGCTCCGCGTCAAGCAGCTCGAGCGGCAGGAGCAGATGCTCCAGGGCCGGTTCGAGACCCTGCAGAACCAGGTCAAGCAGGCGCTCGAGGGCGGGGGCCAGGGCGGCCCCTCGCTCTCGGCTACCTGATACCTTTTTTCCCGGTGACGGTCGAGACTCCCGTCGCAACCGATAATCTCTCCCGGGGCGGGGCCTGGCGATCCGGCACCCGCTGCGTACTCGTCATGCGACCTTCGGCACCGCCGCGTCGCGTCCGCCTGGGGCCGGGGCGCCCGCGATCCCCGGGTCAGCTCTCGACGACGGGGTCAGCTGTCCCGCCCGGTCCGAGCGTGAAATGGAGTGAGGCGCCACGATCGACCTCGCCCTCAGCCCAGCAACGTCCCCCGTGCCGTTCGACGATCCGGCGGACGAGGGGAAGGCCGATCCCCGATCCATCATACTCCCGGGCATCGTGGAAACGGGCGAAGTCATCGAAGAGGCGGGCGGCGTACTCGGACGGAAACCCGACGCCGTTGTCCCCGATGGTATAGACGGTCTCGCCGCCGTCCGTCGACGCCGAGACCGCGATCCGGGCCGGGTCGCGGCTCCGCGTGAACTTGAGGGCGTTCGAGAGCAGGTTCTGATAGACGTGGCGGAGCATCTCCGGATCTGCCCGGCACGGCGGGAGCGGGCCGAGCTCGATCTCGACGCGCCGGCTATCCGAGCCGGCGAGGAGCTCCGCGATCACGGCCCGGACCAGTTCCCCGGTCTCCACCCTCTCCAGAACGAGCGGCTGGCGCGAAAGGCGCGAGAACGAGAGGAGCCCTTCGATGAACCGTGCGGCGCTGGAGACGCCGCTCCGCGCCCGGCCGACCAGGGCGATCGCGTCGTCCGGGAGCTCGGCTCCGTACTGCAGCATCAGGATCCCGAGGTAGCCGTCGATCGCGCGAAGGGGTGCGCGCAGATCGTGCGAGACGGAGGAGGTGAACGACTCCAGCTCGCGGTTTGCCGTCTGCAGCTCGGACGTGCGTTCCTCGACCCGAAGTTCGAGCTCGGCCGTGAGGGCGGCGAGCGCCTCCTCCGCCTCCCGCCGCTCGGTGACGTCGCGGCCGACAGACTGGTACTCGACGGGGGCACCGTCGCCGTCGAAGAACCCGCGGTCGCTCCACTGGAGCCATCGCGCGGATCCGTGCCTGTCGAAGACCCGGTGCTCGAGGGTTCCGTCGGGATGGTCCCGCGTCAGCGTGCGGAAGTAGGCGTCCACCAGGCCCCGCTCGTTCTCAGGGCTCGCGGGCACGAAACGGGAACCGACGATGGTCGACGGGTCGAGGCCGAAGAACCGGCAGTAGGCCTCGTTCGCCACGAGATGGGTGCCATCCGGCCTGAACCGGCAGACCAGCTCGTGCTGGCTCTCGACCACCACACGGTACCGCGCCTCGCTCTCGGCCAGGCGGCGCCGGGCCTGCCTGCGCAGGAGCGCGACGGAGGCCTGACCGACGAAGGCCTCGACCACGTCACGGTTGGCGAACGTTCCGCCCGAGAGCAGCCGGATGACGACCGTCCCGTATACCCCCCTGCGGCACTGGAAGCCGAGGATGAAGGTCCGGCCCGGGCCGAGGCGCGCATCGATCCGATCGCAGACCTCCTCGGGCGCCGTACACATCAGCAGCTGATATGTGGTCGGCGGCCCCTCGATGAGCGACTGGCTCCGAAGAGCCGGCTCTGCCGAGGGGGATGCGTCGATGGGAAGCTCCCACCCGAGGAGACTCCGGCCGAGCTCCTCCTCGAAGATCCTGTGCACCTCCTGCGGGCCGACGAAGGCCCGGAGGGTGAGCAGGCGCGAACCGGGATCGAAGGAGGTGACCCGGACGAGCGACCCCGGCACCAGGTCCCGCACTCTCTCGCCGATGAAGGCGTAGATGTCGTCCTCCTCGTCCATGCCCACGAAATCGAGCGCCGTCCGCGAGAGGAACTCGAGGTGCTGCGCCCGCCGCTCGAGGTCGATCGTGTCGGTCCGCGGGAGGGCGGGACGGACGGCGTCGACGAGGGCGGAGAGCACCGAGCCGTCGTCCCCTTTCTCGACGTACTGCGTCGCACCGCTGTTGAAGGCGGCGAGCGCGGTCTTCTCACGGCCGGGGGCCATGAAGAGGACGAACGGGATGGGGCCCCGCGCCTCGCGCACGAGCGAGAGGAGCGGCAGGACATCGTCGTCGCATGGGTCCGCGACGACAGCGTCGACGGGCTCTTCCCTGAGATGCCGGGCGGCTTCTCCGTACGTGGCCGCCACGATCACCCGGGTTCCCGGGAGATCGGCGGACGTTCGTTGGGCCCGTTCCCGCCAGGCCGGGTCGAGGTCGTAGTAGAGTACAGAGAACACTGCCGCCCCCTGCAGTAGTTCTTGTTCAATCCCTACGATAACGTTTGGCTCCCCCGGAGCGCACGTGGTCGCTGACGGCCGCGGGGCCCCGTAAGGGGAGGGGGCGGCTCCCTCGGCACCCTGCTATCTTTGTTATTTGCCCTCGGCCCGGCTGAGCAGGTTGATCGCGTTGACCATCGCCTCGGCCGACGCGAGGACGACATCGTCGCCCGAGCTGGAGGCGTCGAAGACGTGCCCCCGCTCGTCCTCGACGGCGATGGTGACGTGCGCGATGGCGTCGGAGCCGCCGGAGATGGCCTCGATGCCGTACTCCTTGAGGGTGACCGGCAGTGGAACGATCTTCCCGATGGCCCTGATAGCCGCGTCGACGGGGCCGTTCCCGGTGCAGGCCGCGACCCGCTCGGCGCCGTCGACGATGGCCCGAACGGACGCCGTGGGGATGGCGTGGGTCCCGGTCATGATCGCGATGTCGCGCAGATCGATCCGCCGGCCGACCGCCTCGAGGCCGAGGACCGTCTCGGCGATCTCGTAGAGGTCGGCGTCGGTGACGCGCTTGCCGCGGTTGGCGATCGCCTTGACCTTCTCGACGATCCGGTCGAGATCGGCGTCGGTGGGTGCGAGCTGGACGTCGGCGAGCATCTGCCGGACGGCGTGGCGGCCGACGTGCTTGCCGAGGGTCAGGCGCCGGCGGTGGCCGACCATCTCGGGGGTCATGATCCCCGGCTCGAAGGTGGCCGCATTCGCGAGGACGCCGTGGGAGTGGATGCCGCTCTCGTGGCTGAAGGCGTTGTCGCCGACCACGGGCTGGGTGGGGGGAATCGCGATCCCCGAGTACCGGGAGACGAGGCGCGAGGTCTCGACGAGCCGCTTCAGCTCGATCCCGGTGGAGACGCCGAGGATCGACTCGCAGACCATCACGGTCTGGGCGAGGTCGGCGTTGCCGGCCCGCTCGCCGATGCCGTTGACCGTGACCTGAACCTGCGACGCGCCCGCCTCGACGGCCGCGACGGTGTTGGCGACCGCGAGGCCGAAGTCGTTGTGGCAGTGGACGTCGAGTGGCGCGGGGACCTCGGGGACGAGGGCGCCGATCAACTGGAGCATCTTCGTCGGCGTGTAGACCCCGACCGTGTCGGGGACATTCACGATGGTCGCGCCGGCCTCGGCCGCGGCCCGGGAGACCTCGATCAGAAACGCGAGATCGGTCCGGGTCGCGTCCATGGCCGAGAACATGCACGAGTCCACGTGCTCGCGGACGTAGCCCACGACGTCGCGGGTGGCCGCGACCACCTCCTCGGGCGACTTCTTGATCGTGTTGACCCGCTGGATCTCGGAGGTCGGGATGAAGACGTGGACGAGATCGACGTTTGCGTCCAGGCAGGCGTCGACATCGGCCTTCATCATCCTCGCCAGGCCGCAGACGTCGGCCTCGAGGCCCATGGCCGCGATCGACTTCACGGACTCGAGCTCGCCGGGGGAGGATGCGGGAAAGCCGGCCTCGATGGCGTGGACGCCGCATTCGCTCAGCTGGCGGGCGATAGCGAACTTATGGTCCTGGCGGAACGATACGCCGGGGGTCTGCTCACCATCCCTGAGGGTGGTGTCGAAAACAGTCACTCTCCGCCTATCGGCGAAGAAAACGATCCCTTCTGGGAGTTGTTATGTCGGTGGACATACCCGATACCGTGCGCGCGCGGGCGATATAAAGCATGATGATCCGTTTGCGGGGCGAGGTCGGCCGGCGTCACGCGGCAGGCAGGGTGAAGAAGAAGGTCGAGCCCTCGCCCGTCCTCGACTCGGCCCAGACCCGACCGCCGTGCCGCTCGACAATCCGGTCGACCGTGGCAAGGCCGATCCCGGACCCTTCGAACCGGTCCGCCCGGTGCAGGCGCTGAAACGGCTCGAAGATCCGCTCTGCCTCGGCCATGTCGAACCCCACGCCGTTGTCCCGGACGTAATAGATAGTCTCCGTTCCTTCGGCGACGGCGCCGATCTCGATCCGGGGCTCGGCGGCATCCACGGTGAACTTGGCGGCGTTGGCGATCAGGTTGGCATAGACCTGCCGAAGCATCGCGCGGTCCGCGGAGACCGGCGGCAGGTCGCCGACCGTGACCGTGATCGTCCGTTCGGGGTTCTGCTCCAGCACGTTCGAGACCTCCTCCATGACCAGCGTCGCCGGGAAGATCTCTTCGCGGTTCAGATCCTGCCGGTCGAGCCGGGAGAGCGCGAGGAGTCCGTCGATCAGGCCACTCATCTGCCGCACGGTCCGCCGGACCTCGTCGAGGTAGTGCCGATCCCTCTCGCCCAGATTGGCGCCGACATCCTTTTCCAGGAGCGCGGAGTAGCCGTCGATGGCGCGGAGCGGCGCCCGGAGGTCGTGGGAGACCGAGTAGGTGAACGCCTCGAGCTCGTGGGTCCGCTCCGCCACCCGCTCCTCCAGGTCAGCGTTCAGCCGGCGTATCTCAGCCTCGATCTGCTTGAGCCGGGTGATGTCGACGACGCTCCCCCGCACTCCCGCGACGGCGCCATTCTCGTGCCGCGCTGCGGCATAGACCAGCATGGGGAACGTGCTCCCGTCCGAGCGGAGGCCCGTATACTCGACGCCGCCCGTCTCCGCTCCCGCCACGATCGCGTCGAACGTCCCCTTCGCCCGGTCACGGTCCCCGGGCGCGATCACCGAGAAGACATTGGCGCCATCGAGCTCGTCGGCGCGGAGCCCGGCGACCTCCATGGCCGCGGGATTGGCGAAGGTCGTGTTTCCGTCGAGGTCGGTCTCGAAGACCGCCTGCGGGAGGAGCCGCACCAGATCCGAGAACCGCTGCTCGCTCGCCTCGCGCTGCCGGATCTGCTCCTTGAGCTGGTTGACCATGACCCCGGTCTTCTCCGCCAACCGTGACAGTTCATACCCGCCGACCAGCCTGATCCCGTGGTCGAGGTCGCCCCCGGCGATGGCGTCGACGTCCGCAGCGATCTGCTCCATCGGTCGGGAGACTCTCCGTGAGACCGTGACGGCGAGGAGCCCCCCGGAAAAGAGTACGAGGAGGGCCGCGAAGATGTTCACGAATGCGAGCTTGCTCTGCTCGTCGGCAAGCAGGGCGTCGTTGTACGTCAGCTTGGCGAAGATGCTCATATCCGAGGAGTAATCCGGATCGCGCAGATCGACAGGCACCCAGACGACGGTCTTTCCCGTGCTGCTATTCCTGACCACCTGGGTGGTCCGATTCTCTCGGAGGAGGTAATCGAGCATGGCGGACTCCTCCGGCGTCGGGATATATGAGGCGTTGTGGATTACCAGTTTCTGTGTCTGGAACAGGAGTACGTCCTCGAGGTATGGATTGGATCCGCGGACCTCATCCGCAATATCGTAATAATCGAGCTCCCTCCGCTCGTCCTCGAACAGCTCAGACGAGAGTCCGAGTTCGATGATGTACCGGTGATCGGGCGTCGGCATGTAGCTGAACTTCGTCATTCTCTTGGTCGTCCAGTCCTTGACGACCCGATCGGGGTAGAACCCCGAGCTATTCCGGATCGTATTGAGGGACTTGACAAAGTCGGGGTAAATGATGGTGAAGTCAAGCCCGAGGTCGGGGGGCTTGGTCGTGTATTCGATAACCGAACGTTCGTTGATCACGTAGACATCCATGCCCCCAATCCGTTTCTTCAGCCCTTCGAGGTCCATACGGGACGGGTCGCCGCCGCTCTGATTGTACTCGGCCATCACGAGGACGAACGCGTCCCTCATCTCCTCATTGTAGGTGCTATCGTAGAGCTTCAGACTGGTATCGATCATCCGGAACGAGGTGTTGATGTGTGTCTCCGTGATCGCACGGAGTCCGTCGGCGTTCGCCTGGAGGTGGCTCCTGGACGTCTCGTAGCTGATCCAGAGCCCCGCGAGGACGGCGGTGGCAATAATTACGAAGAGGATCGCCATCAGAAGATGGGAAAACGGCAGCTTCCGGTCGATCTCTCGCATCCGCTACCTCCAAGCTCTCCACGTGGTCAAGCGAGCCGGGGCATCCTGCAAGCCATGAGGCACGGCACTGCCGGGCATGTCTCCGGGACGACGGCCCCGGCTCATGCCTTCTGCCCCGTGATGTCGCGGAAGACGACGGCCACACGTCCGTTCCGGACCGGGAACCCCGTGACGTGGTACCGGCGATCGAGCGCCGGGAACGGGTCCTCGACCTGGATGAACGCCCGCTGCCGGCTGACTTCGAGGAAGAGGTCGAGCCACTCGCGGTGGAGAGTCGGGAGGATCATGAAGGCCGTCTGGCCGATAAGGAGCTCGGCCGGCAGGGAGAGCGTCCGTGCGAAGGCCGGGTTGACGTCGACGAGGCGGAGGTCGACGGGCCCGCCGCGTTCGTCGACGACCAGCTCGCAGATGGCGCAGGCGTCGACCATGTTCGTGAAGAACGACCGTGCGTCGGCCTCGCTTTCTGCGAGCGCCTCCTCTGCCCGGCGGCGTTCGGTGACGTCACGCGTGGTCCCGCGAAAGCCGAGGAGGGCGCCGTCGTCGCCGAAGAACGGGAGGCCGGCGATCTCGAGGGCGATCCGCTGGCCCCGGCCGTCGTACGAGGTCATCTCCAGCCCGGAGAAGCCGCTCGGTGCGCTCGCCATCTCCGTGAACGCGGCAAGGGCGCGCTCTCTCTCGTCGGGCGGCATCAAGTCGAACGGTGTTCGGCCGGTCATCTTCTCAGGGGCGAGGCCCCAGAGCCGCTCCATCTGCGGGCTGCAGTAGGTGTACTGTCCCGCGGCGTCCATCTCCCAGATGAAGTCGGCGTTGGTCTCGATCAGGGCGCGGTACTTCCCCTCGCTCTCGCGGAGCGCCACCTCGGCCAGCTTGCGGTCGTTGATATCGCGGATGATGCCTTCCCGGCTGATGGGCCGGCCGTCCCGGTCCCGCTCCACTCTGAACCGGTCCGAGACCCAGCGGTACGTCCCGTCCTTGCAGAGGAACCGGTAGTCGACAGTGCCGCCCTCGCTCTCGGGCGGGATCCCCAGCTTTGCGGAGACCACCGATTGACGGTCGTCGGGGTGGAGGCGGTCGACGACATCGTCGACACCCATTGCCATGCACTCCTCCACGGAAAAGCCGGTGAGCGCCTCGATGGCAGGGCTGTAGTACTCGGACCGGCCCGCCGAGAGATCCCGCCGGTAGAGGGCGTCGAGGGACCGGGCGAAGATCGACCGCAGGTCGTTCTCGCTCTTCCGCAGCGCCTCCTCGGCCTGTTTCCGCTCGGTGACGTCCTGCCAGAGGACGAGGGCCCCGGCGACGGCGCCGCCTTCCCGGACGGGGGAGGCCGTCGCGAGGATCTCGATCCGCCGGCCATCGGGGAGGGTGACGGCGATCGGGACGTCGACCGACTCTTCGCCCGCGATTGCCCTGGGGGCCGCCAGCCACTCGGCCGGGATCGGCGTTCCGTCGGGCGAGCGGACGTCGAAGATGGCGGCCACCTTCGCGGCGGAGAGGTCGGTGAGCGGCCGGCCGGCAAGGGCCTCGGCGAGATCGTTCGCGGCGACGATCCGGCCCCCGGCGTCGTAGAGGACTGCGGGTTGCCGGATGGCGTCGAGCGGGACGGTGGGAGGGATCATCATGGCCGGTCGGGACCGGGCCGCATCCATCTCCGTTCCGAGCCGCGAGATGATAATCATTGGCATTTTATTCTGTCGCCGGCATCAAATCGCGACGCCTGCCGGAGCGGCGGCACCTCTTTCGAAATCCGTATTATCTGTCCGCCCGACCGTAGTGCCTCCGACCGGGCGATCTCGTGATACCTATCCTTCTTCTCGCGATCGTCGCGGAGGTGGCGATTGAGTGGCGTGCCTGCTTTGAGAGGGTGATGAGGTCGTCGATGATCATTTATAAATATAAAGGAAGGACATTTCCGTCTTGTAGCAAAGGGGGGAGCAGCATAAACAAGACGGTGTCGATGCCGCAGAATTCTGGCGGGCACTGAACGGTTCGCCAGGTGTCTCGAAGTCGGGCAACGAAGATCGAAGGAGGCGAGCATGTTTCAACAGATAATGCGGCCGGCGCGGGCCGACCCGCTGCCGGCGCTCTGGTCGGAGAGATACGAACTCGCCCGCATCGCGGCCGTGGTGCAGAACGACCCGGATGCGCGGGTCGGGCAGGTCTGGTATTTCGTCCGTGACCTCTACGGAGAGAGGGGTCAGCTCTATCGCCTGATCCCCGGCAGCCGACAGGCTGCGCCGCGCATCGAGCCGGTATCCGGTCGGGCGTACGGGATCGAGGCGGACGACCTCGACACGGAGATCGGCGGACCTCGCGAGTACGAGGAGTGCCCCGGGCTCTATCAGATTCCGGATCTGGTCCGCCGGAAACTGACCGCCCTCGACGGCAGCTGCTGAGGGGATCCGGAGGCACGAGGGTCCCGTTGCGCCGTTCTCCGCGTGCAGCGCGATGCGGCCCTCCCCTCTCCGGTCGAAAGGATACGTACAGCCATCAGCAGAGGAGGCCGGCTCTCCGGCCGAATGGCGCGCCGTGGTTCGCCCGAACGGCCGGCGCAGGGTCGATACGTTTAACTAGAATTCAGCCTGAGATTATAGGGCAACAGGACCCGCCTTAACTCAGACTGGTAGAGTGCGCGGCTGTAGTATGATTCACGGTAAAACGTGATCGCGCGGCTACCGCGATGTCCCCGGTTCGACTCCGGGAGGCGGGATCTGCGGCAAACCCCGAACGAGCCCAGGTAGTGTAGTGGCCTATCATGATGCCCTGTCACGGCATCGACTCGGATTCGAATTCCGACCTGGGCGCTTTTCCGATTTTCCTTTTCCCTTTTGCAGGAAGTTGTTCCAATTACTGCGATCGGCCTCCGCCGGCGGTCGTCCGTTTTGTCCGGTGAATGGACGGAAGAAGGCGGAAATCTCTGCGAGGGATAAAGTGGAAGGCATGAATACCATGACCTCCCAGCTGACGGTACAGGAGGTCCCCGTCACGTCGCTCTTCGACTGGATATCGTCCGGCACGCCGCCATCGGTGACGGTCGAGGACCTGGTGGCCCAGGGAGTGGCTCTCGCGAGGCAGGGGGATTTCGCCGGCGCGATCCGGTTGTACGACAGCGCGATCAGTCTCCAGCCGGCGGCCGCCGAGATCTGGCTCCGGAAGGGGAACGCCTGCCGCGATCTCGGGGACGCCGCCGGGG
This sequence comes from Methanospirillum sp., assembly GCA_039679395.1. Classification (GTDB taxonomy): domain Archaea; phylum Halobacteriota; class Methanomicrobia; order Methanomicrobiales; family Methanospirillaceae; genus UBA288. The sequence goes on along the minus strand of JBDKUZ010000135.1, from coordinate 6,123 downwards.
CGATCCGGTGCTACGACGAGGCCATCCTGCTCAGGCCCGGGATCTCGGCTCCCTGGACGCTGAAGGGGAACGTCCTCAAGGACCAGGGCCGGTTCAGGGGAGCGGTCGAGTGCTACGACGCGGCGCTCGAGCTCCAGCCGGACAACGTCGCGGCCGGGAAAAACCGCGACGACGCGATGCGGGTGCTGCGCCAGATGATGACGGCCGAGGAGTGGATCGGCTGGGGGCTCTCCAATTTCTACAGAGGGAGATATGCCCGGGCGAACGAGTGCTACGACGTCGCGCTCGAGCTCGACCCGACGAATCCCATTGCCCGGAAGAACAAGGCGGACCTTCGCGGCCGGTAGGGAAACGCACGTAGACATTCGGGTGAGAACCCGGTCGTCGCACGCCATCAGGGGTGGATGTGAACCGTCCGGCCTCCCCGATGGCCCCCGTTTCGGGAGACGGGATCCGGGGCAGGCCCTCACGAATCCCGGTTGTGGTGCGATCTGTCATGGTGACGGGCGATCACACTTCCGGGGAGGAACAATTGGGGGCACCACGGGCCCGACGAGAATGACGGACCCGTGATCCGCTCCTGAAGCGGCCCGATATCGATACGATCAGAGCTTCAGACGGAGATAATCGCCTACCAGAATTGCTGCCGGATACAGAATCCCTTCTTCAGCTTTTGCGTGATGCAGTATCTTCTGCGAAAACTGAGGAAACGCAACCTTTCCCTCATCCCTCGCGGCATCGTCGAAGTCGCTCAGCGTACGGGTGATCGCTTCATGATCCCGGGTTAGTTCCGGGAGTTCATGCCCGGCGCGATCTCGCCACGGGAAAGCGGGACCATCAGGGTCAGGGGTGGAAAGGCGGTCTCCTCCTCAATCCGAAAGTGAGGGGTGAGCATCTCGATCAACTCCCGGGCAACTACCGCCAGTTCGCCACCCGATTCGACGGCATCGAAGAGTTGATCCCTAAACTCCTGATGCTCATGCACCAGGGGTTCCGGGGCCTGCAGGGTTCGCATCGATCTCGCCTGAGGTGTCCCCTGAAATCGTAATCCCGTAAATATCTTGGGGGAAGACTATCGGAATACCGTTCAGAGCGAGGTACGTATCATTAGCTGCGATGGCCTGTTCGCCGGTCTCCGCCCTGTCACGTCGATCACGTCCGGCCGGCCCTGTTCCTTCTCCATCGCAGCCTCGAGGTCACCCGGCATCCCCCCCATCAGCGGTCTCGGAGAACACGGTCACGTCGGCGATCGGCGCGGTCAGGCCCGGACGGCCTTCGCCGTCCGCCGGCCGAGATCGTCGATCCCTCGACTCCGCCCACAGGCCGTGTAGGATAGGGAGTCGATCCTGCGCGCCGTGATGCCGGGCTATCGGGTCAAAGTTACCGGGTCCCCCCGGCGGGTCGACCAACAGGCTTATCCCCGGTCTCGGGGATGCCGGCGTATGATGAAACCCGTGGGTCTCCTCTTCGTGCTGCCGATCCTCGTCCTCCTCGCAGCAGGCTGCACGTCGACGACGCCGATGACGGGCGGGGGCACGCCCACACCCACATACGGCATGATGGGCGGTTCCGGATACGGTACCGGCTACGGCATGATGAACGGCACCGGAGATGGCGCCGGCTACGGCATGATGCAGACCGTCGAGGAGCGGTCCATGAATGCCAGCGATCACGCCGAGATGCAGGGGCTGATGGAGAAGATGATCGCCGGGACCATGACCCCGGCCGAACAGGACCGGCTCGTGCAGCTGATGAACCAGTATCCCGCCGGCTATAGCACCATGCTTGACAGGATGATGGGATACGGTACCGGCACCTGTGGCACGGCCGGGGGATTCTGGCAGGGGATGCCATACTACGGGACGATGCTAATCTTCATGCCCGTCGCGATGGTCCTCGGCGGCCTCTTCCTCCTGGTCTGGCTGATCGTCGGCCTTCTCGCCATCCTCTGGCTGCTCGGCCAGCGCGCGGGGCGATAATGGAAACGGGAACCGATCGCGCCGGCTCCCGATCCGGGAGCCATACGAGACGGGACCCGTCGTTGTGACGATACTGACGCAGACGGGGGTGCCATGGGCATCGGGGGTCCAATTCCCGTTGGCCACCCTTCCTGGGCTCTCCGAGTTCCTCCTCCGCCTGGACAAGTACCTCCTGCCCGTGGTCCAGCAGTACGGTGCCTGGACCTACGCCCTCCTCTCCCGATCATCATCATGGTGACCGGCTCCATCGTCACGCCGTTTCTCCCGGGAGACTCGCTCCTCCTCATCGCGGGTGCCTTCGCCGGCATCGGCGTGCTCGATCTTCTCGTGCCGGTCCCGCTCATGCTGATCGCGGCCATTATCGGCGACCAGGTGAACTACTGGGTCGGACGCTGGGCCGGCATGCGGATCTCCGCGTGGAACAGCCGGGTCGTCAAGCCGGAGTACATCCGATCGGCCAGTCAGTCCTTCGACCGGTACGGGAGCAAGTCCGTCTTTCTCGCTCGCTTCGCGCCGGTCCTCCGGTACCTCGTGCCGTTTCTCGCGGGCGTCGGGAGCATGGAGTGCCGGTGGTTCGTGCTCTACAACATCCTCGGGGGCGCCTGCTGGGTCCTCCTCTTTGTCGGCGGGGGCTACTTCTTCGGCACGACTCCGATCGTCCGCGACAACCTCTCCCTTATCGGAATCCTGATCATCGCGGCCTCCTTCGGCGTGCTCGGCATCGGCCTCCTCGGCGACAATCGAGAATGGCTTCGGGGGCGACTTCGCCGCCGGACAGAATAGCAATAAACGCGCGAGTCTTTCTGGCGGGTGATGGCGATGGATCGGCCCGCACTGTTCGGCCCTCCCGACGCCGATCGCGATCATGGAGCTGCATCATGATATCGGGCCGCGATCTCGGCCAGGCCCCGTCGTCGACGGGAGCGATGGCCGTCTTACTGATCCCCGTCCGTCACGCCGCGCCGGTTGACGGGCTGCATGGCGAACACCTCGCCCGCCCGCCGCATCGTGCGGGAGCCCGGCACCGTGCCGTGAACGTCGACTCTGGTTCTTTCCCCCGCAGGCCACTGACGAGTCCCCCGTTCGAGCGCATCAAGGCGTGCCGTGCGGTCCGCGGCCGCCGGCACGGGTCTCCGAACCGGCATCGGCTGTTCTGTCTGATCTTTCCGCCCGCGACCCGTCGCCGGGTCCGAGGCGTGCTCCTTGAACATCGTGATATTTTCCATGTCGTAACTCCGAAGTTGTATTATTCCGCGCATATCCGCCTGCGGGTGGGTCCGCTTATAAGAGCACTTCGACTATTTAGATATTTGCCGAGAATCGGGACCGATCGCGATTCAACATCGGCCTCGATCGCGGACGCGTCGACCGTGACGGCCTGTCGTCACCATCTCACCACCCTCCCCTGTGCCAGTTGTGCCACTTCCGGGAAAAGATCTCCATGGAAGAGGAGTACCATAGAGTTAGTTTCCGGATCTGGCCGGCAATCTGGCACAAGTGGCACAAATCATTCACCGGAGATCCCCGAATCCTCTCCAATGCTGGGCCTGAATCGAGTTTCGCGCCAGAAAAGAGCGGATTCCGCCCCGCCCGTGGTACGGATCGATCGCCAGATCGATCTGGCACAGCCCGGGGCCGGTCTCAGTCCCGGCCCTTGATGGCCGGGTGAACAGCATCTGCGGGATGAGGGCACCGTCGTTGTCCCGGACGGACGATCGGTACGCGGCATGGAGATCCGACCGGATTTCGCGGTCGTTCGAGGCGCCCCTCATCGCGCACCCCTCTCCGGAAAACCGCCTGAGGACGTCGGCCCGCCCCGTTGGCTCTCGATTGTGATGGCGAACGCCGGTTGCCAGCCGCGACATCCCCGGTTCGACTTGAGGCGGGCTTGGAAACCCCGAACGAGACCAGGTAACGTGGTGGTTTGTCGTGATGCCCCGTCATAGCATCGACCCTGATTCGAATTCCGACTTGGGTGTTCTGCTTTGGTTTTTTATCCATTATTGGGATGTATAACTGAACTTGAAAAGGGAAAATTTCCCGGGGTAAAAGTTATCTTACTCGAATTTGGGTTCTCTGCATCAGAATACATTTTGATAGTAAATCAATAGCAGCTCGATGTTTTAAGGAGACAACTACTGAATATTTTTGTCTAAAATTGGGATGTTCATTTTTTGTCATCCAATTTCCCGTACATTTTACTGCTAGGACAAGGGGTTTGTTGATGGCCATCGCAGGGCGAGACTGTTTAAGAGTAATACATCCTTTTTGATGAATACCTTTTGATCGATTTGTCCTTGAGGGTTGTAACAACACTTCAGGAAATTGAGTGATGCTTTCTTCATCATCAATATCTTCGTTAATTATCAAATGTGAATATCTGTCAATATCTTCCATTCCTGTATTTTTAATTAGATAAAAAGATAACTTCGTCCCAAAATATTCGATTCTTGTTGTTGTGATTCGAGGATTATAGGTAAGTGTAACCGAGAGCTCGCGGCTAATTGGTGAGTTAATAAATTCTTCCGGAACGTATATTTCATAGAAATGGATTCCGTCGATTTTGATTTCATCTTCAGCTATATAAAAAACATGGTTATTCTCGGAAGATTCCGCATAATTAATATTCGGTTTTCCATACCCGTAGACATTCAATAAGTTTTCCCTCTCTTCGCTAGTGCATCGATTTATATCAAAGTCAAGATTAGGCGGTCTATTTAGGGGATATTCAGCAGATGCAAGCAATAAGGCTTTGATCGTGTTAGGGTGATAACTCGGATATCGCTTTTTTAATCGAGCGATAAAATTCGCGACTCTCGGCGCCGCAAAACTGGTTCCAATATCTGTGGTAATCAGCTTGCCATCCTCAAGCCAATTGGGGTTTAAAACAAATACCCCTGTATGTAAATTCCTCCTATCATCAATATAGGGATCATTTCCACCTTCATCGACAAATTCAGGTTTTATCATTCCATTAAGACCAGGCCCAACGCGTGTAAAGGTCGATGGGAAATCCGGTTGAGGACATAAGCAAGCCTCGGCATTTTTAGAAAGGTATTGTTGAGCGATGGATCCCACGGTTAACGCGTAAGCTGAGGATGCTGGTTCAACAATCTTCACCCTACGATTTCTTTCAATTAGATATTCTGGATATCGATCAGGGACGATATCTAACCCCTCAATATTACCGGCTGCGACAACAAAAATTAAATCACGTTCATTGGCGAGTTCGTCGAGAAGCGACGATAATCTGTGTTGTTGTCGTAAATTGAAGGTTTCCTTCTCCGTTCCAAAAGAAATATTTATTATATTATTTCTTTCATCCATATTTGAAAAATACTCAATAGTCGCTCGAATTAAAGTTTCTATCGTGATTCTTTCATCGAATCGTCCTACAATAACCCCTTGCTCATCGGGAAACGGATAAAGAACTTTTCCAGAAAGAATGAAAAAGTCTGGAGCAAAATGGCGGTCATCGTTGCATTTCTTAATATCCCCGTATAACGCTATCCCAGCAACTTCGGTTCCGTGGCCAACATTGTCAGAATAATCATTACGAAAAGTATCCGGATCAACTAAACTGGCTCCCTCAATCTCATCCCCTACACCATTGCGTAATAATGGATGCGATGCACGAATCCCGGTGTCTAATACGATGATGGATGGAGAATCCTTTGGTGGAGGAGGACCGATCTCGAAATCTTCTAAGGGGATATCAAGGTCTTTTGATTGACTATACGTAACATGAGGGGGCCTATCGATGACACTAATTTCTGGCAGTGCTAATAATTTTTGGAGTATCCCTTGACCAATTCTCGCGCGGATTAAACAGAAACTATGGGTAATAATGTCATCCGTGACCTTCCCACCGTTATCATTGATATATTGTTTTATCCCCTTGAGTGTCTTATTAAGTCGGCTATCTTCCATTCGCCATAATTCAATGTCGACAAACTCGAAGTCAGCGGTTACAATTGGTAGATGTCGGAGACTTTCGCCGATTTTATCTTCCGGGGGGATCGACTCAATTGTATCAACAATCTGGAAGAATCCTTTGTACTTCCCTTGCTTATCGAATCGCTCTAGTCTTCCTAATAAATCAGTAAGATTGTCCTTTTCTGCAAGAGATATTCGATAAGAAAGG
>JBDKUZ010000134.1:0-10525 GCA_039679395.1 Methanospirillum sp. | reverse complement strand
TCACAGCCCGTGAGATACATCCCGTGCTTCTGCCCCTCGAACTCCCGGGGGAACTCGCGTTCCAGCTCGACGAACGACACTCCGCCGCCGCGCTCGGTGATGAAGGCGACGACGCGGTCCTCCAGTGCGGTATCTGTCATGCAGACCACCGCAGCATCAGGAGCGCGGCCAGCCGCACCGGCAGCCGTCCACGTGACCGGATCATCGTCCGTAACCCCGTCCCGTTCTGCGACCGCCCCTCTTCCGGTGCCCTCCGTGGTCGTGGCGGAGCGTAACGCCCCGGCCGATCAGGAACATACGGATCGTGTTGTGGTTGAGCCCGGTCTCGGCGGCGAGCCCCTTGAGCGACGCCCCGGCCTCGTAGGCCGCGGCCAGCTCGGCGCCGCGGGCCTCGAGGATCTCCTGCGTCCGCCGGGAGGGGCTCCGGATCGCCAGCCCCCTCGAGGTCAGGAACGACCGAAGGGCGGGAACACTGATCCCGGCGTCGGCCGCGAGCCCCGCGATCGACCCGCCGGCCTCGTAGGCCGCGACCAGCTCGGCGCCGCGGCGCTCGAGCACCTCCTGGACGTGGCGGTGGTTCTCCCGCCACCGGTAGCCGATCAGGCCGGCCCGGCGGAGCCGGTCGCGGACGATCTCCTTTGAGACGCCGGTCTCGTCCGAGATCTCGGCGATGGTCGCCCCCCTGGCCCAGGAGTACGCGATCGCCTCGACGACCTCCGCCGGCTGGCGGAAGACGTCCTCGCGGATACCTGCCTCGACGGCGGCGAGCCGCTCGAGGATCGCCGCGGCGCTCCCGGGGTCGGCGGCGTCGGTGCCGGGCGGCGCGGCCGGGTCGGTGCACCGGGGGAGTCCGGCCGGCTCCGTCCCGTTCACCATCCCCGCACCTCGCGGCCGTCTGCTCGTGTCCTGCGCGCTGTCCGACCGCCACGCTGGTACCGGGGAGGGGTGGAGGGGCTGCGTCCGTCTCTGGTAGACATGTAAAAAATCTCCGATGTGGTGTCGCCGTCGTGGTGGGGGCGGCGGACGATCTGATCCCTCTACGGAGAACCATATAAGGCCCGGAGGTTGCGGTGTGAAAGTGAACGTACCGAAAAAAAAGGGTCACGGCCGCATCGGCGTGACCGGAGCGGCCGGTTCGTTCGCAGGGGTGGGGGAGGTTCGGCGTGACCGCTCGCCGCGCACGGAGAGACGGCATCGGAGATCCTACCCGTATCGTTTGACTCCTGATCGGCCGCAGTCGTCGCGCAGGCGAACCTCCTCGGCATCCATGAACCGCCTGAGCGTGCGAGGGGCGATCCCGGCATCGTCAGCGAGGCGAGCGAGCGGTGTACCGGCCTCGTAGGCGGCGATCAGCTCGGCGCCGCGGGCGTCGAGGACTCCCCGCAATCGCCGGCGGCGGGGGTCGTCGATCGCGACGCCACGGGCGACCAGGAACCTTTTCAGCGTCAGCTCGCTCACCCCCGCCTCGGCCGCGACGGCCCCGAGCGACGCCCCGGCCTCGTACGCCGCGATCAGCCCGGCCCCGCGGGCCTCGAAGATCTCCCGCGCCCGCCGGCGGTAGTCGCGGGTGGCGACGCCGCGGGCGACCAGGGACACCCGGAGCGTGTCCCGAGCGATCCCGGCGTCGGCGGCGAGGGTGTGGAGCGATGCGCCGGCCTCGTAGGCCGCGGCCAGCTCGGCGCCGCGGGTTGCGAGGACCTCCCGGGCCCGCCTCCGGGGGCTCCGGATCGTCACCCCCTCGGCCTCGAGGTACTCCCGAAGCGTGTTCTGGCCGATCCCGGCGCGGGCCGCGAGCGCCGGCCGGGCCGGGACGACCCCGCGCCCCGCACCAGGGCCGCGCGCCGTTTCGAAACCATTCAATACTCTCCGGGCGCACGCCGTTGCGGTACCATGGCACCGACCACGGCCCCCGCCGCCGATCCGGAGGCGCCCGCATTTCTCGACGACGCCTTCCTGGATCTCCTCGACGCCATCGACGTGCCCGCCCTGGTCTTCCTCCGCGGCGGGCGGGTCGCCGCCGTGAACCGCGCCATGGCCCGCCTCTCCGGGCCGCCCGCCGCCGGCGACACCATGGACGAGATCATCGATCGCTACCGGGCGCGCCGCGCCGACGGCACCTCCATTGTCCGGAGCGACCTCCCGTACGTCCGGGCGCTCCGCGGCGAGGTCGTGCTCCATGGCGAACGGTTCGAGCTGACCTTCCGCGACGGCACGGTCTACCGGACCCTGATCACCTCGACCCCGGTCGTCGTCGACGGCAGGGTCGTCGCCGCGCTCTCGGTCTGGCACGACTTCGGGGCGTACGTCCGGGACCTCGCGGCGGAACCCCGGGAGCGATAAGAGAGGGACGGGCATTGCTCGAAGGATGTTAACGAACCGGAGGACGTCGGCGACGTCGACCCGGCCGGCTTTCCCGCAGCGTCGCCCCGCCGGCATCCCGCGGGTCACGCGGCCGGCAGGGTGAAGACGAAGGTCGTCCCTTCGCCCGGCGCCGACTCGACGCGAACCGTGCCGCCGTGCCGGTCGACGATCCTTTTTACGATCGCGAGCCCGATCCCGGTGCCCGGGTACCGGTCCTTCGTGTGGAGCCGCTGGAAGATCACGAAGATCCGGTCGAAGTACTGGGGCTCGATCCCGATCCCGTTGTCCGCCACCGAGAACTCCCAGACGCCGTCGAGCCGCCGGGCGGAGACGTGGATCCGCAGCGGCTCGTCGGGCCGGTGGAACTTGATCGCGTTGCTGACAAGGTTCATCAGGACCTGCTCGAGCTGGAGCGGGTCGGCCGTGACCGTCGGGAGCGGGTCGTAGGTGAGCACGGCCCCGGCCTCGCGGAGCTGGTGGTCCAGGCTTCGCTCGACCGAAGCAAGGACGATCTCCACGTCGGTCGGCCGGAGCTCCTGGGCCTTCGTGTTGACGCGCGAGTACGCGAGCAGGTCCTGGATCAGGGCCTGCATCCGGGTCCCGCCCTCGACGATGAAGTCGATGTACTCGTCCGCGTCCTGGCCGAGCCGTCCCCGGTACCGCCGCTCGAGGAGCTGGGAGAAGCTGACGATAGTGCGGAGCGGCTCCTGCAGGTCGTGGGATGAGACGTACGCGAACCGTTCCAGGTCCTCGTTCGATCGCCGCAGGTTCTCCGCGTACTCCCGCAGGGCCGCCTCGGCGCGGTGCCGCTCGGTGTCGTCGATGATGTGGCCCTGGGTCCGGACGAGGGTCCCGTCCTGGTCGAAGATGCCCAGGAGGTTCTCGATCACGTGGACCGGCGTCCCGTCGCGGCGCCGCCGGAAGCGCTCGTCGTTCACGATCCGCCCTTCCGTCCGAATGCGCTCGAGCAGGGTGTCGCGGTCCGCGGGCGAGGCGTAGGTCTCGACGATGCTCGATCCGAGCGCCTCCTCGACCGAGGCGAAGCCGAAGAGCCGGGCGAAGGCCGGGTTGCAGTCCAGGATCCGGCCGTCCGCTCCGGCGACGAAGTCGCCCGTGATGTCGTTCATGAAGAGGTCCCGGTACGTCGCCGCGCTCTCCTGCAGAGCCGCCTCGGCGCGCTTGCGCTCCGTGACCTCCACGGCCGAGATGCTGACGCCGGCGATCGCGTCCGCCTCGTCGCGGACGGGAGCCCAGCGCTCGTCCCAGTACCGGACGACGCCCGGGTCGGCCGGCGTCTCGCCGCACACCTCGAGCTCGACCGTCTCGCCGGTCTCGAGCACGCGGCGGAGCGCCGCTTCGGCCTGCTCGCCGAGGTCGGGCACGACCTCGCCCGGGGTCCGGCCCAGGTGCACCTCGACGGGGACTCCGTCGATCTCGGCGAAGCGCCGGTTCAGCCGGACGAAGCGGAGGTCGCGGTCGAGGACGCAGAGCCCGACCGGCGCCGAGTCGTAGACCGCCTCGATCTCGCGGAGCCGCTGCCGCGCCAGGGCCTCGCTCGCCTCCAGCCTCGCCGCGTACCCGGCGAGCGCCGCCTCGGTCTCCTTGCGCGCGGTGATGTCGCCGGTGATCACGAGCAGCGCGTCCGGACCGAACGGCAGGACCGTGACCTCGTGCCACGTCGTGCCCCCGGGAGCGGGCACCTCGACCTCGCGCGAGACGGGGACGCCCGCGGGCATGGTCGCACTGCAGGCCCGGACGAGCGGCTCGATCGTACCGGAGACCTCGCCGAGGTCCCGCCACGGGAGGCCGACGAGGTCGTCCCGGGAGCGGTCGCGGCTGGCCGCGAACTGTACGTTCGCCCAGATCAGCCGCTCGTCCCGGCCCCAGACGGAGACGTGATACGGGAGGGCGCCGAGGACCGTGTCGAGGAGCCGTCGCTGCCGCTCGAGCTCGGCGTTCGAGGCGACCAGCGCCGCCTCTATCCGCCGGCGCTCGGTGACGTCCTCGTGGACGGCGATCCAGCCGCGGGCTACGCCCTCGGCGTCCTGGATGAGCGATGCGACCAGGCGGATCCAGATGGTCCGGCCGTCCCTGCGGACGTATCGCTTCTCGATCTCGTACCGGTTCGCCTCGCCGACCAGCACGCCCCGGAGGAGCTCGACCTCGCGCGCCAGGTCGTCGGGGTGCGTGAACTCGGCAAAGGAGATCCCCCGGAGCTCGTCCTGGCCGTATCCCAGCATCTCCTCCAGCACGGCGTTGGAGGCGAGGACGCGCCCGTCCGGGTCGCCCAGGCCCATCCCCAGGGGCGACTGCTCGAAGGCCGTGCGGAACCGCTCCTCGCTCGCGGCGAGAGCCGCCTCGGCTCGCCGCTGCCCGGTGATATCCCGCCAGACAACCAGGACGCCCGTAACGGCGTCTCCGTCCAGGACCGGCGAGGCCGTCCCGATGATCTCGAGGGTCCGGCCGTCCGCGGCGGTGATGACGAGCCGGGCCTCGACCGTGTCGCCGTTCCCGCCCGCCCCCGCGGAGGGCAGGTCGCCGGGCGCGAGCGGCGTCCCGTCCGGGCGGCGGTGGCGGAAGATGCGGACCGCTTCGTCGGTCGTGAGCCCGGCGAGGGGCCGGCCCGCGAGGGCGTCGGCGGCACCGTTCGCGGCCACGATCCGGCCGCCGGCGTCGAAGAGCATGGCGGGCAGCGGGATGGCGTCGAGCGGGACGGACGGCGCGGGCAGGGGGATCGCCTCGAGAGAGAGCTGTAGCGAACAGCTACCGGAGAGACGATAATAGTTGGTATGCGCCGGCCGCGCCTCCCGCGGCCGGGAGGGTGCCGAAGAAGGTCGACCCCTCGCCCGGCTCACTCCATTGCCGGCCTCGGCGGGCACCGCTCGACCGTGAGGCCGCCCAGGTCCACCGTCCCCCGCGACGGTGGATGGACCTCGACCAGGTCCGCGTCGTGGTCGGTCACGATATCAATTCGGTTGCTAACCATACGGTATCCGCGGGCGCGATACCTCTCCAGGTCCTCGACATGCGAGGGGGCATCCACGAACTCGAGCCGCTCGGTGACGCCGAGCAGCACGGGCCGGCCCGTGCCGGCGAGGATCACCTTGATGCTTCAGGAGACACGAGTACGGTTGTGGAACCGGTTCCAGAGATGGCCGAGGCCTTCTCCCCGCTGCCCGGCAGCGATGCCTGCAGACGCATCGTCGCGATCCTCGAGCCGTACGGCGTCCGCCGGATAGCGCTCTTCGGCTCCCGGGCCCGCGGCGACCATCGCCCGGGCTCGGACCTCGACCTGCTGGTCCGGTTCGAGACGGCGCCGTCGCTCCTCCGGCTCGGGGAGCTCGAAGAGCGCCTGGGCGAGGCCCTCGGCGTGCGCGTCGACCTCGTCACCGAGCGCTCGCTCAGCCCGTACATCCGCGATACCGTCCTCCGCGAGGCGCGGGTGATCTACGGATGACGAAGAGCGATGCCGTCTACCTCCACCACATCCTCGATGCGTGTGCGACCCTCGTCGAGATCCGGGGCCGCGCCGGTTCCGCCGGCGGGCTCGAGGCGCTCCCCGTCGAGCGGGCGGCGGCAGAACGGCTCCTGACCGTGATCGGCGAGGCGGCGAAGAACGTCTCGCCCGGGTTCCGGGCGCTCCACCCCGAGATCCCGTGGAAGGGGATGGCCGGCCTTCGCGACCGCCTGGTCCACCACTACTTCGGCGTGGATTACGAGGCGGTCTGGGCCACGATCACCGAGGACCTGCCCGGGATGGAGGTGCAGGTCCGGGCCGCCCTCGAGGCCGCCGACACCTGAACGGCACCCGGAACGACGGAAGCGCTTCACCCACTCATCCGGGAAGCGGCCGCGGCGGGCACCGCTCGACCGTGAGGCCGCCCTGGTCCACCTTATCGCGTGACAGCGGGTGTACCTCGACGAGGTCCTCGGGGTGATCGGTTATGGTATTGATCCGGTTGTTGACCATACGGTATCCGCGGGCGCGATACCTCTCCAGGTCCTCCACATGCGATGGCGCGTCCACGAACTCGAGCCGCTCGGTGATCCCGAGCAGCACGGGCCGGCCCTCATTAGCGCGGTCGACCGGGTTGCCGTCACCGAAAAAAAGAGATGAGATTACTTCTTGTGGACGACGATCGACCCGCCGCCGAGGACGGTCGCCGGGTCCGCACCGTCCGTGGCGCCCAGCTGGTTGTCGTAGACGATCGTGCCCGTCGCCTTCTCCCAGACCTTCAGCCGGAACTTGTCGGTACCACCGCCGCCGGTGACCTGCCCGTCGGTCGCGGTCAGCAGGAACCCGTACTCGCCGGTACCGTTGACCGTCCCGGTCCCCTTGAACTGCGCCTTCGCCCCGGCGACCACGAGCCAGTCGTACGACGTCGAGCGGAAGGTGAAATCGGCGGCGGAGAAGACGAACTGTGTCTCGCCCGACGGCAGGTTCGCTCCTTTCTGATACTTCGATACGAAGCCGAAGTTCGCCTTGCCGGTCAGTGCCGGATCGGCCGGGTACGCACCCACCGGCGACGTGATCCAGCCGGAGCCCGTCACGAAGCCGCCGTTCGGGTCGTAGACGACGACGATGGATTGCGCCGTCGCCGATCCGGCGGCGCCGTCATCGTCAGTGACGGTGACGGTCACCTCATAGACACCGGCGGCGGCGTAGGGATGCGTCCCCGACGCCACCCCGGCGGCGACGGTGCCGGGCGACGTCGTGCCGTCGCCCCAGGCCCAGGTCGCGGTATGCGTGCCTGCGGCGCTGTCGTCGGTGAAAGACGCGGTCACGGTGACAGGAGACCCCAGGGGTACCGGGCTCGCGGGCACGGTGACGCCGGCAACGACGGGCGGGTCGTTGACCGGGCGCACGGTGATCGTGACCGTAACTGTGTTCGAGTCCAAGGCACCGTCGTTCGCCCTGTAGGTGAAGGTGTCCTCGCCGGAGAAATCCGCGGTCGGCGTGTAGGTGAACGACCCGTCCGCGTTCAGGGTAACGGTGCCGTGCGCCGGACCGCTCACCAGGGCGGCGGTCAGCGCGTCGCCGTCCGCGTCCACGTCGTTGACGAGCACGCCCTCGTCCGCCGTGACGGTGAGCGAGGTGTCCTCGTCCATGCCGTAGGCGTTCAGGACCGCGATCGGCGCGCGGTTCTCGGGGGTCGGGGCCGACGTGACGGTCACGTCGTGGTTCACGGTCGCGGTCAGGGCGTCGCTGTCCGTCACGGTCAGTGAGACGGTGTACGTGCCGGCCGTCCCGTAGGAGTGCTCCGGGTGCTGCTCGGTGGAGGTGTCGCCGTCACCGAAGTCCCATGACCAGCCCACGACTGTGCCATCCGGATCGGACGAGGCATCGGTGAACTTGATGCTGTCAAGCGTCGTCGGCGCAGAGGGTATGAGCGTGAATGCGGCCGTCGGGGGGACCGGATCAGTGACGGCCGTGCCCACCCACGAGGGGTGTCCGTCGTAGACATAGTGATCTGCGTCAGTGGTCAAGGGGGTGACACCGGTCCCGTCCGCGTTCATCACGTAGATATCTCCATAGGCGTCATACGCTATTTTCGAACTGTCCGGAGACCACGCCGGATTATTGTGCGATATTCCGCCATCGTTGGTCAGGCGCGTCGGGTCGGAGGACCCGTCCGGGTCCACGACGTAAATTCCCCCTGCGTTCTCGACATTTATGTCAAAATTTTGGAATGCGATCCGGGTGCCGTCGGGAGACCAGGCGGGGGCATCACAAGATGCGTGAGCGAAGGTCAAGCGGGTGATGGGGGTCCCGTCCGAATGTAGCACACTAATCTCCCACCCGGCACGTGGTATGTCAGGATAATACCAACTTACCGCGATACTGTCACCGTCGGGAGACCATGTCGGATGTGGGGTTGAGAGTAAATAGTCAACCGTCTGATCGGCTATCAGGACATTATTTGTCCCGTCTGCGTTCATCATCCAGACTTTTCCGCATGTGTGGTAAGCGATCCGATTCCCGTCGGGGCTCCACGCTGGACCGCCGAGCAGCATATCTGCTTGTGAGGTCAGGCGTGTCTGCCCGGTGCCATCCGCGTTCATCACGTAGACATCTTTATTGTTGCGGAGTTCACTGTGATCGTCACGGTTGGACACGAATGCGATCCTGGTGCCGTCGGGAGAGAACGCCGGCTCGCCATCACTATCGGTGTTGTCGGTCAGGCGTGTTACCCCCGTGCCATCCGCGTTCATCACGTAGATCTCGGTGCCGTGGCCGTCGCGGTCGGATTCGAACGCGATCCTGCCCGTGTCCCCGGCGGCCACAGGCAGCATGCACGCAAGTCCGATCAGGACGAGAGCGCACGCTACGTACAGGAGATACCTTTTTCTCATAGCCCTACTCCAACCGCGGTGCTCGCACCGCTCCCGGTGCCGCAGCCGTCGCCCGGGACGCGGGGCCGGAGCGGTACGCGAACGCAGCCGTTCGGCCGTCCACTGTGCAACCCCCTCCTCGCCGCAGTGAATGAGGGGCAACTTGGGCGTGGCACGTTGAACGGTGACCACACGGGAGAGGGGTGCCCAGCCGATCAACGTTCGAGGCAATAAATATATTGAAAGGAATTTTTTTGAATCCGGCAGCACTCCCCCACTTCTCTTCAATTGCGGCAATTTTTGCAGATATTAACGGCACGGCCGCCGCCTCGGGCTACGTCTCTCGCCGCTTGGTAGTGTCAGTTCACGCGGCCGGTCGGGTGAAGAAAAAGGGTGAGCCCTCGCCCTGCTCACCCCATCGCCGGCTGGGGCAGGCACCGCTCGACCGTCAGCCCGCCCAGGTCCACTGTCCCGCGCGACGGCGGGTGCACCTCGACGAGATCGCGAGGGTAGTCGGTCACGATATGGATCCGGTTGTTGACCATACGGTATCCGCGGGCGCGATACCGCTCCAGGTCCTCGACGTGCGAGGGCGCGTCCACGAACTCGAGCCGCTCGGTAATGCCGAGCAGCACCGGTCGGCCCTCGCCGGCGAACCCGAGGACCGTGATCCCGACATCGGCGTTGTTGCCGACCATCTGGAGCGCCCGCCGGGTGGCTCCATCGGAGACGAATCCCTCGACCTTCATCCGCTCGCCACCGTACTCGACCACGAGCGAGTACGCCGACCCCGTATCGCGGCAGCGCTCGAGCACGAGCCAGCCGGGCTCCTGGTTCTTGCAGAGGAAGCCGGCCTTGCGGTTGTGGTCGGCCGTGCAGTCGACGAGCCGCGCCGATTGTATATAGAACCCCGACTGGTAGAGCTCGGCCGGCTTCGTGCCCGAACGGTGCCCGTTCCAGCTCGCCCGGCACCGCTCGAAGAGGACATCGATAGCCCGCTGCCGGTGGCCGTTCCACGAGCCGTCCAGGTGGAACCCGTCCTGCCAGCAGTCCACCGCCTCCGAGTCCCGGACCGTCATCCGGGCCACGTCCCCGGCGTCGGGAATGTCGAACCCGCACGACCACCGCTCCATCCCGGAGCCGGCGGCCAGGGCCGAGCACTGGTCGAAGAGGATATCAGCAAAGCCGCCGCCCTCCTGCACTCCCCCCGAGAGGTTCAGGCTGAAGGCGTGGTGGTAGGTCCGGTGGCCCGTGCACCGGCGGAACGTGAGGTCCCGCACCGTCCGGCCCTTCCGGCCCCAGACCATGAACGCCGCCGTGCAGCCGCCCTTCTGCCCGAACGGGACGTACGCGCCGCCGATGGCGTGGGTCACGTACACGTCCTCGCAGGTGAACCGGTCGGCCGTGTCCTGGATGCCGACGTACCCGAACCCGCCCAGGTTCGCGAGCGTCACGCCGGGCGCGTCCACCGCGATCCGGCAGGGCTCCCGGCCTGCGACGAGACGGGTGAGGCCCGGCCCGACTCCACGGACCGTCACCCCCGCTGCCGGCCGGAGGTAGCGGTTCCCGGCCGCCGTGAACCCCGCGTTCGCGTCGAACGTCCCGCCCGACAGGACCACCTCGCGATCCGGGACCGAGAGCGCCTTCGCCAGCACGGCCACGTCCGTTCGGCCGTCGCAGACGACGTCCGCGCCGGCCCTGTCGGCCGGGCTCGAGTCCCGCGCCGCGATGACGATCACGGCTCCTCCCGCCGGCAGAGCTCGACGGCCAGCGCCTCGAGGTCCTCGACGAACCGGCCCACGCGGCCGGCGATCTCGCGGGCCTCCGCGTC
>JBDKUZ010000133.1:0-14651 GCA_039679395.1 Methanospirillum sp. | reverse complement strand
ATTTCAACGGCACTAAGATCGGAGGCCAGCCCGGCGAGTATCCGACCGTGCTCGGCGCCTCGATCTTCTACAACAAGCACGAGATTGTGAAGAACGACCACACGGGCGAGATCGACAAGGAAACGGCCGAGGGGCTGTGGAACCGCTGTCTCGAGCTGACCGACCTCACCGGCATCCCGTTCTTCATCCAGATCATCGGCGAATACGGTGAAGCGTTCGAGAGCTACATCGACTGGTTCACGTCGATCGACAACAAGACGGCGTTCCTGATGGATTCGTCCGCCCCGGCGGCCCTGGCCCACGCGACCAGGTACGTGACCGAGGTCGGTGTCGCGGACCGTGCGATCTACAACTCGATCAACGGTTCGATCACGCAGGAGAACATCGATGTGCTCGCTGCGTCCGACGTCAACGCCGCGATCGTCCTCGCGTTCAATCCGGCCGACCCGTCGGTCGCCGGCCGCCAGAAGGTGCTGAACGAGGGCGGCGTCGCCGGCCAGGAGAAGGGCATGATCCAGATCGCCGAAGAGGCCGGGATCACGCGCCCGATTCTCGACACGGCCGCGACACCCCTCGGGCTCGGCTCGGGCGGCTCCTACCGCGAGATCCTCGCCTGCAAGGCGATCCACGGCTACCCCACGGGCGGTGCGTACCACAACATGACCGTCTCGTGGACGTGGCTCAAGCGGTGGAAGGGCTCGAAGAAGAACCCGTCCCAGCTCGCAGCGTCGCTGGCGGGCAAGGACAAGGTCACGGCGCAGCTCCTCCACCACTACCTCGGCGGGATGGACGGAATGATCCAGGCTGCCTGGTCCGCACCCGACATTGGGTGCAACCTGATCGCCTCGACGCTCGGCGCCGACCTGATCATGTTCGGTCCGATCGAGAACGTCGAGGCCATGATCACGGCACAGGCCTACGGCGACATCACGATCCTCGAGGCCGCCCGCGATCTCGGGGTCGACGTCAAGGCCGAGAACCACCCGATCTTCAAGCTCATCTGAGCCCCAACCCTCAATTTTCTCTCTTTTTCACCGCTTCACTACGGTTAATACCGATCCACGCCCAATGGATCTGGTTACACATGAAGGCGGTGCTGGGGCTCGAGGACGGCACCTCGATGGTCGGAGAGGGCTTCGGGGTCGAGGGGGAGACGGCGGGCGAACTCGTCTTCACGACCCAGATGACGGGGTATATGGAAGCCCTGACCGACGCGAGTTATGCCGGGCAGATCCTGATGTTCACGTTTCCGCAGATCGGAAACTACGGGGTCGACGAGAAAAATTTTCAGTCTCTGGAGGTGAAGGCGCTCGCCTGCGTCACCCGTGAGGTGGCGACCGTTCCCGAGAAGAACGAGCCGATGGGTCGATACTTCCGCGACCACGGACTCATCGGAGTCGCCGGATTCGACACGCGGGCGCTCACGATCCGAACCCGGCAGCGCGGTACCCTCCGAGCCGCACTCGTCTGCGACGACGATGCGTCGGCCGAGCACGCGGTCGAGCTCGCCCGGGTCGTACCGCCGATCACCGAGCAGGATCTGATTCCTCAGGTCTCGACCCCGGAGCCCTATCGCGTTCCTGGAGGCGGGAAGCGTGTGGCCGTGATCGATCTCGGTGTCAAGAAGAACATGATAATCAGCCTCTTTCGGCGGGGTGCCGATATCGGCGTCTTCCCCCACGACACCCGCTCCGACGTGATCGAGGCCTGGAATCCCGACGCCCTCTTCATCACGAACGGCCCGGGCGATCCTATGCGTGCGACGGCCGCGATCCGGTGCATCCGGAACCTGATCGGCACGATGCCGGTCTACGGGATCTGCATGGGCAACCAGCTCACGGCTCTCGCGCTCGGGGCAACGACCCATAAGATGAAGTTCGGCCATCGGGGCTCGAACCAGCCCGTGCGTTTCTCGGACGGGCAGATCTTCATCACGACCCAGAACCACGGGTTCGTCGTCGACTGCGAGACTCTCCCCGAAGGCGCGAACGCCTGCTACACGAACCTGAACGACGACACGGTCGAGGGCTTCGAGGTCCCCGATCTCGCCATCCACTGCGTCCAGTTCCACCCCGAAGCCCATGGGGGACCACGCGATACTGAAAGCCACTTCTTCGATAGGATGATGCGGAGCATCTGAATGCCGAAACGAACCGACATCAAGAGAGTTCTGCTGATCGGCTCGGGTCCGATCCAGATCGGACAGGCTGCCGAGTTCGACTTCTCGGGGACCCAGGCCTGCCGCGCGCTCCGCGAGGAGGGGATCGAGGTCGTGCTGGTCAACTCAAACCCGGCGACGATCCAGACCGATCCCGACACGGCCGACGTGATCTACATCGAGCCCCTGAAGGCCGAGATCATCGCCCGGATCATCGAGAAGGAACGGCCCGACGGGATCCTCTCGGGTATGGGCGGCCAGACCGGGCTGAACCTGACGGCCGAGCTCGCCGAGATGGGAGCGCTCGAGGGGGTGGAGATCCTCGGCACGCCGCTCGAGGCGATCTACCGCGGGGAGGACCGCGAACAGTTCAAGGAACTGATGCAGGCGATCGGCGAGCCGGTCCCGCGCTCGATGATCCTGAACTCGGCGGACCAGATCGCCGAGGCGCTCCAGATCGTCGGGCTGCCCGCGATCATCCGGCCCGCGTACACCCTCGGCGGAGCTGGCGGCGGCGTCGCCCACACCGAGGACGAGCTCCGTCGGATCGTCGAGCTCGGCCTCCAGCATTCGCGCATCCACCAGGTACTCGTCGAAGAGTCGGTGATCGGCTGGAAGGAGGTCGAGTTCGAGGTGATGCGGGACAAGAACGACTGCTGCCTCATCGTCTGCGGGATGGAGAACGTGGACGCGATGGGCATCCATACGGGCGAGTCGGTCGTGGTCGCTCCGATCCTGACGCTTCGCGACGACGAGTTCCAGATGCTCAGGACGGCCTCGATCAAGATCATCCGCGCGCTCGGCGTTCAGGGCGGCTGCAACATCCAGTTCGGCTTCCAGAACGGCGACTACCGTGTGATCGAGGTCAACCCCCGCGTCTCCCGCTCCTCGGCCCTTGCCTCCAAGGCGACCGGATACCCGATTGCGCGCGTGGCCGCGAAGATCGCGATCGGTCTGACCCTCGACGAGATCACCAACACGGTCACAGGCTGCACGCCGGCCTCGTTCGAGCCCGCGATCGACTATATCGTGGTCAAGGTCCCGCGCTGGCCTTTCGACAAGTTCACGCACGCCGACCGGACGCTCACGACGGCGATGAAATCGACGGGCGAGGTGATGGCGATCGGCCGATCGGTCGAGGAGGCGTTCAAGAAAGCGCTCCGCTCGCTCGACACGGACATTGCGACCCATACCGATCGGAACGAGATCCGCATGCTCCTCTCGCATCCGACCGACGAACGGTTCGGCTGCCTCTTCGACGCGTTCCGCCAGGGTTTCTCGGTCGAGGAGGTCGCCCGGCTCAGCTTTATCTCTCCGTTCTTCCTCGAGAAGATCCGAAATATCGTCGCTCTCGAAGACCGCCTCCGCGATCCGAACGGACCGGCCGAGGCCGATCTGCGGCTCGCCAGGAGGTACGGTTTCGCCGATACCGAGATCGTCGAGCTGACGCACATGGACCCGATCGAGCTTCGCGAGATCCTCGGGCGGCCCGGCTACAAGATGGTCGACACCTGCGCGGCCGAGTTCCCGGCTGAGACCCCGTATTTCTATTCGACGGCGGAGCCCGAGACCGAGCTCGTTCCCTCGGATAAGAGCAAGATCCTGATCCTCGGGTCTGGCCCGATCCGGATCGGGCAGGGGATCGAGTTCGACTACTGCACGGTCCATGCCGTGACGGCCCTCCGTGAGGAAGGAGTCGAAGTCCACATCGTCAACAACAACCCCGAGACGGTCTCGACCGACTTCGATACCTCGGACCGGCTCTTCTTCGAGCCGATGCAGCTCGAGGACGTGATGAACGTCCTCGCGGCCGACGACTATACAGGGGTCATGGTCCAGTTCGGCGGACAGAACGCGGTCAACCTCGCGGTCCCGCTCCAGCAGGCGATCGAGGAGCGCGGCCTCTCGGCGCGGATCCTCGGCACGAGTCCGGATGCGATGGACGTAGCCGAGGATCGGGATCGGTTCAGCCTCCTTCTTGATAAACTCAAGATTCCGAGCCCACCGAACTCCTCGGCCTACTCCGAGGAGGACGCCCTCCGCATGGCGAACGAGATCGGGTACCCGGTCCTTGTCAGGCCCAGCTATGTGCTCGGCGGTCGAGCGATGGAGATCGTCCACGACGACACCGAGCTCAAGACCTACATGAAGGAGGCAATCCGCGTGTCGAAGAAGCACCCGGTCCTGATCGACTCATTCCTGCAGGACGCGATCGAGTTCGACGTGGACGCGGTCTCGGACGGCACGGACGTGCTGATCGGCGGGATCATGGAGCATATCGAGGAGGCAGGAGTCCACTCGGGCGACTCGGCCTGCGTGATCCCGACCCAGTCTCTCTCGGCATCGGTGATCGAGCGCGTGCGCGACTACACGCGTGGGATCGCCCTCGGCCTCGGCGTGGTCGGACTCATGAACCTCCAGCTCGCAGTAAAGGACGATACGGTCTACGTGCTCGAAGCGAACCCGCGAGCCTCGCGGACCGTGCCGTTCGTCTCGAAGGCGACCGGGATTCCGCTCGCGAAGGTCGCGGCGAAAGTGATGTTCGGCCGCCCGCTCGCCGAACTG
The DNA here is from genome assembly GCA_039679395.1 of Methanospirillum sp. Classification (GTDB taxonomy): domain Archaea; phylum Halobacteriota; class Methanomicrobia; order Methanomicrobiales; family Methanospirillaceae; genus UBA288. The sequence goes on along the minus strand of JBDKUZ010000133.1, from coordinate 9,928 downwards.
GGGTACGGGGAGCGTTCCTTCGATCACGTCGCGGTCAAGGAGGTGCTCCTGCCGTTCAACAAGCTGCCGGGCGTCGACACCGTGCTGGGCCCGGAGATGAAGTCGACCGGCGAAGTGATGGGGATCGACTACGACTTCGGCAGGGCCTACTACAAAGCCCTGATCGCGGCCGACAACGCGCTCCCGACCTCGGGCAACGTCTTCATCTCGGTCACGGGTGACCAGCACCGGGAGCTCGTCGCCATCGCCCGCATCCTCGCAGACCTCGGTCTCGCGATCTACGGCACCCAGGGCACGGTACAGAATCTGCAGGAGGCGGGGATCGAGGCACAGCTCGTGCGGAAGGTACAGGAGGGCTCCCCGAACGTGATCGACATGATGCGGAAGGGCGAGATCCAGCTCATCGTGAACACGCCGGCCGACAAGGCTTCGCGCCAGGATCACTACCAGATCATGCGCATGGCCGTCGATTACGGGGTTCCGTACATCACGACCCTCGCGGCCGCGAAGGCCGCAGCCCTCGCGATCGAGGCGATCGGCAAGAGCCGGCTCACCCTCGAGCCGCTCGGCCACTACCTCGGGGCCTGCTGAGCCCTTTCTTTTTCTAAGGGCCGAACTCAGGTCGGCCGGACGGCTCGAACCCGGACCGACGAGATCGCCGACTCGGTCGCTCTGAGCTCGTCGGCCGTCAGGGAAAGGTTGCCGAGGAGCGCCTGCGCGGTCGGATCGTTTGCCATGCAGGAGAGCGGGAACGATGCCTCCTCGACAACCTCGACCTCACCGAAGCCCGCACGCCGGATCAGAGCGAGGTACCGCTCGCGCGAGACCGCGCCAGCGATGCAACCGACGTAGGCCGCGATCGATTGCCGGACGCGTTCGGGGAGCTCGCCGACCATCACCATGTCCGAGATCAGCAGTCGTCCGCCGGGTTTCAGCACGCGGAACGCCTCGAGAAAGACCTGCCCCTTCTCGGGTGAGAGGTTTATCACGCAGTTCGAGATGATCGCATCGACCGATCCGTCGGCGACAGGCAGATGCTCGATCTCGCCGAGCCGGAACTCGACGTTGTCGTATCCTCCCTGCCGGGCGTTCTCGCGAGCGCGCGCCACCATCGCAGGCGTCATATCGACGCCGATCACACACCCGGACTCGCCGACCGCGCGGGCCGCGAGGAATGAATCGAAGCCCGCACCCGACCCGAGATCGAGAACCGTCTCGCCCGCTGTGAGGTTGGCGAGAGCGATCGGGTTTCCGCAACCGAGTCCGAGGTTCGCTCCCTTGGGTACGCTCTCCATCTGCTCGTTCGTGTAGCCGATCCTCCCACTGATCCCGTCGGCATCGGTCCCGCAGCTGCAGCCGCACCCGCAGCCCTGCTCCGCCACCCGGGTATATCCTTCCCTGACTGCCTCATGGATCCGTTCACTCCGCTCCATCAGAGTACCTCCCGCATCACGGGCCCGAGTACTCCGCGGACCATTCCGTCGAGGCGGTCGGCCCGCATCAGTACCAGGCAGCAGACCTCGCCCGCACATCCGCACGAGCTGATCGCGATCTTGTCGCCCGCCCCGACCCCGAGCCGCTCGCGCAGGTCCTTCGGTAGCACCATCTGGCCGCGCTCGTCCACCGTCACCAGGGCCTCGAGCCGGCACGCACTCTGCTCGTCCGTCATGCAGTCTTCGTGTCGATGGGGGAGATGATAAATTTTCTGAAAGATCCAAAATATACGAAATATCATCGGTGGGAGTCAAGCAATTCGAACAATTAATGACGTAAGGGTTGCGACGAATGCCCAGCGTCCGGTAACGTGTGTCGGTGTTGTCGCGGTGATCGCACCAGGCTTCGCGATGCCGATCCCATTTGCCTTAGGTCGGTCTCGCCGTGATCTCTGCGTTCATCCCGACAATGCCTCTGGAGGAAGGATCTGTTCTCTGAACAGCCTGGTCCCTCGCCATTCATCCGCGACATCGTTCCCGTGCCTCAATCGCAGTGGACAGGTAGCGGCGAACCCTTCCCGAGCGACAAGCCGGGTCAAACTCTATTACCCTTTCCCGCGAACCATTCCTTTCGAATCCTGGTGAAATCGATGGGCAAGGGAACGATTGTGCTCGCCTTCTCAGGCGGGCTCGATACCTCGATCTGCGTGCCGCTCCTGAAAGAGCGCTACGGCTACGACCGCGTGGTTACGGTCGCGGTTGATGTTGGTCAGACCGAGGCCGACATTCGGATGGCGACCGAGAAGGGCGAGCGGATTGCGGATCGTCACGTGACGATCGATGTGCGTGACCGCTTCGTCAACGAGCACGTGTTCCGCGCGATCAGGGCGAACGGCAGCTACGAGGGCTACCCTATGGGCACCTCGCTGGCTCGGCCCCTGATCGCCGAGGAATGTGTCCGGATCGCGAAGGAGGAGGGGGCGACCGCAGTCGCGCACGGCTGCACGGGCAAGGGGAACGACCAGCTCCGCTTCGACTTCATCATCCGGGCCTCGGGCCTCGACGTGGTCGCACCGATCCGCGAGCAGAACCTGACGCGCGAGTGGGAGATGGACTACGCGGCCGAGCACGGGATCCCGGTTCCGGTCGCGAAGGCCACGCCCTGGTCCATGGACGAGAACTGCTGGAGTCGCTCGATCGAAGGCGGTCGGCTCGAAGATCCGGCATACCACCCGCCCGAGGAGATCTGGCACTGGACGACCGCGCCCGAGGCGGCGCCCGACACTCCCGTCGATCTCTCGATCACCTTCGAGGAGGGAGTTCCGATCGCGCTCGACGGCGTGTTGATGAAGGGCTTCGACCTTGTCATGGCTCTGAACCGGCTCGCGGGCGCGCACGGCGTCGGCCGGAACGACATGATCGAGGACCGCGTGCTCGGCCTGAAGGCGCGCGAGTGCTACGAGCACCCGGCCGCGACCGTTCTCCTCGCCGCGCACCGGGACCTCGAGCGGCTCGTGCTGACCCGCCAGGAGCTCGCGTTCAAGGCTGGCGTGGACGAGAAGTGGTCCGAGCTCGCGTACATGGGGCTCGTGTACGAACCGCTCTACTGTGCGCTCAATGCGTTCATAGACGAGACGCAGGCGGTCGTCTCCGGCACGGTCGACCTCCGGCTCTACAAGGGCAGTCTCCGTGTACTCGGCCGCTCGTCGCCGTTTGCGCTCTATTCGGACGAGCTTGTCTCGTTCGACTCGACCTCGCTCGACCAGTGCTCGGCGATCGGCTTCTCCGAGTACTTCGGGCTCCAGGCTCGGATGCGGCGTCGGTCCTGAGCGTACCGATGCGCGTCGTCTGTCTCCTCTCGGGAGAGCACCCGTCTCTCCCGGCGGCCGAACTCGAGTGCGCCGTTCGCGTGGAGGAGACGGGCCCCCAAGTCGCCGTGGGCGAGTGCGCCGAGACCAGTCGGCTCCCCCGCCTCGCCCTGACCCACCGCGTCTACGAGTATATCGCCTATTGTCGGGCTACTGACGATGCGGTCGATGCGATGGTCCGCGACGCCGCTCTCGAACCGGAGGGGACGTTTGCGTTCCGGGTAAAGAAGGTCGAGGGCGCGACCATTGCGACACCAGCCCTCGCCCTCGAGCGCCGGCTCGGCGGCATGATTCCGGGAAGAGTCTCTCTCTCGACCCCGGAGATCACCTACGGCCTCGTCTGCTCGGCGGATCGATGTTACCTCGGCCGGCTCGTCTGCGAGCCCGACAGACGCGCGATGGATGCCCGCCGGCCGTTCTCGCGGCCGTTTTTTCATCCCGGCGTGATGATGCCGCGCATGGCCCGGACGCTCGTGAACCTCTCCGGGATCGAACCGGGGGAGATCCTGCTCGACCCCTTCGCGGGGACGGGCGGGACCCTGATCGAGGCGTCGCTCCTCGGCGTCCATGCAATCGGGTTCGATGTCGACCCCCTGATGCTCTATGGTACGCGCATGAACCTGCCCGGAGCCGGGGTTGCGCTCGCCGATGCGGCCCGCCTCCCCGTCAGATCGGCCTCGGTCGACGCGGTCGTCTCGGACCTGCCGTACGGCCAGTCCGTTCAGATCCGGGGCGAGACCCTCGAGCGGCTCTACGACGAGTCGCTCGCCGAGGTCGCGCGCGTGCTCAAACCGGGGCGCCGGGCCGTGATCGTCACGCATCGGCCGATCGACGAGATCGCGGTGTGCCACCTCACGGTTGTCAAGCGCTTCGAACAGCGCGTGCACAAGAGTCTCACGCGGCAAATTCTTGTATTACAAAAATCGTCAATATCATGAGATGGGAAAGCGTGGAACCTTCTGACCTTGAGGGGTTTTTACGGATATTTTTTCGTGAAGTAATCTCTTTGACTGATGAGTATAATTCGAGTGGTAGGATTTCAAAAATACCTCAATTATACTACAAGCCTGAAGTGACACATTGGCAAGAAAATCCTGACGGCTCTATCAATAGTGCAATTTCTTATCCTATTGTAGTATTAGAAGAGTTCGAGCTTCGTCTAAACTTCCCCTTTTTCCAACGTGTAATATCTCTTAGTACCTATGGTGAGTTGAAACAGAAAATATCTGAAACAATGTCTGAGGCATTGGCAAGGAATTATCTCGAACGATTATCGTATTCGATAGGGAACCAATATCTTAAGGAAGGTAATACTGATTTTGTTGAGCAAGAAATTCAAAAAATCATGGGGGATTTTGCGGGAAATCCTATCGAATGGCAAGGAATAATTATTGCTAAAGGAATCGTCCTTGAAGAAGATCAGTATTTGATTAATCCACAAATAAGCATACGAAAATGGCGTCCCTCCGATATTAAAGATAAAATCCCAATACACTCCTTAATTGGAAGGAATTCTCATTTAACCCCGGATCTTCGGACAACAATTATTGAATGTAACATTATCGCCGGGGAAGCTCGCAAACTAAAAAAATTTGTTGATGAATTAGTCTATCCTTTTCTTCTTTACGGGGTCGGCTCAATATCATTTATTGAAGAAGACTTCCAGGGGAAGATATTTCTTCGCGTTTTAAATGAATCAGAGTTAGAAGGCGGCAAACATCATACTTATATAAATCATCCCCCTTTTCGCGTAATTAATTATAAAATAAAAAGTGTAGACATCCCAAAAATTGCTCAATTAATTACATTGATTCTTGATTTTGCGGAAACAAATAGTCTACAATATAGTAAAAATAAAAACGAGATTCTTCAACTCTCTCTATATCGATATAATGAAGCATTGGTATATTCTCCGACAATTGAAGCGACAATCTCTTCCGCGATAATTTCTCTGGAGGCTTTATTCTTAGACGGGGATGTTGAGCTTAGTCATCGTCTCAGTCAACGAGTGGCGACAATCTTTAAGGTAATTGGCCATGTTTTTCCAGATCAATCTATAAATCCCGTAGATATCTACCGAACAGTGAAACTTGCCTATAATACCCGCAGCCAATATTTTCATGGTAATCATATAAAAGAAAGGGATCAGGAAAGAAGCGAACTCTTGGTAAAAGAAATCTTAAACATCGCAAGAATATCGCTCTTAGTCTTCATCCAAATCGGGGTAATTGATAATAAAGAAAAATCTCGATTTATCCAAGCTCTGGATGATGCGCTGCTAGATGATGAGGAATTTAATAATCTCTCTACGTGTTTTCGGGAACGGATAACCTTTGTCAATATCAACCGCTGATGCGCCGAGCGATCGCCTCGCGGATGCACTCGCCGATCGGGTCATCCGCCGCCACGCCCGGCGAGTATACGTCCCCACGCCCTGATACGGTCAGGAAGCAACACTACCGGTATTTCGAAAGATCCCGGGTTCAACCATCGGCACCCCGATCGGCGGTGTCGGGAATATATTGATAGATTTTCAGCCCATCAACACCACATCAGGATGGGGTACGCGTCGCAAGCGCGACCTGTCCCGCTCCCGGGCTGGTGATCGGAGATGCGTGAACTATTGAGCCGGGTCGATCTCGCCGTATCCGGGAGGGCGGGTGTGCTGGCGCTATACCGGGACGACCTCTCGTCCGCCCTCCCGGGCATGGTGAGGTATCTCCTCCTCCTCGAAAGAGAGGGACGCACCATCGTCCTCTTCTCGACCAACACCTACGAATACCCGCCTCTGCTCCCCCTCGATGCCGAGCGGGCCGCCCGTCAGGCGGCCGCAGACTGGGAGGCCGCGATTCTCGCCGCCCCGGAGGGGCTTGTTCGACCGACCGGGCCTCCCGTTCCCCATGCACCTGTGTCTCCCGGCGGTGTTCTGGTCCTGCAGGGCAGCCCCCGGCCTGATGGGTCCTGCGCGGTTCTCGCGGGGTGGGCTGCGGAGGCGGCCGCGTCCGTCGGCCGACCTGTCGAGGTCGTCTTCGTCCACGACCTCGAGATCCGCCCGTGCATCGGGTGCTACCAGTGCTACAACACAGGGGACTGCACCTTCGACGACGATATGACCCCTCTCGCCTTCGCCATTCGCGCCGCGTCCCTGCTCGTCGTCTGCTCGCCGGTCTACACAAACACGGTCCCTGCAGGACTCAAGGCGGCCATCGATCGTGCCCAGGCCATCCACGCTGGGGATGAACTGCGGGTGTATAGCCCCGCAGCACGACAGACGGGTGTCCTGCTGGCGACGGCCGGGAGGAAGGGCCCGGAAAACTTCGACTGCGTCCGGAGCGTGGTGCGGGCGTTCATGGCCAACCTCGGCATCCGCTCCGGCGGCGAGGTGCTGGTCGATGACCTTGACGCCCTGCGCGACCTGAGAGGTGTTCCCGGCCTCGAGCTGCGCGTTCGGTCGACTGTCATCTCCGCGCTCTCGGACGCGACGGTCTTTCCCACCGAAAGTTCATGAGCAGCGACGGATGACCCCGGAGAAAAACCAATGGTATATACCTGTGACCGCATATGATCTCACATCACTGAAGGATGATCCCATGTCCCTCGATGCCGCCGGTTTTCGCCTGATCAGCACCACGGTCCTTGCCTACCAGATCGTCGTTCCCTCGACCGCCGTCCTCTTCGTCGGGGACATCCTCAAAATCAACGACCGCGATAAGGGCTTCACCTTCTATTCCAAGGTCACGGATATCACGCATGATACCCCTCCGGGAGCGGATAAGGCCGAACCGATCCTCTGCGTCAACCTCCACCCGCTCGGTCTCGTCGACCTCGACGGCCGGTTTCAGCCGCCGATCACATCCCCGACGAACTTCTCCGAGGTCTCTCGCCCCGACGATGCGGACCTCGCCTTCCTGAAGCGATCGATGGGGGATATGGAGATCGGGACGATGCGCGCTGGCCTCGGGATTCTGGAGGGGGTCACTGTCTCGATCCCCTCTGAGACGCTCTCCTCGCATATGGGGATCTTTGCGACGACCGGTATGGGAAAGTCGAACCTCATGAAGGTCTTCTGTGCTTCGGCCATGCGCCGCCGGCAGTTCGGGCTGCTGATCGTCGACCCGCACGGCGAATATGTAACCGGATACCGCATGAAGGGGCGACGAATCAAGGGACTGGTCGAGTACACGGCAGCGCGCGATGGTCTCGAGGTCTACTCGACCCGCCCCTCCGAGGAGCGGGAACGCTACGGACTGCATGAGCTCCGGCTCGAGCACGACGATTTCAGGATGGGGGACCTTGGATTCCTGTACGAGCTCTCGCTCCCGCTCGTCGAGGTGGTCGAGTCGCTCGACACCCTCCCGGGTTCGGACATCATCGACTTCTTCATCAACGAGGGTGTCGATTCTCTCCCGTCCAACCTCAAGACCACGAGCGGGATCGGACGCCATCCCGAGATCACGGACACGCTCCGGACGTACGCCCTCGGGCCGCTCCACATGACACAGCGACGAGTCGAGACCCTAGTGGAGGAGAATCGGGCGTTCTTCCATCGCTACGGCTCATCGATCCCGGCCATCGTCGAGAACCTCAGTCACAACAAGGTCGTGCTGATCGATATCCCCGGCATGAGCGAGCGCAGCGAGCTCTTCGCACTCGCTACCATGACCCGGTCGATCCTGAACGCGCATCGACAGCACACCCTCTCGGCCGAAGGGATGGGTAACCGGCAGGTCGTAATCGCGATCGAGGAGGCCCAGCGAGTGCTTGCGAAAGCGAACCAATCGACGCAGGTCTTCCGCGAGTGTGCGATGGAGGGGCGTAAGTTCGGTGTCGGACTCTGTCTGGTGACCCAGCAGCCCAAGAACATCGACCCCCGGATCCTGGCCCAGCTGAACACCTACGTCGTGATGGGCCTCTCGGATCAGCAGGATCGGAACATCGTCGCGGGGAACGCCAAGCAGAACCTGACGAGCATGTCCACCGAGATCCAGACGCTCGCCCGAGGCGATGCGATCATCAGCATCCAGGGAACACCGTTCCCTGTCTCGACCCGGATCCACCTCTTCGAGGACTACATCGACCGGCTCAACGCGATATCCTGAGTCGGCGTATCTCCCGTACCTACCGCAAGATCGAATTGCGGTAGTTTGTTCTGCCTTCAGGCCGATCCAGACCCCGGAGGCGCCGGAGCTCCGGCATCATCTGCGACGTTTCCGGGCACTCTCAATGGTTCCCTCAGGAGTGTCCCGATCGCGGCGGCCGGAGGGGCGTCGGGCCCCGATTCATTCCCATCGGCCGTGTCAGTATAGCCGATCGAGGCGTTGCTGCTCTGGATCCGCCGGGTACGAGACGCGCCCGTCCGTGACCACAGCCCCTCCACGAAGCCGGTGCCACTCGGCACGATCACGGTCGATGATGTGGAGGACGCAGCATCCCCGGGCTACGAGAGCATCGGCGAGCAGAAATCGGTGGCAGCGCCAGGGGACGGCCTCGGCGCACATGACCGCGCAGCGCTCGGCGCTGGCCAGTCCGAGGAATCTCGTGACCGCGTCCTCGAACTCAACGGTCTGCATGTGGTCGGCGTATGCCCTGAAGCGCTCGTTTCGGAGGCCACGGTTGATGGACTCTGCCGATGGGAGAGGCCGTCGCAGACCCCCGAGAGCCGCGCAATGCCGGTAGCCGATTCCATGCTCGGCCAGGGAGGAGGCGAGCACAGCCCGGTCGAAGTGCGGATAGCGTCGCGAGCGCGGCAGGCTCCGGACATCGATTACCGTCCGGCATCCGTGGTGCTCGAGCAGGTCGAGGAAGTCCCCGAGCGTCCGTGTCGAATGGCCGACGGTCAGGACCAGCGGATCGTTGTCCGTCATGCAGTCCTTCCCTGTGCCGGTTGGGGCTATCAACGCATCGCCCTCCGCCAGGTTTGTATGGTCCTACGTCCAGGAATTGTACAAATGCGAGCCGCCCTCGCTCCGTATCTCGATCTTCTCCGTCTGCACTTCGCTCCGGCATGGGTCCTCCTCTTCTGCTCGGGTACTCTGCTGGCCGCCGGGAGGTACGGCGGGTTCAACTGGGTTGTTCTCGGGATTGCGGCTCTGATAGCGCTCTTCGGTTTCACGGCGGGCCTCGTCCTGAACGATTTCGTCGACCGGGACCTCGACCGTCTGGACGTCGACCGGCGCTTGACTCGGTACTGGCGGCCGTTCGGTACACGCCCGTTGGCCGAGGGCACGGTCTCCGCCGCTCGCGCTCGGCTGGTGATCGTACTCCTCGTGCTCGGTGCGACGGTGTTCATCCTGACCCTGCCGTGGCCGCACAACCTGTACATCCTGGCGATAATGGGCTGGAGCTACTTCGCCGAGTACGCTTACCAGATCGGCAAACGCCGGCAGCGGTACCCGTTCGCGCAGATCATCGGCCGGACCGACTTCGCCCTCTTTCCCGTCGCCGGATACCTCGTACTCGGACTCCCCGACACGACTGCCCTGCTCTACTTCGTTTTCTTCTACCCGTTCGCACTCGCCCATCTCGGCGCCAACGACATTGCGGATATCACGAACGACCGCGCGAGAGGACTGCAGACGATCCCGGTGCTCTACGGCATGACCGGGGCCGCGCGCTGGGTTCTTGTTT
>JBDKUZ010000132.1:0-12796 GCA_039679395.1 Methanospirillum sp. | reverse complement strand
GCACGGCAAGAACACGGGCCTCGGCCTCTATCTCACCACGCAGATCCTCTCGATCACCGGGATCGAGATCCGCGAGACCGGGACCCTCGGGATCGGGGCCCGGTTCGAGCTCCGCTGCCCGCCAGGGACATGGCGATAACCGCGATCTCCTTTATCATCGAGAACGGTCATCCATCTCGCATGCAGGTACTGGGGATCTCGGGATCCATGCGCGAGGATGGAAATACGGCCGCGCTGGTCAGGGCCGTGCTCGACGAGGTGGCGAAGGCCGGGATCGAGACCGAGTATGTCTCGCTCTCGGGCATGACCATCGGCCCGTGCATCGGGTGCGAACGGTGCCGGAAAGAGGACTACTGCACGGTCCACGACGACTGGGACGCGATCGCCGATCGCCTGCTCGAGGCGGAGGTCGTGGTCCTCGGTTCGCCGACCTACTACTACGACGTGAACGGCCACACGAAGAACTTCATCGACCGGACCTACTCGTTCTACCACCACCGCCGGCTCGCCGGGCGCGGCGGGGTCGCGGTCGCGGTCCAGGCGAACGCGGGCGGCGCCCGGTCGGTCGAGACGATCGAGGGCTTCTTCTCGGCCCACGAGTTCGTCTCGCTCGGCTCGGTGATCGGGAACGGGTACGCAGCCGGCGCGGTCAAGAGCGACGAGAACGCGGCGGCGGCCGCACGCGACACCGCTCGCCGGATCACGAACTTCTTCGGACGGCGCTAGGCGGCGATGGCGGTCGATGCGGCCGAACGGCGGCGGGTTCTCGTCACGGTCGCGCTCGGGGCCTCGCTGGCCCCGTTCATGGTCTCGGGGCTCGTGGTGGCCCTGCCCGCGATCGGCCGCGAGTTCGCCCTCTCCGCGGCCGACCTCGCCTGGGTCGGGGCCGCCTTCTTCCTCGCCGCGGGAGCGTTCCTGCTCCCACTCGGCCGGCTCGGCGACATCTTCGGGGTCCGCCGTCTCTTCACGACGGGGATCGCGATCTACGCCGTCACGGCGGCGCTCTCGGCGCTCGCGCCGTCGGGGCCGGTGCTGATCGCGTCGCGCGTCGCCACCGGGGTGGGCGCCGCGATGGTCTTCGGGACCTCGCTCGCGTTCGTCAGTCTCGTCTCGCCCGAGAAGGAGCGCGGGCGCGCCATCGGGACCGTCGTGGCGATGCTGGTGGTCGGGTTCGCCGTCGGCACCCTTGCCGGCGGGATCCTGACCGATCTCGTCTCGTGGCGAACGCTCTTCGTCCCGGTGGTCGCGATCGCCGTGGGGGTGACGTGGTTTTCCGCCCGACGAGTGGAGGTCGAATGCGCGCTCTCGACGGACCGCCGGTTCGACAGGATCGGCTCGGCACTCTGGACCGGCGCGTTGCTCGCGCTGATGGTCGGGCTCTCGACCCTGCCCGCCGGGTCGGGCGTCCTCCTCGTCGGAGCGGGAGCAGTCGGGCTCGCCCTCTTCGTCCGCCACGAGCGGCGGCAGGCCGTGCCGCTCCTCGACCTCGCCCTGCTCCGGCGGCCCTGCTTCGGCCTCGGCAACCTGGCCGTGCTCGTCTTCTACGCGGGCACCTTCGCGCCCGGGCTCCTTCTCAGCCTCTACCTCCAGGAGGTCGCGGGCTACAACGCACGGACGGCGTCGCTCCTGCTCGTCGTCTCCCCGGTCGTCATGGCCCTCCTCTCGCGCCCGGCCGGCCGGGCCGCGGACCGCGTCGAGCCCCGGGCCGTGGCGGGGGCGGGGGCGGTGGTCTCCGGCGCGGCCCTCGCCCTGCTCGGAGCGATCGGCCCGGGGACGCCCCTCGCGTCGGTCCTCGCGATCCTGGTGCTGATCGGGGCCGGCCCAGCCCTCTTTGCCGCGCCCCTGGTCAGGATCATCCTCGCCCCGGTCGAGCGGAAGCAGTACGCCCTCGCGTCGAGCGCGGAGGAGAGCATGCGCCTCGTGGGCCAGACCCTGGCGCTCGGCTCGGCGGCGGCGGTCTTCGGCGTGATCCTCGCCGGCGTCCCGGTCGCGTCCGCCCCGCCGGAGGCCCTGCTCGGCGCCATCCGGCTCCTTGCCTGGCTCGACCTCGGGCTGGTCGGGGCGTCGCTTGTCGCGCTCCTGCTCCTCCGGCCCGTCGCCTCGGCTCAGGCCACGCGTTCGTAGAGCGTCGTCCGCTCCACGATCGGACGCCCGAGGTCGGCCGCGAGTCGGGCGATCTCGGCGGGGTCGAGGTACCCGTCCCCGCTGCCGCCGGCCGCGCTCGTGATGTGCTCCTCGTACAGGGTGCCGCCGAGGTCGTCGGCGCCCGCGAGGAGGAGGAAACCCGCGAGCTTCGGCCCGACCTTGACCCACGAGGCCTGGATGTGTGCGATGTTGTCGAGATAGAGCCGGGCGACCGCGGTCATCAGCACGTCCTCGCGGCCCGTGGCGCCCGCCGGCGCGAGGCCCGCGCGGTAGAGCGGGGTGCGGAGGTGGACGAACGAGAGCGGCACGAACTCGGTGAATCCGCCGGTGGCGTCCTGGATCTCGCGCAGCGCGCCGAGGTGCTCGATGCGGTCCGCGGCCGACTCGCCCGTGCCGTACATGATCGTCGCGGTCGACGGGACGCCCATCCCGTGGGCCTCGGCGATGATCCGGGCCCACTCGGCCGTCGAGATCTTGCCCGGGCAGATCCGCCGTCGCACGGAGTCGACCAGGATCTCGGCCGCGGTCCCGCAGAGGGAGCCGAGGCCCGAGTCCTTGAGGAGGGCCAGCTGCTCGGCCGTGCTCCACCCGCTCCGGGCCGCGCCGTACGCGATCTCCTGCGGGTTGCCCGCGTGGAGGTGGACGCCCGGCGCGCCCTCGCGGCAGGCCTCGAGGATCGCCCCGTAGGTCTCGCCCGTGAAGGACGGCGCGAGGCCCGAGACCGTGCAGATCTCGCGCACGCCCCGCGATTGCGCGAGTCGGGCCGCGTCCCGCACCTCGTCGAGCGAGAGGAGGAAGGCATCGGGGTCGCCCTCCCGCCGCGAGAAGCCGCAGAAGCCGCACCGGTTCACGCAGAGGTTCGTGACGTTCAGGTTCTGGTTCCGGACGAAGGTGACCGCCTCGCCCGCACGCTCCGCCCGGAGTCGATCGGCGGCCGCCGCGATGGCGAGGACATCCGTGCCTGTCGCCGAGAGGAGACGGACCCCCTCCGTTGCCGAGAGCCGGTGGCCGCCCTCGACGTCGGCGAGAAGGCGCGCGACCGGTGGATCGATGGTGTGGGTCATTACCGTGCGAGATGTTGGCACGGTTCGAAGATAAGGTGCGCGGTCGGGGCTATGCCAGGACGGCGGGCTCCTCGTCGAGGAGCTCGTAGGTCGTGGATCGGCGACAGAGCCCCCTACCCAGGTCGGTCGCGATCCGGGCCATCGCGGCCGGGTCCATGTACGCGGCCTCCCCGGCCCCCGCGTCGACCGAGACCTCGTCCTCGAACATGGTCCCGCCGAGGTCGTCGCCGCCCGAGAGGAGGAGCATCGAGACCATCTTCGGCCCGACCTTGCCCCAGGAGACCTGGATGTGGTCGAAGTTGTCGAGGTAGAGCCGGGCGACCGCGATCATCAGGACGTCCTCACGCCCCGTCGCCCCGGGCGACGCCATCCCGGCACGATAGAGCGGGGTGTTCTGGTACACCCAGCTCATGGGCACGAGCTCGGTGAACCCGCCCGTTGCGTCCTGGACGCCGCGGAGCAGGTCGAGGTGGGTAATCCGGTCCGTCCCGGACTCGCCCGCGCCGTACATGATCGTCGCGGTCGAGCGGATTCCCATCTCGTGGGCTTCGCGGATCACCCGGAGCCAGGTCGCCGTGTCGCACTTCCTCGGGCAGATCACGGCCCGGACCTCGTCGACCAGGATCTCCGCCGCGGTCCCCTGGAGGGTGCCGAGGCCGGCCTCGCGCATCCGCCCGAGCACCTCGGGGGTGGAGAGCCCGGCCTTGCCGGCCACGTACGAGACCTCCTCCGGCGAACAGGTATGGATATCCACGGCGGGGGCGATCTCGTGGATCCAGCCGATCAGGTCCACGTACGACTCGACCGTGAAGTCCGGGTGGACCCCCGAGAGCGGGCAGATCTCGGTCACGCCGCGGGCGACCGCGAGCCGCGCCTTGCGCTGGACCTCGTCCCTGCCGAAGAGGTAGGTCCCCGCCGCGCCCTTCGCCTTCCCGAAGCCGCAGAAGCCGCAGAGGTTCTTGCAGACGTTCGTGACGTGGAGGTTCTGGTTCCGGACATACGTGACACGGTTCCCGACACGCTCCTCGCGCACCTCGTCGGCTGCCGCCGCGATCGCGAGGACGTCGCGGCCGGTCGCCTCGATCAGGCGCAGCCCCTCGCTCGGGGTCAGGCGGTGACCGGCGACCGTGTCCGAGAGCAGAGTGCGGAGGTCCATGTCAGCGCCTCTTCGACTTCCCGCCCTTCTTCGAGCGGACCGTCTCCGGCTCCCCGGCCTTGCGGCGCGAGAGCCAGAGTTCGTACAGGAGCATCAGCGCGATCACGACGGCCGCCACCTCGAAGAGGTGCAGGGGCAGGTACCCGACGAGCGGGACCACGAACAGGGCCTTGCCGACGATCCACTCGGGCTTCACCGGCTGGAGGCGCCCGAGGCCGGCGAACGCGCCGTCCTGGTCCTGGATGGTATTGTGGTCGCCCTTCGTGATGTACCCGGCATGGTCCGAGCCGTACCGGCTCGCGGCCTCGGACGCGTTCACGTACTCGAGCGCCCGGTGGATGATCGGATGGACGTTCGAAGCGCCGTTCGGGCGGTAGATGATCACGTCGCCGTACACCGGTTGGCCCGCGCTGTTGGGGTTGGCGTTGAACTTTCCGTACCCGGTCCCGGCCCCCTCCGCCGAGGTCGTGAGGTTGCCGAAGCGATCGGCCGAGACCACGAGCACCAGGTCGCCGACGTTCATGTTCGGGACCATGCTCTCGGACTCGATCGTGACCACCGCGGGCCATGTCCCCGAGACCAGGAAGAGGACCAGAGCGATCAGACCGACCACGCCGACGACCCAGATCACGTCCCGCGCGATACCCGCCCACCGGTCCTCCGGGTCGCGGAGCCGTTCGAGCAGGGACGGTTCCGGCTTGGATGCCGCCATGTGCCTGAAGGGTTGCTTTCCTGCCGTTCATAAAGGTAGCGGATGACTAATCTCCCGCAAAGACCAATGAGGATCCGATGCTCGAGCCTGCCGAGATCGTCCAGCGGTTTCTTCTCGCCAAGCGGCAGGTCCACCCCGAGGTGGTCGCGTGGATCCGGGAGCAGAACGACCCCGGGCTCGTCGACCGCATCCTCCGCGAGACCCCCGAGGACGTGGTCGTGGTCTCGCGCGGCGCGATCCCGACGATCCGGCCCGAGCGGGACGGGGTCCGGTTCCTCGCCGACCCGCTCGAGGTGCTGGAGGGAGGAGCCGGCTCGTCCTCGCCGGTCACCTCGGTCCATGACTACGTCCACTACTTCCGCGACCGGTACACGCGCCTGGGCGGGCTCGTCCGGTCGAGAGTCCACGCGATGCCGATCGAGGCGCTCGTCCGGACCAGCCGGTACCGGCAGCAGGAGTGCACGATCATCGGGATGGTCGTCGAGGCGCGGGCGACCGCGAAGGGCCACCGGCTCATCCAGTTCGAGGACCCGACCGGCGTGATCTCGGTCCTCTTCAACAAGAACCGGCCGGACTTCGACGAGGCCGAGCGGCTCGTCCCGGACGAGGTGGCCGGCATCCGCGGCAAGCTCTCGGACGAGGGGTCGCTCTTCTACGGCGAGCAGATCCTCCGGCCCGAGGTCCCGGTCAACCACGCGCCGTTCCTCGCGAAGGAACCGGGAAAGGCCGTCCTGATCTCCGACGTTCATGTCGGCTCGGACACCTTCCTGCCCGACGCGTGGAGCCGCTTCGCCGACTGGCTCGAGGAGAGCGACGAGGTCGGGTACCTGCTGATCGCGGGCGACCTCGTGGACGGGATCGGGGTCTACCCGGGCCAGGAGCGCGAGCTCGTGATCCCGAATATCGACGAACAGTACGCCGAGTTCGGCCGGATGCTCAAGGACCTGCCGTCGCGGCTCAGGATCGTGGCCGCCCCCGGCAACCACGACGTCGTCAGGGGCGCCGAGCCGCAGCCGGCGCTGCCCGAGCGGTTCGCGGCCCACCTTCCGGCCAACTGCACGATCGTCGAGAATCCGGCCCTTGTCTCGCTCCAGGGCGTCCGGATCCTGATGTACCACGGCCGGGCGATGGACGACCTGATCTCGCTCATCCCGGGGGCCTCGTACGACCGGCCCGGCGAGATGATGGAGGAGATGCTTCGCCGGCGCCACCTCGCCCCGAGCTACGGCCGCCGGACCCCGATCGCGGCGGCCAAGAACGACAGGCTCGTGATCGACCCCGTGCCCGAGGTGCTGCTGACCGGACACGTCCACATCCTGGGCCTCTGCCAGTACCGCGGTGTCCTCGGCGTGAATGCGGGTGCCTGGCAGTCCCAGACCGCGTTCCAGAAGCAGATGAACGTCAACCCGACGCCGGGCCGGGCCGTCGCGCTCGACCTCCAGACCCTCGTCCCCGAGGTACTCGACTTCAGCTAGAGCCGGAGCCGTTGCCGGGCCGCGTATCCCCGCCGCTGCACCTCCGACGAGACGAACTCGGCCTCCTCGAGCTCGACCCTGACCAGGTGGATCAGGACCGGCAGCGCCCGCACCCGCTCGGGCGCGAGCCCCTTCGCGGCGAGGGCGCGAAGGTACTCGACCGACCAGGCCTGCACCAGATGGGCCCGGCCCGTGAGCTGGAGGCCGAAGAGGCTGGACATCGAGACGAACGGGTCGTAGACCGCGACCGAGACGCGGGGGTTCGCGAGGAGGTGGGCGAACTTCTCGCCGCCCTCCGAGAAGAGGTAGAGCCGGTCGTCGAGGAGCAGGTACTCGATCGGCGTGGCCCGGGGCTCGTCGCCGTGTCCGGTGCAGAGGGTGCAGGTCGTCCGTGCCGCGAGCTCGTCCATGACGAGCGCCCGGAGTTCGGGAACGGGCATCTCCGAGGCCTCGCGAAAGAGTCTGCGCCTGAGGGCGATCGCCGCGTCCGCGAGCGCGAGCGGGTCCGCCGGCACGGTCCCGGCGAGGACGAGCCGGTCGCCGAAGACCTCGCCCGCGGCCCGCAGCCGCTCCTCGGCCCCGGCGGACGGGAGGAGCCAGAGCGCGACCGGGAGGTGCGGCGGGACCGTCCGCGCGAGCCGGTCGAGACCGGCCGCCGTCAGGCCCGCGTGGGCGAGGACCAGGGCGCAGGCGAGCACGTCCGACCAGTCCTCGGGCGGGGCCGTCAGGGGCGCGGTCATGGCCGGACCGAGCAGCCGCGCGAGAAGCCCGGCGGCCTCGACGGCGGATTGGTCGTGGAGGACCAGGGTGCGGACCATGCCGAGTGTCTCGACGCCGGAGCTCTTGAACGTGCGGCACAAGCCTTAACCGGCCCCGGGCCGACCGATCCGGACAGAGACCATGGACGTTACCGCGCTCGCCGCCCTCGCGCTCTTTCTCGCGGTGTACGCGCTGATCGTGGACGAGCGGATCCACCGCGCGCTCGCGGCGGTCGCCGGCGGCGTGATCGCGGTCGCCGCCGGCCTCGTCCCCTGGGAGAAGGTCCCCGTCTACCTCGACCTCAATACTCTCCTCCTGCTCGCGGGCATGATGGTGATAGTGGCGCTCGCCCGCGACTCGGGCCTCTTCGACTGGCTCGCGATCCGCACGGCCCGTGCCGCCGGGGGCCGTCCCTTCCGGCTCCTCGTCCTCTTCATGGTCCTCACGGCGCTCGTCTCCGCCCTGCTCGACAATGTGACCACGGTCCTGCTCGTGACGCCCATGCTGCTGTACATCGCCGACCACCTCGAGGTGGACCCGCTGCCGTACCTGCTCGGCACGATCTTCGCCTCGAATATCGGCGGGACCGCGACCCTGATCGGCGACCCGCCGAACATCCTGATCGGCTCGGCCGCCGGGCTCTCGTTCGGCGACTTTCTGGGGGTGATGGGGCCGATCGTGGCCGTCGACATGGGCGTCCTGATCCTGATCATCTACCTCCTCTTCCGCCGGCGGTGGTCGGTCACCCCGTACCAGCGGGAACGGATCGCGTCGGCGCTCGCCAGGCTCGACCCGGCGGCCGCGATCACGGACCCGGTCCTGCTCAAAAAGTCGGTCGTGGTGATCGCCGCCGTGATCCTCCTCTTCCTGGCGCAGCGCCAGCTCGGGCTCGAGCCCGCGGTCATCGCCCTGCTCGGGGCCACGGCCCTCCTCGCCTGGTCCCGGCGGCCGGTCGAGCAGACCCTCGACCGCGTGGAGTGGAGCGTGCTCGCGTTCTTCGGCGGGCTCTTTCTCGTCGTCGGCGCGCTCGTCGAGACCGGCGTGATCCACATGCTCGCCATGGCCGTGCTCGGCGCAATCGGGGGGGAGAGCGAGGCGATTCTGCTCATCGCCTGGTTCTCGGCGATCGCGTCGGCCCTGGTGGACAACATCCCGCTGACGGCCACCATGATCCCCCTTATCCGCGACCTCGGGAGCGCGGTCGATACGACGCCGCTCTGGTGGGCGCTCTCGCTCGGTGCCTGCCTCGGCGGAAACGGGACGGCGATCGGGGCGTCCGCGAACGTGGTCGTGGTCGGCCTGGCCGAGGAGGCGGGGTACCCGATCACGTTCCGCCGGTTCCTGCCGTACGGCCTCGCGGTGATGGTCGCGACGGTCGCGATCGGGTCGGCCCTACTCGTGCTCATGTTCGGCGCCTGAAATGCGAGCCATTCTTTTTATACAACCCCGGTGAACTTCCTCCCGATGCCGAACGTCGTCGTCTACTATACGGACAGCTGCCCCTACTGTCGGATGGTCAAGGCCTTTCTCGACCGGCGGGGGGTCGAGTACCGGTCGATCAATGTCGGGCGGGACCAGCAGGCCGCGCGCGAGATGATCGAGCGCTCGGGCCAGTACGGTGTCCCGGTGACCACGGTCGACAAAGAGGTGATCATCGGGTTCGACGCCAAGCGGCTCGCCGCGCTCTTCGGGGAGGAGAAGTCTTCCGATGTCATCGACGTCCTGATCGTCGGGGCCGGGCCGGCGGGGCTGACGGCCGGAGTCTACTGCGCGCGGAAAGGGCTCAAGACGCTTCTCGTCGCGACCGCGATCGGGGGGCAGGCCCTCGAGTCCTGGGCGATCGAGAACTACATGGGCTACCGGATGATCAAGGGTGAGGAGCTGATGCACAAGTTCGAGGAGCAGCTTACGACCCAGGACGTCCGGCTCGAGCTCGACCGCGTGACGGGCATAGCGCGCGCGGTCGACGGCTTCCAGGCCACGACCGATGCCGGGCGGACCATCACCGCGACCTCGCTCGTCATCGCATCGGGGAAGCACCCGCGCAAGCTCGGCGTCGAGAACGAGCAGAAGTACCTCGGGCGCGGCCTCTCGGTCTGCGCGACCTGCGACGGCCCGCTCTTCAAGGACAAGCGCGTGGCCGTGGTCGGCGGCGGCAACATGGCCGTCCAGATGGCGATCGAACTGGCCGGCGTGGCCACGCGGGTCGACCTTATCGTCCGCACCGAGCTGAAGGCCGACGAGGCGAACCTCGCCCGGCTCGCGCAGAAGAAGAACATAAACGTCCTGAAAGGCTACGACGTGGCCGAGCTTCACGGTGACGCGTTCCTGACCGGGATCACGATCCGCGAAAGGTCGACCGGGCGCGAGACAGAGCTCGAATTCGACGGCGTCTTCGCCGAGATCGGGTGGCTCCCGAACACGGAGTTCCTCGGCGGCCTTCTCGAGCTGAACCCGGAGGGCAAGATCGTCGTGGACGAGAACTGCCACACGTCGGTGCCGGGCGTGTACGCGGCCGGCGACGTCACGAGCATCCATTCGGACCAGATCATCATCGCCGCGGGCGAGGGCGCGAAGGCCGCGCTCGAGGCCTACACCTGGGTCACCACGCGCTGACCCGCGCGGACTCTTTTTTTACCGCCGGCCCGATCGGAATCGAGGTTCGGCAACGAGAGTGGTGTCGCATCGCGGTCGTTCAGCCGGGAAGCGATCGGACGGAGAAAAAGGGGGCACCGGGGAGCTCAGGCTGCGCCGAAGAGCCAGACGACATCGGCGAAGTCGATCCGGCCGTTCGCGTTGTAGTCGAAGGCCGAGATAGGCTCGTTCGCCGCGATCCACGATAGCTGGTTGAAGTAGAGCGTGATATCCGCGAAGTCCTTCCGGCCGTTGCCGTTGACGTCGTCGTAGAGGTTGTCGCCGTCCGTGTCCGCGGGCGCGCCGACGCCGCCGGGCACGGGCGCGATCGCCGGCGTCGGCGTCACGGTCTCGTTCACCGTCGGCGTCGGGGTGACGTTCGCGGTCTCGGTGGCTGTCGGCGTGACGTTCACGGTCTCGGTGGGCGTGGGAGTAAGCGTAACCGTCACGGTCTCGTTTGCCGTCGGAGTGATGTTCACGGTCTCAGTGGCCGTCACAGTCGGCGTGACGGTTGCCGTCTCGTTCGCCGTGGGCGTTGGTGTCGGCTCGATTATATTTGGCGAGAATCTGAACCAGTCCAGGTTGATCCGGTCGACGCCTTCGAAGGCAAGGGTCACGACGTGCCGGCCCTGATTAACGGGGACTGTCCTGACGGTGCTGCTATAATTTGTCCAGCCCCCTGTCGGGGCGATCGTGAACTCGGTTGCCGGGACGCCGTCGAGGTAGACCTTGATTGCTTTCGAGATCGCGTCGGGGTTCGCGGCGCGGAGAGTCATATCGTACTCGCCGCTCTTGATCGCGTCGACCGAGTACTTCAGGTATTCGCCGGCGCGGACATAGCAGACGTCGGTGATGCCACCGCCCGTCTCGATGTCGACGCCTTCGGTCGTCCGGTACGCGCCGCCGAGATTCGCGGGCTCGAAGTCGTGGTACGAGACGTTCTCGCCGCCGTTATCGTAGTCCTCGGCCTCGATCGTGCCCGGCACCACGAGCGTCCGGTACGGGCCCGGCGTCGGCGTCGGGGTGGCAGTCGCGGTCGGCGTTGGTGTCGGCGTGGGAGTGGACGCGACGAGCGAGGTCTCGATCCGGTCCAGGTTCAGGCCGTCGCCGGTGTAGGCGAGCCGGAGCGGCTGCGTACCGGCTGCGAGATGGACCGTGGCTGTCGCCGTCGAGAACGTCTCCGACGACCCGGTCAGGGGGACCGTGACCGTCCCGATCTCGGTCGTGCCCGCCAGGATCCGGACCGTGCGCGGGCCGTTCCACGCGGCCGCGCGGAGCGTGAACAGGTAGTCGCCGGCCTGCTGCACGGTCGCCGTGTACTGCGTCCACTCGGTGTCGCGGATGTAGGCGAGGGTGTACCCGCCCGCAATCGCCTCAATATCCACGTCGTTGTTCCGGTACGCGCCGCCCTGGTTCCCGGCGACGGTGTCGTGGTACGCGACGCCCTCGCCGCCATTATCGTAGTCCTCGGCCTCAATCGTGCCCGGCACGACGAGCGTCCGGTACGGGCCCGGCGTCGGCGTGACCACGAGCGAGGTCAGCGGCAGCAGATCGGTGTGGCCGGAGAAGGGGAAGACCTCGTCCGTGAAGCCGTCGCCGTTCGCGTCGGCGTGGGTCTGGGAGAACCCGGTGCCGTCGGGCTTGCTCCAGTAGTTGCCGCCGATGAACGGGCCGCCGATGATGTTCGGGCCTGCCCGCTTTACGACGGAGAACGAATTGCCGGTCGACGTCCCGACGACATCCGCGTTCACGCCGGAGTTGGAGAACCAGTTGTCGTAGATCACGTTGTCCGAGGCGTCCGCGACCCAGACACCGCGCTCGGGCTGGTCCGTGATCCGGTTTCCGGCGACGCTGACGCCGTGCACTTTGTTGAAGAGCACGACCCCGGCGAAGAGGTTCTTCTCGATGATGCACCCTTCCACGCGGCCCAGGCTCACGCCCTCGTCGTAGTAATAGATCCCGTAGCCCCACCCCGAGACCTTGAGGTTCTTCACGGTCACGTCGGGGATATTGTTCACGAAGATCCCGGCGGAGGTGTCCTGGGTTCCCGTGCCGGAGAGGCGGTGCCCCCGTCCGTCGATGGTGACGCCCGGCGTCTTGACCTCGATGCAGACCGGCTCGTTCCGGTTCAGGATGTCGTTGGTGAGGTAATAGGTACCCGGGCTGGTGATCACCGTCGGGCCCGTGATCGCGTACGGGTTCTGCGTCGTCGTCGGCACCGTGGTCGTGGTCGTGCCTCCCGCGATGGAACTCCTGATCGCGGCGTACCACCTGTCCGCGATCTTCTGCTCGCCCGACTGGTCCGGGTGGATGTACCGCGGGGCCTGGTTGTCGTCGCGCCCGTCGTAGCCGGAGTAGAGGTCGACGATCGTGATGGGGGAGTTCGAGCTCGTCTTCCCCGATGCCCACCCCGGCAGCCTGTCGTTGAACGCGTACAGGCCCGAGTTCTGGTTCCGATAGCTGTCGCCGGTCGGCGGGAGTTTGCCGACGAAGATCTTGATCCGCGAGTTCTTCGCCCGCAGCGTATCGACGAGCCGGCCGAGATCGGAGAACCGGTCGTTCATGGGCCGGTTCGCCAGGACGTCGTTCGTGCCGATCAGCACGAGCGCGATGTCCGGATAGTACCCGGTCAGCCAGGTCGAGAGCTTGCCGCCCGTGCCGACGCCGTCGACGATCCCCTCAATCGTGTACCCGCCGTGACCTTCGTGGTCCCTGTCGAAGCTGTACCCCGGGAAGTCGGGGTCGCTCCGCGACCCGACGAAGTCGAAGTCGCAGTTGTTGTCCTTCAGCCTGTCGGCGCAGGGTCACCACAGGCTTAATCTTTGCCGGCACGAGTACCTGTGAAGATGGA
>JBDKUZ010000131.1:0-2601 GCA_039679395.1 Methanospirillum sp. | reverse complement strand
GATCGCGTACCGGAAGTCGTGGCCCTTACGGTCTCCGACGTGCTCGACCGAGGACTCGTCCCGGCCGAGGAGAGAAAGGAGTGCGTCCGTGATCTCCAGGTTCGTCTTCTCGACCCCCGAGCCGATGTTGTAGACCTCGCCGGGCGTCCCGCGGCGGAGCACGAAGTCGACGGCGCGGCAGTGGTCCAGGACGTAGATCCACTCGCGCACGTTCGCGCCGCTCCCGTAGATCGGGACCTTCTTCCCCTCGAGCAGGTTCGTGACGAAGAGCGGGATCAGCTTCTCGGGGAACTGGTACGGGCCGTAGTTGTTCGAGCAGCGGGTCACGACCACGGGGAGGTTGTGGGTCGTGTGGTACGCGAGCGCGAGCAGGTCCGAGCCGGCCTTCGAGGCCGAGTACGGCGAGGAAGGCTTCAGGGGGTCGGTCTCTTTGAACGCGCCCTCTTTGATCGAGCCGTAGACCTCGTCCGTCGAGACGTGGACGAACCGGTCCACGCCGGCGCGGCGGGCCGCCTCCAGGAGAGTGAAGGTGCCCTGCACGTTCGTCGAGACGAACGCACCGGGGTCCGTGATCGAGCGGTCCACGTGGCTCTCGGCCGCGAAGTGGACGACCGCGTCGACCTCCTCCATCAGTTGACCCACGAGGGCCGCGTCCCGGATGTCGCCGCGGACGAAGAGGAACCGGGGGTCGGACGCGAGGTCCGCGAGGTTCGCGGGGTTGCCCGCGTACGTCAGGGCGTCCAGATTGACGACCGAACGGTCGGGGTGGCGCGCGAGCTGGTCGCGCACGAAGTTCGCGCCGATGAAGCCGGACCCGCCGGTGACGAGGAGGCGCATAATCACCCGTGCCTGAGGCCGGGCAGGAGGCCCCAGTCGTACGGGATCTCGGGGCTGTCCGGCGGGAGCCGGAACTCGTCGGGCTCCTCTCGGTTGAACGGCAGGTTCGGGACCGATACGAAGAACGCGGTCTCGTCCCCGATCGCCTTGAACCCGTGGTAGACGCCGGGCGGGACCGTGACGAGCGCGGGGTTCTTCTCGCCGATGAAGACCTCCATCAGGTTTCCCTTCGTGGGGGAATCCTCGCGGGCGTCGTAGAGCGCGACCTTCATCATCCCGTGGACGCAGGTGAAGTTGTCGGTCTGCTTCCTGTGGTAGTGCCAAGCCTTGACCACGTGGGGGTACGCGGTTGTCATGTAGACCTGGCCGAAGGCCGAGAAGTGCGGGTCGTCGCAGCGGAGGATCTCCATCAGCCAGCCGCGTTCGTCGGGGATCACCCTGAGCGGCGTGATCAGGACGCCGTCGATCGTCGATTCCATCGTGCGGTACCTCTGATTGCCATCCTACTTGGCGACATTCGTAGATAAGAACGTCCGTTCCCGGGACGACCTGCGGAGCAATTCAAAACAAATAATACCTCCCATGCGCATGGTCCCTCATGCACCGCTGGCTGCTCGCAGGTTTTCTGCTGCTCTGCCTCGTCGCGCTCGGCGGAGCGGTCGACCTCTCGTGGACCGATACGGCTGGGATGGAGACCGAACCGTTCACGCTCACCGAGGGGATCGTGTACCTCTCCGCCTTCTCGTCCGGCGGCGTCTACGTCCGGCTGATGGACGCCGCGGGGGAGACCGTCGATACGGGCCTCCTGCTCGAGTCCGGAAACGTCGAGGCCTCGAAAGCGTTCCGGATCGAACAGACCGGGGATTACTCTCTCTCGATCGACGGGTACCGGGAGTGGACCGTCACCCTCGGGGACCCCCCGGAGGACGAGGACCCCGATGCCGGCCTCGTATGGACGGGGAAAGGCGTCCAGTCGACCGGGCTCTTCCTTCTCGAACCGGGGACGGTAAGACTCACTCTCTCGATGTCGAGCGCGGTCTCGGCGGACCTGCTCGACGCAGAGGGGAGGTATGTCGGATCGGTAGTCACCAGCTCCAGCGAGGGCGAGGACTTTGTGGAGATCGCGATCGCCCGGGGGGGACAGTATCTCATTAATGTCGACGGGTCCGGTTCGGCCGAGACGTGGACGGTCTCGGTCACCCACATTGCGGACCCCGCGTCCCTTCCCGTTCCTACGATCGCGCCGACTCTGGAGCCGGGTCTGGTCGAAACGCCGGTGATCGCGGTCCCGTCGGCTCCGGTGCCGACGGTCACGACGGTCCCGCGGTTCGGTTCGAGGCGCTACCTCGTCGGAAACGCCACCTCGACCCCTCCGGTCGGGATCTCGGTCCGGGGGCCGGTTGCCGCCCCGACGCCGCGAAACCGGCAGTTCGGCACCGGCTCCACGTCCTACTCGCCCCCGAAGGGTGGGTTCGTGCGGTGGTACCCGGCCACGCGGTGGCGCTCGGGCCGGTAACGACCCTCTTTTTTATATCGCTCGTCGGCCCATGAATAGCATGGACTCTACCTCCATGCGTGAATGTTTTATTCGCCGATAGGCTGCGATTTTTCGATACGACGCTCCGCGACGGCGAACAGACGCCCGGCGTGTCCCTTGCCCCCGACCAGAAACTCGAGATCGCCCGTATGCTCGCAGAGGTGGGTGTCGACGTGATCGAGGTCGGCTCCGCGGCCGCCTCCGAGGGCGAGCGCGAGGGGATCCGG
>JBDKUZ010000130.1:0-22669 GCA_039679395.1 Methanospirillum sp. | reverse complement strand
GTACGAGTCGTCCACGTTCAAGCAGGGGCACACCACGGCCGCGGATATCGTCGGCCTGCACAACCTCAACATCCTCGCGGCCGACACGGCGAACGGCTTTCCCCAGGGCGACAACCCGCTGATCGAGATGAAGTTCAAGGTCATCGGCCCGGGATACACCCCGATCGTGATGAAGGTCGCGAGTCTCCATGACACCACGGGTGCGGACATCCTCGCCAAGGCCGTCGTCAAGAACGGCGCCGTGACCGCGACGGGCACGGCCCCGCCGAAGACGACCGGGACGACCCCAGCGACGGTGACGACCACCGTGCCGGGAGTGACCGTCGTCACGCCCATTACCACCCTGACCCCGATCACGATCGCGACCACGAGCGCGGTCGTGAACCCGGTCAGGGCAGTTCCGGTCACGAGCGGCCCCGCGACGGTGCCGTTCAACACGGGCGTCTTCTCGATCACGTCGATCGGGAATGTCCCCGTCGGCGCCATCGGCACGGTCCAGCTCGTCGTCGACAACGCCTGGGAGCCGAACTTCGCCGATACCTACGTCGACATCACCTATGACCCAACGATGATCAAGTACACCTCCTCGTCGATCGACGTCGGGAACACGACGGCCGCGTCCAAGAGCGACGGCATGATCCGGGTCATGCTCGGCGACTTCCGCCACGGTTATCCGCAGGGGAAGTACCCGATCGCCGATATCACCTTCACTGCGCTCCGAGAGGGGACCACACCACTGACCGTCTCGGTCGACCACGTCCGGTACTGGAACAGCGACTTCACCAGATTCACCGACATCTCGACGACCGCCTCGACGCAGAGCGGCAGCTTCTCCACCGGCCCGATCCAGGCCGCGGCGACCCTTGCACCGGTGACACCGAACCCGGCGGTCACGTACGAGACTGTGGTACCGATCGGCACGGTTCCGACTGTCGTGGCTCCCGTCTCGGTCGACAGCAACCCGGTCTCCGCGGGCTCCGTGAACCGTGACTCGGACGAATACACGGGTGTCGTGACCAAGACCGTGACTCCCACCCCGACGAAGACATCGGCGCCTGTGGCGACCGAGGTCCCGGTCACGGTCATCACGACGGCCCCGACCGTGAGCACGCCCGCGCCGACCACGGTCGCGACGGTGGCCACGACGGTGCCGACCATGATCAAGACCACGCAGCCCGCGACCCCCACCGCGACGAAGTCGGCCCTGCCCTTCGGCGCGCTGGCCCTCGCGGCGCTCGCGGGCGTCGCGCTCGTGATGGCGCGGGCCCGGCGATAACATCCTTTTTCGGCTATTCGACCGGAGGACGGCTGCAGCCATGACGACCAGGGTACGGGGAGAACTCCCTGCTGATGGACAACTGCGAAGGGTCGGGAGCCGGCCGCCGGTATGAGCGAGGCTGCCGGACACTACGGGATCGGGCGCCTTCGTGACATCCCGCGCCCGAGCTGTCCCTCCATGCCGTTCCGTCCATCCCCTGCCACCGCCAGCCGGCCCGACCACGAGGATGAGACCCGTGGGCGCTCCGGCACGGCGCCGGGAACCTTTATCATCTCGCTGGACTGCGAGCTCTACTGGGGGATGCGGGACAAGCGGACCCTGGACGAGTACCGTGAGAACCTGATCGGGGACCGCCTCGTCGTTCCGCGGCTCCTCGCCCTCTTCGACGAGTTCGGCATCCGGGCGACCTGGGCCTTCGTGGGCCTCCTCTTCTTTTCCGACCGCGAAGCCCTCCTCGCCGGGCTCCCAGCGGTACTGCCGACGTACCTCGACAGCCGGCTCTGTCCGTATTTCGAGCTCCCGCGCATGGGCCCGAACGAGGAGGAGGACCCGTTTCGCTACGGGGCCTCGCTCGTCGAGGCGGTCCTCGCCCACGACGGGCATGAGGTGGCGAGCCATACCTTCTCCCACTACTACTGCCTCGAGCCGGGGCAGACAGTCGAGGAGTTCCGCGCGGACCTCGCGGCAGCGAACAGAGCGGCGGCTCAGTACGGCCTGGAGCTCACCAGCCTGGTCTTTCCCCGGAACCAGACCAACGACGAGTACCTCGCCGCCTGCCGGGAGTACGGGATCCGGGCGTATCGCCGGAACACGCAGTCCTGGCTCTACCGCGAGATGAGCGAGGGGGGCGAGACGACATTCAGGCGGGCCGTCCGGTACGCGGACGCGTTCGTGAACCTCTCGGGCTACCAGGTTCACGACATCCGGGAGATCTCCGGGCCGTTGCCCGTGAATGTACCGGCCTCGCGCTTCCTTTACCCTCGCCAGCGGTGGACGGCCCGGTTCGACGCCCTCCGCCTGCGCCGGATCAGGCGGGAGATGACCTACGCGGCCGAGCACGGCCTCCTCTACCACCTCTGGTGGCACCCGCACAACTTCGGCAGGGAGACCGAGGCCCATCTCGCCCTCCTCCGCGGGATCCTGGAGCACTACCTGTACCTCCACGATACCGCCGGCATGCGGAGCCGGACCATGCGCGATGTCGCCGAGGCGGCCATCTCCAGGGGTCCGGGTGGGGCCTCCGGCGACGCGAGCGACTTGCCTTTCTCGCCCGTCTGAAACACGGGCGGGCTTGTATCGTGTCTTCTCGCTGCACGCCCCATTTCTCGCATTCGCGCGGATTTCGCCCACCGATCGAAAGCCATAATTCACATTGACATTCATCTTCTCTCACGGGATCCTGCCGGGCCCCGACGCCCGCACCGATCCCGGACCGATAGAAGGGGGAGACCCCGTATGAACCTGAACGTGCTCTTTCTCGTCCTGGTCGCGGCCGCCTGCGCCGGTGCCGTCGCCACGGTCCACGCCGATGCCTCGACCAAGATCATGCCTCTCGGCGACTCGATCACCAAGGGGAGCGTTGTGACCGAGGAACAGGCCAGGCACCCGACCTACCGGTACTGGCTCTGGAACGATCTCACGAAGGCCGGGTACGACGTCGACTTCGTCGGCTCGTGGAGGATGCCGAACTTCACGACCGTGACTTTCGACCAGGACAACGAGGGCCACGGCGGGTTCACCACGGATGAGATCCTGCACGGCTCCGGGGACCGATGGGAGCCCGGCGAGCTCTCGGACTGGACCCAGCTCTACGACTACGACATGGTCCTCCTGCTGATAGGGACGAACGACGTGCTCCACGGCGTCCCGACGAACCAGTCGGCCGTCAACATCGGGAAGATCATCACGGTGCTCCGGCAGAAGAATCCCCGGGTCACGATCTTCCTGGCGACCCTCCCGCCAGCTGGCACTTACCGGCAGTCGCTGGTCGACCTCAACCAGGAGATCATGAAGATCGCGGATCTGGCGAACACGGCCCAGTCGAGAGTGATCCTGGTCGATCAGTACTACGGCTACAACGGCGTCGAGGACAACCAGCCGCCGGAGTACGTCCACCCCGACGAGAGCGGCGAGAAGAAGATCGCGCAGAACTGGTACGAGGCGATCACGCCAATCCTGCGAGCGGTGCCGACGCCGACCCCGACCACCATTCCGACGACCGTGCCCACGACGGTCCCGACCCCTGTCCCAACGACGGCAGTCACGCCGGCGGTGACCGCGAGCGCGATATCGGCGAATGTCCCCGTCTCGACGCATGCCGCGTCTGGGAAACACTATGCCGTCGGCAATCCCGGGTCGTACCTCGGCGGCGCGTTCGGCTCCGGCGGGTCGCCGACCAGTTCCACCCGATCGAGAGCGGTCGAGAGGGGGCAGACGCTTAAACCCGGAAGCGTCGCCCACGGCATCACGCCGCCGACAGACAGGTATGTCCGGTGGTACCCTGCCACCCGCTGGGCGGCCGGGATGCGGTAACTTTTTTTCAAGCTGAGCGCTGGGGGAAAGCCCGAAGGGACGGTCACACGGCCGGCAGGGTGAAGACGAAGGTCGAGCCCTCGTCCGGCGCGGACTCGGCCCGGCACCCTCCGTGCCGTTCGACGATCCGCCGGACGAGCGGCAGGCCGATCCCCGGGCCCTCGTGCTCGCGTGCATCGTGGAGCCGGGTGAAGTCGTCGAAGACGCGGGCGGAGTCCTCGGCCGGAAACCCGATGCCGTTGTCGGCCACGGAATAGACCGTCTCTCCGCCATCGGTCGTCGTCGCGATCGCGCTCCAGCTCGTCTGGTTGAAGGAGAGGGCGACATCCGCGAAATCGGCACAGCCGTTCCCGTTGACCTCGTCGTACTTCCCGTCGCCGTTCGTGTCCGTCGGGAGATCCGTGCCGGTCGGCATCCCGGACGACGACCGGGGCCGGGACGTAGAAGCCCGATGCGATCGAGCCGCCGCCGAGGGCGTTGACCGTGGCGGTCCAGAGGACGCCCCTGCCCCGGTTCGAGTCACGGCGGTCCGCGTACCCCGGGAAAGCGGCGAGAGCGGGCAGGTTCTCGAGCGTGCAGTCGACCCGGACCATGCCGTTATCGGTCAGCGGAGCGTCCCGGTACTTCGGCCTGGCGAGCACGGCCCTGCCGTTGCAGGAAAGCTGACAGTTGGCAAAATTTTATGTGTCATACTACCATACCAGACATAGTAGTTTGATGAATAACATCGACACGAGGCGGTGAAATGAATGAGAACAGGATCACGTCCGACCTGGTGCGCGGGCATACCGATACGATGATTCTGCGGCTCCTGTCCGAAGCGGATCGGTACGGGTACGAGATTGTCAAGTTGATTGCCGAGCGCTCGGGCGGCGAGTACGGATTGAAGGAGGCCACGATGTATTCCAGCGTCCGGCGGCTCGAGGCGGACGGCGATATCGAGTGGTATTGGGGCGACGAATCGCAGGGCGGACGGCGGAAATATTTCCGGATCACCGAGAAGGGCCGGGCCACGTATGCGGTCAACAAGGGCAACTGGGAGTACGCGAAGCGCGTGCTCGAGAAATTACTGTAAGGGGATTCGACGGTATGAATGAACAATTGACGGACTATGTGAACGGCGTCTTTGCACCGTACGACGGGGTGAAAAGTGTCGATGAACTGAAGGCCGACCTGCTCTCCGATCTGCAGGAGCGGTTTCGCGAACTCAAGGCCGAGGGCAAGGACGATGCAACGGCGTTCGAGATGACCGTCGATAGCATCGGCGACATCGAGCAGACGGTACAGGAGGTCGCCAACCAATCCCGCTCGCTGGAACGGCAGCTGTTGATCAACTTCAGCGCGAGCAACCTGCCGAAGACCGACTTCGCGGGCGTTACCGTGCATAAAGGAAAATTCGAAGCGAGCGCGCTGCGCGGCTCCGATTT
Source organism: Methanospirillum sp. (assembly GCA_039679395.1). Taxonomy (GTDB): domain Archaea; phylum Halobacteriota; class Methanomicrobia; order Methanomicrobiales; family Methanospirillaceae; genus UBA288. The sequence goes on along the minus strand of JBDKUZ010000130.1, from coordinate 17,431 downwards.
TTCGGGCGCGGACCTGACCGGCAGCTCGTTCAAGGCCAGCGATCTGCGCGAAGCCAATTTCGACGGCGCAAATCTGACAGACTGCAGCTTTTACGCCCTGGACCTGACGGGCGCGAGCTTCCATCGTTCCATCCTTGTACGCACCGAATTCAATACGTCGGAGCTGACCTTGGCAAAATTCACCGATGTACACCTGACCGATGTAAAGCTGACTTTGACCGACCTGAGAAGAACGATCTTTGAAAGATGTATCTTCAACGGCGTGGACTTCAAATACTCCGATCTGCGGGGCCTGTGCCTTGACGGACAGACTTTTATCGGCGTCAGGTTCGGCGAGGCGGCGCTGAATGAAGTCACGTTCAAGGGCGCGACACTTCGAAATGTGTCCTTTATACCGCCGTTTTCCCTGACCAGGAAATACTACAATGCCGTCAGGGCCATCAGGTTCGACGGCGCCAGGATGGATAAGCTGACCTACGCCGCTCTCAAAGGCATGGGGGCCGATCTGTCGAAGGTTACCATCGTCTGATTTTCTGGAGGAACGAGTATGCGGAACCAGGCACTCCGAGTGGAACGGCTGCACAAGTCCTACAAGCAGCTGCACGTACTGAAAGGCGTGGACTTCGAGGTGGAGAGAGGCAGCATCTTCGCCCTGCTCGGCTCCAACGGCGCGGGCAAGACGACGATTGTCAGGATCTTCGCCACACTGTTGAAACCGGACGGCGGAACCGCCACGGTGAACGGCTTCGACGTTGTGTCGGAGCCCGACCGCGTGCGGCAGTCGATCAGCCTTACCGGACAGTGTACCGCCGTGGACGAGATGCTGACCGGGCGGGAAAATGTGACCATGATCGCCAGGCTTCGGCATCTCGACGAGCCCCGCCGGGTCGCGGATGCCGCACTGAACCGCTTCGGTCTCGCCGATGCCGCCGACCGCAGGGTGTCCGCGTATTCCGGCGGCATGCGCCGCAGGCTCGACATCGCCATGAGCCTGATCGGACGGCCGCAGATCATCTTTCTCGACGAGCCGACCGCCGGGCTCGACCCCGAGGCGCGCATCGAGGTCTGGAAAGTCGTCAGGGACCTCGCCGACGGCGGCGCGACGGTATTCCTGACCACGCAGTACCTTGAGGAGGCCGAACAGCTCGCCGATCGAATCGCCATTCTGCACGAGGGGAAGATTATCGCCAGCGGCACGCTCGCGGAGCTGAAACAGATGTTCCCGCCCGCGAAGGTGGAGTACGTCGAGAAACAGCCCACGCTTGAGGAGATATACCTCGCAATCATCGGGAAAAAAGAGGGAATCTGAATGGAAACGATGAAGACGCACTTTTTCGGCGATCTGGGCGTGATGCTCGGACGGTCCCTGCGCCATATCTCCCGCAGCATGGACACCATCATCACGGTCACCATCACTCCGATCATGTTGCTGCTGCTGTTCGTCTACGTGTTCGGGGGCGCGATTCGGACCGGCACGGAAAACTATGTGAATTACCTGCTGCCCGGCATCCTGCTGATTGCGATCGCGAGCGGCACCGCCTATACGGCCTTCCGCCTGTTCATGGATGTGCAGGGGGGCATATTCGAGCGGTTCCACACCATGCCGATTGCGCGTTCGTCCATACTGTGGGGGCACGTGCTGACCTCGCTGGTCTCCAACGCGATCTCGATCGCCGTCATCATTCTCGTCGCGTTCGCTATGGGCTTCCGCCCGTCGGCGGGGGGGCCCTCGTGGCTTGCCGTCGCCGGGATACTCGCGCTGTTCACGCTGGCCCTGACCTGGATCGCGGTGATTCCCGGACTGATCGCACAATCGGTGGACGGCGTGAGCACCTTCTCCTACCCGCTCATCTTCCTCCCGTTCATCAGTTCGGCGTTCGTGCCCACCGAATCGATGCCGTCGGCTGTCCGCGCTTTTGCCGAGAATCAGCCGGTGACCTCGATAGTGGACGCCATCCGCGCGCTCCTTGAGGGGCAACCTGTCGGCAACGATATCTGGATTGCGCTCGCGTGGTGCCTGGGGATACTGATTGTCGCATATCTCTTCGCCATGCGCGCGTACGGACGGAAAGCAGCGTAATGGGGGCCCGAACGCCACGGGTGTCCCGGTTGTCGCTCTCTGCCCTTCTCCGTTCATCGGCCGTCACCCGCAACCGCGATGACGCATAGCGACATCTTGATGGGCCCGAAGATGGATGGATCCCTTTGGACGCGCTCGCGCGGGAGGCGCCGGTCCCCCAGGAGGTCCTCGACCCGGTGGTGGCCCGCATCCGGTCTGCCGGCCGGCCGAGCCGGATCATTCTCTTCGGCTCCCGGGCACGCGGCGACGCCGACCGGGAGGCGGACCCTGACCTGCTCGTGGTCGAACCAGTGCTCGGCGACCGGGACCGCGGCGAGCGGATGGTCCGGTACCGGACCGCTATCGGACGCATCGGGCTGGGCGTCGACCTTCTCGTCTCCTCGGAAGAGAAGTAGGCCACGCGCGGGCGGGTTCCGGCCAGATCGCCGCGGGGCTGGTCGGCGGCGTCTGGTCGCTGGTCACCATGTTCGTCGTCCCGGGGCCGGTCTTCGAGGACCTGGGCGTGGCGGACGCGATGAAGGGGTCGGTCGTGCTCGTGAAGCGGACCTGGGGCGAGAGCATCGTCGGCAGCCTCTCGATCGGGCTCGTCTTCTTCGTCATCGGTGCCGTCGGGTTCGTGCTCGTGCTCGCCACCCTGCTGCTGGGAAACGCGATCGTCGGCTTTACGGCCGTCGCCCTCTATATCGTGCTCGTGGCGGTCCTCGCCATCCTCACCTCGGCCATGCAGGGGATCTTCGTGGTGGCGCTGTACCTCTACGCGACAACCGGCGAGGTGCCCGCCGCCTTCGATCGCGGCCGGACGTTCGGCGGGACGATCTGAACACTCTTTTTGGGGCTGTACCGGATTCGAGTTTTATATATCCCCCCACAACCTCGACGTCTCGAGTTGCTGCACGGGGGTCCGTACTGAGAAATGAACGTACACGTCGACGGGCCAGCGGGTGCGGCTCGACCGCCCCGGCCGTCGACGGATCTCCCTCCCCCTCGCCGCGCCGGGTGCCGTCCGCTCAGCGACGCCCGGTACCGGGTCGGGACGGCCGCGGCGGTCGGATCTACGCCGGCGACCCCGTGTCGAGCGACTCGTCGAGGTCCCGGCAGGGTTCGCCGGACGAGTCCGTCCCTCCAATCTCCACGAGGGACCGCCAGCCTGCGGCCGGGACCGTCATCTCGAACCGGGCCCCCCGCCCGGGCTCGCCGTTCTCGGTGATCGCGATCCCGGTGATCTCGAGGATCTTCCGCGAGAGGGCCAGCCCGAACCCCGTGTTCTTCCCGTACCCCGGGTTGAAGAGCAGCGGCTTCTCGCCGACGGAGATACCGTCGCCGTCGTCCTCGCAGACGATGACGACCCCGCCCTCCCGCTCCTCCGCCGAGAACCGGATCGTCGAGATCGGACCCGCGTGGCGCACGGCATTGTCTATCAGGTTGAAGAAGACCTTGGCGATCAGGGGATCGGCGAAGACCTCGCTGTCGGCCGGAAGGTCGTTGACGAGGCGGGTCTCTCCGAGCACGACGTCTCTGCCCGCGTCGTCGACGACGGCGCGGACGTCCTGCCAGACCGGCGCCTGCACGCCGATCAGCTCGTACTCCCTGGCGAACGCGATCAGGCTCGCGATCGTGGCGCTCGCGGTCTCGATGCGGGAGAAATAGTCGGCGTGCGCGTTCCCGGGCAGCTCGAGCCTGAGCAGTTCGAGGAACCCGTCGAGCGTCACGAGCTGGTTCTTGATGTCGTGGCGGGTGATGTCCGAGAGGAGGCCCAGCTTCCTGTTGGCCTGCTGGAGCGCGTCCTCGACGAGCCTGCGCGCGGTAATATCCTGGGTCGCGCCGTACACCCTGGTCACCCGGCCGTCGGCATACTCCTTCACCCCCAGGCGCACGGCCATGTACCGTAGCTCGCCGTCCCTGCGGACGATCCGATGCTCGAGCTGCGCCGTGTACCCCGGATCGGTCGCCGCGCGCGTGTCATGGATCGCCGCGGCAACGGCATCGCGGTCGTCCGGGTACACGAACTCCTCGAGATACGCCTCCGCCGTCATCCGGTTCCCGCCCTCGCGCTCGGCCATGGTGCCGTACAGCGCGTAGAACCGCTCGTCGAAGCTGAACACGCCGGTCTCTAGGTCGAGCTCCCAGTTCGCGAGATCCGCCAGGTCCATCGCCTTCCCGAGGACCTGCCGGCTGTCGCGGACCGCGCGCTCCGTCCGGATCCGCTCGATCTCCGCGGCGGCCTTCACGGCGATGGTCTCCAGGATCTCCCGCGCGTTCGGGGGAGGGGAGAGGACGCTCCGCGATAACGCGCAGATGACCCCGACCACGTCTCCCCCGGCGTTCCGCAGCGGTGTCCCCACGTACCCGCGGAACCGCTGCTCGACCAGCTGCCCGACTCCGGGGAAGTGGCCGCAGACGTCGTCCGGATAGAGCGTGAACCCCTTCTCCGCGACGGTTCCGCACGGCGTCCCCTCCATCGGGAAGGAGCCCCCCGTCATCTCCTCGCCGTCGAGCCGCATGGCCAGAATATCGATGGTCCGCCCGTTCTGCCGGCTCTCCCCGATCATGGCGCAGTCGGCCTCAAGCCAGGCGCTGACCGTCCCGGTCATCGTCCGGAGCGCATCGAGCCCGGTCGTCCCCACCATGCTCGCGACGATGGCCTGCAGGGCCGACTCCGTGGCCCTGCGCTCGGTGACGTCCTCGACAGTCGAGAGGATGTAGGGCCTGCCCCCGATGGGGATGATGCCGGAGAAGAAGAGGCAGGTCCGGATCTCCCCCGACCGGCTCCGGCACTTCATCTCCAGCCCGTGGGCCATCCCCTTCTGCCGGATGGCCGAGACGTAGGCCCCGTACTCGTCCCGGGAGACGAAGAAGTCCACGGCCTTTGCCGTCCTGCCGATCATCTCGTCGCGGGAGTACCCGGTGTTCCGCACAAAGGAGTCGTTGATATCGACGAACGTCCCGTCCGCGGCCGAGGCGAGCGTGAGCGCGACGGGACTGTGCCTGAAGACGGACGAGAACCTCAGTTCGGAGTCCCGCGCCCGTTCCTCCGCGAGCGTGCGCTCGGTCACGTCCCGCATGGAGATGAGCACGGCCTCGGTCTCCCGGTACGGGATCTTCTTGCCGATGCACTCGACCCAGACCGGCCGCCCCGTCACCGTGACGAATCCGTATCGGACGAGGCGGGCCTCGCCACCCTGCGAGATCCTGCCGAGATCGCGGACCACCTCCTCCCGCGACTCCGGGGCGACGAACTCCATCACGTTCATCGTCCCGTACTCGCTCGGGTACTCGGGGATGCCGACGATCCGCGCCGCCTCCCGGTTGGCGAAGAGCAGCGTTCCCGTAAAGTCCGCGATGACAATCCCGTCGAGCGAGAGCTCGACGAGCGTGCGGAACTGCTCCTCGCTGGCGCGGATCGCCTCCTCCTTTCCGGAGAGCTCCTCGTAGCGAAGCCGGAGCTGCTCCGTGGTCGCCGTCAGCTCCGCGTTGGCGGCCGCGAGCTCGTTGTTCTTCCGGAGCAGCTCCTCCTCCGCGCGCCGGAGCCCGGTCACGTCCGCGGTGACGGTCACGAGGGCGGGCTCGGCACCGATCGTGACCGGGAGGGACGAGAAAAGGACGTGGATCTGCCGTCCGCCCTTCACTGTCAGGGTGAGGGGGACGGTCTCGATCCTGCCCGTCCGCGCCCGGTGCTCGGCGAGCATGGCCCCATCGGCGGGGGAGAGCATGCCCAGCTCGGCGGGGCTCCTGCCGATGACCTCCTCCTTCGCGTACCCGCTGGCCCCGAGGAAGGCCGGGTTGACGTCGAGAAACGCGAGGTCCGGGACGCGGTTGATCGCGATGGGGTTCGGGCTGTTGTCGAAGGTGGTCCGGAACTTCTCCTCGCTCTCGCGGAGCCTCTCGGCCGTCCTCATCCGCTCCGCGATCGGCCGGGTCGTGGTGACGATGCCGTCGACGCCCGGCGTGTCCGTCAGGTTGGTCGCGATCGTCTCGACCTCGATATACCGCCCGTCGGCGTGCCGGAGCCGGAACTCCGCCGGCGTGCCGGGACTCGTCCTCGCGAAGACGGCGTCGAGCACGCTCTTCACGCGCTCCCGGTCGTCGGGGTGGACGTACGCGAGCGGGTCCTTCCCGATCAGGTCGGCGGGGTCGTAGCCGAAGAGGCGCAGGGTCGACGGGGAGCTGTACGCGATACGCCCCTCCCGGTCGAGGATCCGGGTCATGTCCGACGAGTTCTGGATCAGGCTCCTGAACCGCAGCTCGCTCTCGCGAAGCGCGTCCTCCGCCCTCTTGCGCGCGGAGATGTCGACGATCACGCCGCGAAACCCGGCGAGGACTCCGTCCCGGTAGATCGGACCGGGATAGACGATGGCCGGGAAGGTACCGCCGTCGTGTCGCACGATGGTGTACTCCGCCGGTTCGAAGGGCGTCCCGTTCAGGAACGCCAGGACCGAAGCCTTCACCTGCGCGTGCTGGGACGGATCGACAAAGGAGAGGGCGTCGACCCCCGGCTCGATCCCGGTGCGCCCGAAGCCCAGTTCGGCGATCGCGTTCTGGTTCGCGTACGTGACGCGGAGATCGAGGTCCAGCTCGTACACCGTCTGCGGGAGAAGATCCGCGAGCTCGCGGTACTTCTCCTCGCTCTCCTGCAGGGCGTCGTTCGCCCGCCGCCACTCGGTGATGTCGTTGGCCTGGACGACCGCGTGGGTCACGCGCCCCTCCAGGTCCTTGATGGGGAAGATCGTCGCGGCCAGGACACGGCTCGCGGTATGGATGGGGGAGAATCCCGCCAGGTTCGGGGTGTCGTAGACCAGGGAGAAGTCGGCCGGTTCGCCGACATCGAAGACTCTCCTGACGAGCGGCATGAGCCCCTGCTCCTCGATGACGCTGTCCTCGAAGATGTTGTACGTGCCCACCCTATCGTCGTCCTTGACCTGGAGCAGCTCCCGGCAGGCCCGGTTCATCCTGACCATCGTCCCCGCGGCGTCGACGATCCAGATCGGGTTCGGGCTCTGCTCGATCACGCTGGTCAGGAACGACTCGGACTCTTGCAGGGTCCTCTCCATCCGCCTGCGGACGGAGATGTCGCGGAAGTACAGCACCCTCCCGTAATATCTCCCCCCCTCCCCCACCATGGGGGCCGAGAAGACCTCGAAGGTCCGCCCGTCCCTGAGAAGGAGCTCTTCGAAGCTCTTCTCGTCCGTGTGCCGGTAGAGGTGCCTGACGTGCGCGATGAAGGCCTCGGGGTCCGCGAGCTGCCCGGTGGCATACTCCAGCATCCGGCTGTCGTCACAGGTCGCGATCAGCTCCTCCGGGATTCCCCAGAGATCGACGAACTGCCGGTTGTAGTGGTGGACCCTCCCGGTCGCGCCCACGATGAGGATGCCGTCGAGAGACGTCTCCTGCTGGGTCAGGAGGATCGTATTCTTGAAGGCGGTCTCCTCCTCGATCCGCCGCTGCTCGGTGATGTCCTCGAAGATGACGCAGACCAGGGACGGCGAGTCCGTGGGGCGGTAGGCGTTGCAGTGGAACCATCCGTTCGTCGGCCCGTGGTGGATGTCGAAGACTCTGGGATCGCCGGTCGCGGCCACGTGCCGGATCTCGTCCACCCAGGCCCGCGCGGCTCCGGGCCAGACCTCGAAGATGTCCTTTCCCTGGACCTCCTCGCCCCGCACCCCCGTGGTCCGCGCGAAGGCGTCGTTGAACTTGCCGAACCGGCAGCTGACGAACCTGCCCGCCTCGTCGAAGACGGACTCCCACACGATCAGGGCGCTGATCATGTTCCCGAAGATCTGCTGCAGCTCCGTGGAGACCCGCTGCAGCGCGGCGTCGGCCCTCTTCCGCTCCGTGATGTCCTGGATGACGCCGACCACCCTCGCCGGCCGGCCATTCGCATCCCTCTCCAGCCGGCCGACCGAGTGGACCACTCGCGGCGCCGTGCCGTCCTCGGGACAGACGGAGTACTCGAGGTTGTACTCCCCCGTCCCCGCGATGAGGTCGAGGAGCGCCCGGTGGACCTGTCCCCCCTCGGGGATGCAGGCCAGGAGCCGCTCCAGCCGAACGCACCCGGCCGGTCCGGGGATCCCGAAGAGGCGGAGGCATTCTGCGGACCTCCAGGCTTCGTCGGACCCGACCGTGTACTCCCAGCTCCCGATGTGGCCGATCTCCTGCGCCATGATCAGCCGCTCCTCGTCGATCCGCCGCTCTCGCTCGCTGCGGGCCAGCTCGTCGAAGTGAATGCGCAGCCGCTCCTTCGCGGCGGCGAGCTCCTCGTACGAGGCCCGCAGTTCCCGGTGTTTCTCCTCGAGGTCCCGTTCGAGACGGTTGCGGGCCGTGATGTCCCGGATCGACTCGATCCCCCCGACGATCTCCCCCTCCCGGTTGTAGAGGTGGCAGGCCTTCGCGAGGACGGCGATCTGGCGTCCCCTCGGGCAGGGGAGATCGGTCTCTCCGCTGAGCACGGTGCTCGTCCGATTCACGTTCGAGTACAGGCGCGAGACCTCGTCCTCGGGCTCGTCGAGCAGGTCGATGAGGGCCGCCCGCTTCGAGCCGTAGAACGGAACGGTATACGCGCGGTCGCCCCGTCCCAGCATCTCGCAGGGGGGGACGCCGGTCATCTCCTCGATCGCGCGGTTCCACGCGATCACCTCTCCGTTTGAGTCGATGGCGAACGTGGCGTCGGGGAGGAAGTCGATGATGTCCGAGAGCCGCCGCTCCGAGTCCTGCAGGGAGCGCTCCGCCTGCTTCCTCCTCATCGCCTGCCGTACCTTGTGCGCGAGCTCGGCGAACTGGGCCCTGGGGTCGCCGCCTTTCTGGATGTAGAAGTCGGCGCCGTTGTTGATCGCGTCGATCACGACCTCCTCGCGGCCCTTGCCCGTGAAGAGGATGAACGGGATGTCGCCGAACCGCTCGCGGATCGCCTTGAGAAAGGCGATCCCGTCCATGTCGGGCATCTGGTAGTCGGAGACGATGACGTCGTACGAGAGGATCGCGGGAGAGTCCAGCGCCTCGAGGGCGGATGAGGCGGTATCGACCCGGAGCCCGCCGGACCGTGCCAGGAACAGGCGCCCCAGTTCGAGGAGACCCGGTTCGTCGTCGACATACAGGACTCGTATCTCGCCCGCCATCAGAGATCCAGCTCGACGATTCCATAGATATGTCTTTTGAAAAATAGCTGAGGCCGTTTGAATGTTTCTAAAATGGTCGAGCGATCGTCGGGGAGATAGGCACAATCGCGGTCACCTACGCGGCCGGATCCGGCCCGTGCGTAACTCCGCCTCCCCGAACGCGACGGAAACGAGCGGTGCCGCACGACCCGATCCTCCGGCGGGACGATCGGAGGGGCCGGAGAGACCTGTTCGCGCCGGACCCCGCCCGCCGGTTCGCTCGCCGGCATCCCGGATCGCTCCGTGCACTTTCATACCGCGATCGCGGTCCATGGTCCTCTTCGGCGAGACCACCCGGCATGACGCATCCATTCACCAGGAGCGAGGCGAGCCAGCGTTTCGGGCCGGCTGAAGGCCGGGACCCGATCGACGGGTACGGGCGCGACCCGCCGTGCGTCCGGGAGCCGAACCCGCCGGCGTGCGGACCCCCGAGGAGATCCGGCGCGGGAGCGAGGCCTGCCGCCGGGACGCCCACCGGGTCCGGACCTCCTGGAAAAGGGGCGGTACCGGAGTCGAGTTTTATGTCCCCCACGGCCTCGACGCGTCGAGTTGTTGCATGGGGGTCCCGTCGAGCAGACGAGTTCCCGGTTCCAGGCGCAACGCCGCGCCGAGGGTGGCGAGTTTGTCAGGGGTGAACGGGTTGTGGATGCGGTGAGCGCTCTCGGTGATGGTGAAGATTCGCGGGATGTCCGCTGCACGAACTCCTTTTACGAAGGTGTGAAAAACTGGAATATCCCCTTGGTGACTGTCGTAGATACGGGTTTAAACATCTCACCACAGCCTCAACGTTCCCGGGTTGCTGCTCTGGTGGAAACCGGCGCGAGCGAGCTCTGGCCCGGGAAAGTTTCTGCGACAACCAGGAACCCGGCCACAATTTTTTCCAGCTCGTACCGGTTCCGGCCGGAAAAAAACCGGAGCGATCGCATCCGATCTCCCGGGAAATGTTCCGGCTGCCAGAAAATAATCCACTGAATTGCCGGGCCGGGTTCTGCGGAGGATGGCCGCGATTGCTCCGGTAACGGCCGCGTGTGGTGGGGCGGTGCCGGGCTCTCGTTGATTCACGGACCCGGAACCGAGCTCTGGGAGCCGTCGTCAAGTGCCGGAACCGGTGGAACTGAGAAGTGCAGGGAGAATGAAGCAAACAGAGCGGGTATATCTCAATCCCGCCCCAGTATCTATAACGGTGAATCATGCACACACTCTATCTCTATATCCTCGATACCCTGTCCGACTGGGAACCGGGCCATGTCCTCGCCGAGCTCTGCTCCGGACGGTACCTGAAAGATCCGGCACTCCGGTATTCCACTGTACTGTGCGGCAGTACCTTGGACCCCGTCACCACCATGGGCGGGCTGCATATGACGCCGGAAGTCCTCATCAGGGATATCCACCCCGTCCCCGGCGACGTGCTCGTGCTGCCGGGAGCAGATACCTGGCTTGATCCGGCACAGGAGCCTGCCCTCCGGATGACAGGCCGGTTGCTTGATGAAGGAATCCCTGTCGCCGCGATCTGCGGTGCAACGCTTGGCCTCGCACATGCCGGCCTGCTGGATAACCGCCCGCACACCAGCAACGATCCTGCAGCCCTGAAAATGTTCTGCCCGAACTACCGTGGCGAGAATCAGTATGTGAACGAACCGGCAGTAACCGACGGCAATCTCATCACTGCAAGCGGACTTGCACCGGTAGAATTCGCGTACCAGGTATTCCGGAGACTGGATGTCATGACACCTGCAACGCTCGAAGCCTGGCACGGGCTTTTTGCCACCCGGCAGCCTGAATATTTCTATGCCCTGATGGGATCGCTGCCGCAACGGTAGGGATTCAAGGGCATGCTCCGGATGCCTGTCGGGATCGGGCATCCAGGGGGCATCGATCCCATCGAGACCGTTCCCGACAGGAAAATGGAGTTCTCCAGCGCCCTTTTCCCGTTCGGTCTCTTATTCTTTCCTTTCTCCCATGAAGATCCATGGGACCCCGAACCTGTCCGTGAATTGTCCGTACGTGCCGAACGGCAGCTCGTGCAACTCCTGAAACGTGTCTGTTTCAGCCCCTTCCGCAAGTCTGTCGAAGACTGCCTTCAGCTCGTCATCATTCGTGCCGACAACAAAGATCGAGATTGTATTCCCCTGTCGCGGCTCGTACGCCGGAGAGGCCATCCAGTCGGTGGCGGATATCTCGATCGCGCCATTTTTCAGATGCGCGTTGATCAGTCGTGTCCACTTCTCCTCCGGAAATTGATCTCTCATCGGCGTGTCGCCGAGCTTCGTCAGTGTCAAGTCTCCCCCGAGACACGCGTGGTAGAATGTCATTGCCTCGGCGCAATTCCCATCGAACAAAAGAAACGGTGTTGTTTGCAACATGGTGTTCGCACACCGTCCTTATATTTTAAAAAATCTTCCCTATGACTGCTGAACGTTGTGGCGGGCGGCGCATGCGCGTGCACGGCGAAACCGGTCCGTGCGGATGGGGGTCTTCACCCCCGTTTTCTCGATGCTCTCCGCGCAGCCCGCGGGCTGCCCCGCATCACCGCGCCATCAGCGCGAACACGCCCCATCCAAGGTATTCGCGCGTGTACGCGGCGTAGCGTTCCGGTTCCGCAGTCAGTCTGGCCCTGACCTCGGTCGCGAAGTCGTCGTCGGGGTTCGCGTCGAGCCACCGGCGCATGGTGAGCCACTTGGCCGCCTCGTACCGATCCCATCCCTCCCGGTCGGCCAGCACCATCTCCACGACGTCGTAGCCGAGGTCGCCGAACGACGCGACGAGTTCCGGAAGCGTGAGGAAGTCGGAGATGGCAGTGGCTTCGCATTCCCTGGCAACGTCCTCCGTCGGCGGCACCCGCAGCCAGTAGGGCTCGCCGACGAGGATGATCCCTCCGGGGGAAAGACTCTTCGCCAGCAGCTCGATGGTGTCGACGACTCCCCCGCCGATCCACGTGGCGCCGAGACAGGCGGCCACGTCGACCTTCTCGTCGGCGACGTACCCGGCGGCGTCGCCATGGACGAACTCGACCCGGTCGGCGACGCCGAGTTCTTCGGCGCGGCGTTTCGCCTGCCCGGTGAACAACGGGCTCAGGTCGACGCCGACGCCGACGATGCCGTGATCGCGTGCCCAGGTGCAGAGCATCTCGCCCGAACCGCTGCCGAGGTCGAGCAGACGGGTTCCCGGTTCCAGGCGCAACGCGGCGCCGAGCGTGGCGAGTTTGTCAGGGGTGAACGGGTTGTGGATGCGGTGAGCGCTCTCGGAAATGGTGAAGATTCGCGGGATGTCCACTTCAAAAAACTCCTTTTCTTACACTGTGGAATTCGAGGAATATACCCTTAGTGACTTGAGTGGATACGCTCTCTTCACCGAATGACCGCTCCCATTGTGCGGCCGGTGCGGTGCGGACCGCGGGCCGAACCGCCTTCGAACAATTCTCTATGGCGACACTCACGGGCCTCGCAGCTGGCGGCGGAGGTAGACCAGCGCGGCCACGCCGACCGCGATCCAGACGAGGTAGAAGACCATCGGGATCGCCAGGCTGAGGAGGGCGACGATGAACCCGAACGTATCGAACGTGTGCGCGATGACGACCGGTCCGTCGGCCGGGAGCGGCGGGACGGTCGCCATGTGGGTGACGAGCGGCATGGTGGCGTTGACGACGGGGTCCATACAGGACTGTTGCGTCCCGGCGGCAAAAAGGCATGGCACGGCCCGGCGCCGTGCCGAACGGGGTCACGACGCCGGGGACGGCTCCTCCGCGAGCAGTTCCGCGCCGGCCTCCTCGAGGTCGGCGAAGGGCTTCCCGGCGGCGTCCGCGATCGCGCGTGCCTCGGCGTCGTCGATCCGGCCGTCGTCGCGGGCGCGGTAGTAGACCGCGGCGATTCTCCTGCCCGCGAACCGGCGCCGAGGCCGGAGGCCGACGCGACGGGGAGCGCGACAGGCGCGATCTCGGGTCAGCCTTCGGCGGCGATGCGGACGCCGCCACCGGCGGTGACGGCGATGGCGCCGGCGACAGGGCCGGCGATGGATTCCTTCATGGTGGTTCCTCCGATAGGAGGGCGGAGGAGACCGCGGGTGCGGGCCGATCACCGGTCGGCCCGGAGGGACTTATAAATGCGGCACGGCCGCGGCGAAAAAGAGGGTCAGGTCGCCCGGATGCAGCCGGTCGCTTGCACGGTCTCGGTCGTGCCGTCAGTGTACGTGATCTTCACGAGCGGCGAGAACGTGCCCTTCTGCGGGTAGTAGAAGGTCGGGTTGACGTTCCGCGAGTTCCACGAGTTCAGGTGCGCCGGGGCGTCGAACGACCACCAGACCGACGCGATCGACTTCCCGGGCGCCGGCCCCACCGTGAACCGCACGGCGCTGCCGTACGGAGCAGTCGCCGGGAAGGCCGTGAGGTAGGCCTCGCCCGCCTCCGGCGTCGGCGTGGGGGTGGGCGTCTCGGTCTCAACGCTCCTCCCGATGGTGATCCAGTCGAGGTTCTGGCCGTCGCCGGCGAACGCGAGCTTCAGCGTGTGCACGCCCGCCGAGAGCGTCACGGGGAGCTCGACGGTCATGAAGGTCTCGAACGACCCGGTCCGCGGGACCACGACGGTCGTGGCCGCCGCGCCGTCGAGGACGACGGCGATCGTCCGCCCGCTGTTCGGGGTCGCCACGCGGGCCGAGAGGGTGTAGGCCCCCGCGTCCCGGACGTCCACGGTGTAGACGAGGTACTCGCCCGTGCGGATCCAGCCGACGTTGGTGATGCCGTTCGCCGTCTCGATGTCGACGTCGTCGTGGCGGTACGCGCCGCCCTCGTTGCCCGGCGTGGTGTCGTGGTAGGCCACGCCCTCGCCGCCGGCGTCGTAGTCCTCGGCCTCGATCTTCCCGGGGACCGCGTGCGCGGCGGGCCCGGTCCCCTCGACGGTCACCTGCACGATCTTCCGGTGCGAGGGGTCGTTCCAGATGTTCAGGATCGTGCCGCCCATCCAGCGGCTGGACTCCCTGATCGTGAGGGAGACGTTGTAGACCCCGGGATGCAGGAACGTGTGGGCCGGGTCCTGCTCGGTCGAGGTCGCGCCGTCACCGAAGTCCCAGGCCCACTCGTACGCCCACTCGGACGACGCGTCCGCGAACCGGACGGTCAGGGGGGCCGTGCCGTTCGTCCGGTCGGCCGTGAAGTTCGGCTCGGCGTACGCGTCCGCCCAGGAGACGAAGACGGGCGACTCGATCCGGTCCATGCCCATGCCGCTCCCGTGGAAGCGGAGCCGGAGGGTGCCCTTCGCGGCCTGGACCTGCGTCTGCACGGCGGTAAAGGCGGTCGGGCTGCCCGTGTTCGGGACGCTCACGTTCCCGGCGGTCCGGCCGTTGACCTCGAGCTCGACGCTTCCGCCGTCGCGGTCGCTCCCGAGGTAGAGGACGAGGGCCGGGAGCTCGGGCGTCGACGAGATGCCGCCGAGGGTGTAGGTCAGGTACTCGCCGTCCTCGATCCCGATGACGGCGTGGCCGCTGCCGGGGAGCGCGGCGACGTCGACGCCGTCGGTGCGGTAGGCGCCGCCGCTGTTGCCCGCCGTCGTGTCGTGGTACGCGACGCCCTCGCCGCCGAGGTCGTAGTCTTCGGCCTGGACCGTGCCGGGGAGCGTGATGTTCACGTACGGCGAGGACGTCGGTGTCGGCTCGGGGACGGCCGCGAACGAGATCCAGTCGATGTTCATGCCGTCGCCCGAGAACGCGAGCTTCAGCGTGTGCCTCCCGGCCGTGAGCGCGATCGGCGTCGCGACCTCGACGGGCGTGGCGACGGGCGTCGGGGTCTGCGTGGGGTTGCCGACGTACATGTGCGGTGAGACGTCACGGTACGCGGTGAAGGAGCCGGTGTTCGGGACCGCGATCGTGGCGGCCTGGACGCCGTCGACGGAGAGGTACGCGGCGCGGCCGCTGTTCGGGCTGGCGACGCGCGCGGTCAGGGTGTAGTTCCCGGCCTCGGCGACGTTCGCGGTGTAGGTGAGATACTCGCCGTTCCGGATCCAGCCGACGTTCGTGATGCCGTTTCCGGTCTCGATGTCGACGTCGTCGTGGCGGTACGCGCCGCCCTCGTTGCCCGGCGTGGTGTCGTGGTACGCGACGCCCTCGCCGCCGAGGTCATAGTCCTCGGCCTGGATTGTGCCGGGGATCGCGAGCGATGTGTACGCTTCCGGGGCGGTCGCCTCGACGGTCACGTTGACCGTCTTTGTCGAATACGCCGGGATGGGGGGGTCCCAGTAGTGAACCTTTACGGGGCCCCATTCCGTATAGACCCAGTGGTCGTGCTCCCTGATGGTGAGGTTGACCGGGTAGACGCCGGGGGAGAGGAAGGTGTGGACGGGGTTCTGCTCGGTCGAGGTTCCGCCGTCACCGAAGGTCCAGCGCCAGTCGTACGCGAACTCGGACGAGGTGTCCGTGAACCGGACCGTGAGCGGCGCCGTGCCGTTCGTCCGGTCGGCGGTGAAGTTCGGATGCGGGAACTCTTCCGGGTGCAGCGTCTCCCGCTGGGAGACGATCCGGTCCATGCCCATGCCGCCGCCGCGGAAGAGGAGCCGGAGCGTGCCCTTCGTGGGTACGACCTGCGTCTGCACGGCCGTAAAGGCGGTCGGGCTGCCCGTGTTCGGGACGCTCACGTTCCCGGCGACCCTGCCGTTGACCTCGATCTGGACGCGTCCGCCGTCGCGGTCGCTCCCGAGGTAGAGGACGAGGGCGGCGAGACTATTGCCTTCGGGTTCCTCGCCGGAGATGGTGTAGGTCAGGTACTCGCCGTCCTCGATCCCGACGACGGCGTGACCCTCCGGGACGGCCGCAACGTCAACGTCGTCCTGGCGGTAGGCACCGCCGCTGTTGCCCGGCGTGGTGTCGTGGTACGCGACGCCCTCGCCGCCGAGGTCGTAGTCCTCGGCCTCGATCGTGGCCGGAAGCGTGATGTTCACGTACGGCGCGGACGTCGGTGCCGGCTCGGGGACGGCCGCGACCGAGATCCAGTCGATGTTCATGCCGTCGCCGAAGAAGGAGAGCTTGATGGTGTGCTGTCCGGCCGTGAGCGCCAGCGGGACGTCGAAGGTCCGGAACGTCGCGAACGACCCGGTGTTCGGGACCTCGATCGACGCGAGATAGGACTGGTCGACGATGAGCGCCATGTTCCGGCCGCTGTTCGGGCTCGCGACCCTGGCGGTCATGGTGAACGTGCCGGCCGTCGCGACGTTCACGGTGTAGGTCATCCACTCGCCGTTCCGGATCCAGCCGACGTTCGTGACGCCGCCGGCGGTCTCGATGTCGACGCCGTCGTGGCGGTACGCACCACCGAGGTTCGCAGCTTCGGTGTCGTGGTACGCGAGGCCCTCGCCGCCGAGGTCGTAGTCCTCGGCCTGGATCGTGGCGGGGAGCGTGACGTTCCGGTACGGCGCGACCGTCGGCGTCGGCGGAGTCGTGGGCTCGACGAACGGGGAGAGCTCGAACCAGTCGAGGTTCTGGCCGTCGCCGTGGAACTCGAGCTTCAGCACGTGCGTGCCGGCCTCGAGCCAGAGCGGGAGCTCGGAGGACGGGGCGCCCGTCCCCAGCGGCGTCGGCGTCATGGTCACGGTCGCCTCGAGGGGATAGT
Organism: Methanospirillum sp.; assembly: GCA_039679395.1. Classification (GTDB taxonomy): domain Archaea; phylum Halobacteriota; class Methanomicrobia; order Methanomicrobiales; family Methanospirillaceae; genus UBA288. The sequence goes on along the minus strand of JBDKUZ010000130.1, from coordinate 615 downwards.
GGGGGCTCCCGGTGTAGTAGACGCGGGTGGCGGTCGTGTACGTGTCGTACGAACCCGTCTTCGGGAGCGAGAGCACCGTGCCCGGCGCGTTGTCGACAGTGAAGTGGATCCAGCACCCGGTGTTCGGGGTGGCGACGCGGGCCGCCACCGCGTAGGCCCCCTTCTCGGGGACGTTCACGGTGTAGGTGAGATACTCGCCGGTGCGGATCCAGCCGACGTTGGTGATGCCGTTTCCGGTCTCGATGTCGACGTCGTCGTGGCGGTACGCGCCGCCCTCGTTGCCCGGCGTGGTGTCGTGGTACGCGACGTTCTCGCCGCCGACGTCGTAGTCCTCGGCCTGGATACGGTCGGTGACCGCGTGCGGCGCGTACGCCTCGGGTGTCGGCCTGGGCGTCGGCGTGTCGTTCGGGAGCACGAGCGGCAGGGCATCCGTGGACCCATTGGCGATGACGTACGGCTCGTCGCAGAACCCGTCGCCGTTCGCGTCGGGGTGCGTCTCGGAGAAGCCGGTATGGTTCAGGTTCCCCCAGAAGTTTCCGCCGATGGACGGACCGCCGACGGTGTTCGGTCCGGCCGTCTTCGGGACGGACCAGGCGATCGCCCGGCCGCCGAGCA
>JBDKUZ010000129.1:0-7529 GCA_039679395.1 Methanospirillum sp. | reverse complement strand
ATCTCCTCGAGCGACGATTTCCTTGCGATGGGGTCGCTGCCGGGCCGGATCCTCTTTATCGGAGGCGGCTTCATCTCGTTCGAGTTCGGTTTCATCGCCGCAATGGCCGGCGCCGAGGTGATCATCGTCCACCGGAGCGAACGGGTACTCAAGGGATTCGAGCCTTTCCTGGTCGATCTCCTTGTCGAGTCCTGCCGCGAGATCGGGATCCGGGTCGAGCTCGGCGTCCCCGTCACGGCCGTGGAGAGATCGTCCGGCGGGCTTTGCGTCCTCGGCGGCGACCGTTCGTTTGCCTCGGATATGGTCGTTCACGGGGCCGGACGGATCCCGAATATCGGCGGCCTCGAGCTTGAGCGCGGGGGGGTGGCCGCCGATGCGAAAGGTATTGTGGTCAACCCGTACCTCCAGAGTACTTCCAATCCCTCGGTCTACGTCGCGGGGGATGCGAACCCGCGAGGACGGCCCCTCTCTCCGGTCGCCCACCGCGACGGCGGAGCCGCCGCGGAGAATATGCTCCACGGAAATACGGTCACCCCCGACTATGCGGCAGTCCCCTCTGCGGTCTTCACCTACCCTGTGCTCGCATCGGTCGGCCTGAATGAGGAGGCGGCAGCGCGGCGCGAGCTTCGAGTCACCGTCCATAAAGCCGATACGCGAGACTGGTTCGCCACGCGCCGGCTCGGGATCCCCCGGTCGGGGTACGTGGTTTTGACCGACGGTCCGGCAGGCGCCGTTCTCGGCGCGCATATCCTCGGGCACAATGCCGACGAGGCGATCAACATCTTCGCCCTGGCTGTCAGGCAAGGGCTCTCGCTCGCCGACCTGCAGGAGATGGACTGGACATACCCGACCGCAGTCTCCGATCTCAATCGGATCCACTGACCCGGAGACCGGCGTCGCGGGGTTGGGCAGAACGCAGAAGGCCCACGTCAGACCGCCTCACAGCCTGGTCTCGAGGAACTCTTTGAGAGCCACCGCGTTATTGTGCTCCTCGTCGCGGGCGGCTTAGAGGTAGGTCACGACGTCGTGATTCCTGAGAATCTCGCGGAGCTCTGCAATGACCTCGGGCCGCCCCTTGAGCTCGTCGAAGTACTTCCAGTAGTACTCGGTCCAGTTCGCCGGGTCGTGGCCGAACCACTTGCGGAGCTCCGTACTCGATCCAGCGTCCCTGAGCCAGAGGTCCACCCGGGCCTTCTCTTTCGAGATCCCCCTCGGCCAGAGCCGCTCGACCAGAACCCTGTACCCGTCGCTCTTCTCCATCGGCTCGTACACGCGTTTCAACCGAATGACCATACTCGCTCCACCTCGCCGTTCTTCTCACCGCGACCCACTTAAAATCACTCCCGGATCTTCGTCGATACGTAGCTCCGGCTGTCAGAGATCGTTTGTATCCCGCTACCGACGTGTCTTTTGTCCCCGGGCGGGAGCTTTTCCGCTGCCGGGCGACAGGAACGGACCATGCAACGACGACATGCTATCATCGCGGCTATCGCGCTGGTCGCTCTGGTGCTCATCCCGGCCGCGGCTTTCGCGGCCGGCTCCCACGGCGGGCTCGGCCATCGTGGCGGGCCGGGAGCGGCAAACGCCACCCATGGAACGCCTGCTTGCGCAGACAACGCAACGCACCCGAACTGGACGCCGGGCGACGACTCCTCAGCCCGGACGTTTCACGGCAATGCCAGCTGCGCTGCCAATCTGAGCCGCCCAGCCGACACCGCGAACCGGACCTGTGATCAGGACCGGATCGGCAACCGGACTCATGCCCTGGCCGATAACCGAACCCGCGGGTTCCCTTGCCGAGCCGGGCAGGGTATGGGCCGTTAAGGCTGCAGTATACACCTCTCCTTTTCTCGCATCAGCCTTCGAGCGGCGGGGGCCGATAGTCAGGCCGAAGCGAGGTCGTTTGCACCGCCATCCTCGACAGTCGCGGCGGAACCCTGATCGAGCGCCAATTGACAGGCCCCGGTCAGCCGGTAGCACTGCAACCGCCCGCATCGCTCGGCCTCGACGAGGCCGTCCTCGATCAGCCGCTGCACCTGACGCGTGACCGATGGGCCGGCCACGCCAAGGCGGTCGGCGAGTTCGTGCCGGGAGATGCCGGGGGCGTTCCGGATCGCCGCGAGCATCGGAGCGAGACTCTCGTTCCGGAGGGCGTGGAGAAGGGCGCGGTGCAGAGGTGTCAGTACCGGATCGTGCGGAAAGTAGCGGACGGAACCGGAACGTGTCTCCTCGATGACTCTGCCGCAACAGACGAGGAGAGCCAGATGGTACCGAAGGGTCTCGCGGTTCGCGCCGGTCGCAGCCGCGCATCCGGCGAGGTCGAGGCCGGGATCGATCCCGATGGCCGAGTAGAGTGCCCGCCGAAGCGGGTGCTCGAGCACATTTCCGGGTCGGACCCGGCGGAAACCGAGGACGAGCAGGAACCGGAGAAGCAGGATCGGATCGGGCGCCTCCGTTCCCTCCGCGACGGGGAGCGGGAGGTGCGACGCGTCCTTACGCCCGCGTCCGGCTCCTCCCTGCCCGGGCTCGGTCCCATTCTGCTCGTGAGGTGAACGGGTGGGCGCTGCGAACGGCACAGGGTCCGCGGACGGCGGACCACGGTGATGCCCGTCCCCGGATCCGGTCGGGCCGGGCCAGTTGCCCCGTGGGGGACCTCCGGCCGGACCTCCGCGAACGCGGGCTGCCTGAGGCTGCACGGTGTCGGGTCGAGTCGGTGCGGGGGAGACCTCCGGTCCGGGTACACCGGCGGATTTTCCACCCTCGGCAGAACCTGCGAATAGACCGCTCCCGACCCGATATCCATGACCGCCGCCGAGGGATGCGGCGCCGAAGGTCCCCGCCGCCGGGTTCTGAGCGACCGCCGCGATCTCTCCGGCCCCGATCGCTGCACCGGCGACCTCCATGATCGGGTCGTGCGAGCGCCGCTCGCCCTGTTGTGTGCCTCCGATCGCGGCGACTGCGGGGACGAGCAGGACCAGGACCAGCAGCCCCGCGAGGGGGACGAGGATCGCACGGCGGACCGCCATAAACGATCGGTTCGTTGCAGACGACAGCCCTTATCTCTTCTGACCGTGACAGCTACGGTTCCCGACAGTCTCGAGGCCTCTCGGACCCAAAGAAAGAAATATCCGTATTCCATTACTTTGAAATAGCCATTGCATCGTATGGCCGGTTGAAAGACCAGGACGGTTCAGGTATGAAGAAGGGATTTATTGCCAATATCGAGGCGCTGACATTGAAGAACGGGTCGTACCGGAAGGTGCTCTACACCGGGAAGTACAGCCAGCTCGTGCTGATGAGCCTCAAGCCCGGCCAGGAGATCGGCGAGGAGGTTCACGATGATGTCGACCAGTTCTTCCGCTTCGAGCAGGGGAACGGCGCGGTCGTTATCGATGGAGTCAGGAGCCGCGTCCGGGACGGCAGCGGTGTGGTCGTGCCGTCGGGAGCCCGTCACAACGTGATCAACACCTCGAAGGACACCGAGCTCAAACTCTACACCATCTACTCCCCCCCGGAGCACCAGGACGGGATCGTGCGCCGGACGAAGAAGGTCGCGGAGGCGACTGAGGAGCACTTCGACGGGAAGACCACCGAGTAGACCGTCTCCGGCCCCCGGAGCCGAGACCGCGAGAACGAGGTTCAGCGCCCCGGTAGGCCGTGTCGGACCTCTGCGGATCCAGAAGGCTGTGTTGCCAGACCGGGCATCCGGCACGCCCGGCTATCGTGGGGCGATAAGCGTTGAGACAAGCGACGCGGGGGCAGCGGGGTAGCGGTCGCGGCCCCGTCCGGGATCTCCCGGTAGACCCTGGGAGGCAAGACCGGGATCCGCGGGCCTGGGGGACGATGTGCGCCACATTCATATCCATTCGGCGCGCCAATCCATCAGAGGACTCTCTTCATGGATGACGAAAGGTTCCCGAATCACAGGCCGGTCCGCGCCGGGCGCGAACGGTTCGGTCCCGGCGATCCGCGCCGGCGACGGTATCCCGGTCCGCGCCCGGAGAACAGGGGGGCCCGGCGATGAGCGAGAGGACGCAGGAGCTGGAGGGAAGGGTGATCCGGCTCGGCGAGCTCGTCGACTATCAGCAGGGCACGGTCGCGAGCCGGATGATCGTCAACAACCCTGCGGGCTCGATCACGGTCTTCTCGTTCGATGAGGGAGAGGGCCTCTCCGAACACACGGCCCCGTTCGACGCGGTGGTCACGATCCTGGACGGAGAGGCGGAGGTCTGGGTCGCGGGCGAGACACACCGGATGACGTCCGGCGAGACGATCATCTTCCCGGCCAACGTGCCGCACGCGCTCTCGGCCGTAACGCCGTTCAAGATGGCGCTCGTGATGATCCGGGGGTGAGGACCACGGCGAAAGAGGACGAGGGGGTCTACTGCACCATCTGCGGCGGCATGGTCACTCAGGCTCCTGGCGTGCGCAGGATACCGATCGACGGGATCGACACGGGTATCGCCGGTCTCGACGAGTGCATCGCGGCCGTGAAGATGCTCGGTCTTTCCGATGACGGAGCCATCTCCGAGGAGTTGGTCTCGCGAATCGGGAAGGGCACCTACATCCCCACGAGGAAGCGCGAGGCGTATGCGGCAGCGTTCCTCGCGGAGTACAAACGGGTCGAATGAACCGCTCTTCCTGGGAGCGCTGCAGATCGGTGACCGGGATCGCCACCCTTGTCCCGATCGTTACTCCCGGTCGGGTCCATGGCGAGCCCGTTCAGGGCATGGAGCACCGACCGGTGGAGACGGCGGTAACGATGTACGGAAGGAACGTGACCCCGCACAGTGGGCGGATCGAGACTGTGACACTGGATGAAGTATGAACCTGGACGATGCAGGGAACGGAGTCCTCTTCCGTCCGATCGGGTTCGTCAGATCGCCGTTCACCGAGCCGGTCGGCATGCCGATCCAGCCGAGCGGGGCGTGCGGCGTTCGCGGCTCGGTCGAGATTCTCCCCGAGTTCCGCGACGGCCTCGCCGACCTCGGGGGATTCTCGCGGATCATCCTGATCTACCTCTTCCACCGTTCGGAGGGCCACACCCTTCGGGTCGTCCCCTTCCTCGATGACCGCGAACGCGGCGTCTTCGCGACCCGTGCTCCTCGAAGGCCGAACCCGATCGGCTTCTCGGTGGTCAGGCTCGTCGCCGTCGAGGGGTGTCGGCTCGCGATCGAGGACGTCGACCTCCTGGACGGTACGCCCGTACTCGACATCAAACCCTATATCCCCTCGATCGACGCCTTTCCCGGCGAGACGGAGGGCTGGCTCGGGGAGTGCTCGGATAAGTTCCGCGAGGCTCGTGCCGATCGTCGATTCGCGGGGCGTTCGGAGAGGGAGCCGTGACGGAGAGCATGGAGACAGTGTCCTTGACGTGTACGGACCCCTACGCGGAGACGATCGATTGGAATGCTGTCTGGACAGCGAGAAAACTGAGGCATATCGCCGTTCCGGGGTACCGGGAGGGACCCGGTTTCTTCCAGCAGCAGGCGAACATCGAGCGATTCTTTCCCAGGCGGGACGGCCGGAACGCTCGGGTCGAGAGGCAGCTTGCGAGGCTCCGTACCGCGCCAGGTACGTCGGTGCTCGACATCGGTCCCGGCCCGGGGAACCTCGCGATCCCGCTTGCCGAGCGAGGGTGCCGCGTCGTCGCCGTCGAACCGGCGGCGCCGATGCGGGAGCTGCTCGCCAGGAACGCCGCCGAGGCGGGGGTCGAGGTGGAGGTGATCCCGTCGGCCTGGGAGGAGATCGAACCCGGCGCCCTCGAAGGGCCGTTCGACCTCGTGATCGCCTCGTACTCGCTCTCGATGGTCGACATCCGAACGGCCCTCGCGAAGATGCATGCCGCCTGCTCGGGCGAAGTCCATCTCTTCTGGTTCCTGACACCCCCGCCCTGGGGATATGTTCTCAAGGCGCTCTGGCCCGCGGTCCACGGAGCGGAGTATCACTTCGAGCCGATGGCCGATTGCCTCTTCAACGTTCTGCTCCAGATGGGGCTTTTCCCCGCTGTCGAACCGGAGTTTGCAGGCGATATCCGCCAGTACGGTGCGCTCGACGAGGCCGTGGACGAGTTCGCTCATCGACTCAATCGCCGGGGCGGCACGCACGACGATGAGATTCGCGAGGGGCTCCTGCGCCTGCTCCGCAGGGCTGACGATGGTGCCTGGGTCCTCGACCGGCCGAACTGGCACGCCCACATCTGGTGGAACGCGCGAGGCCCGCCGGGCGGGAGGCCGGATCTGTCCACCGGCCACTCCTTCGATAGGAGGACGTGATGGGTACACGCCGCGAATTCGCCTGTCCCGGCTGCGGGTACAGGGCTCTTGTCTCGGGGGGAGATGACTGTGGGTTCCTCGTTGCCACTCGCACTGTTGTCTGCGGACGATGCACAGAGATCGCGGATGTGGTCAGCTCGGAGACGCCCTGGGTCGTCGGGGGCGATGCGCCGTTCTGCGCGCTCCGATGTCCGACCTGCGATGGCCCGGTCCGCCCATGGCGGCACCGGGCCTGCCCCCGCTGCGGCGACGGGATGGAGCCGGACGAGACGGGCGCGGTGGTTCACTGGGATTGAGCCGGAACCTTGATCTCAGCAACTGCGCCGGCGATTCACGCAGAGCGCGAGGTCGCATGTCTGCACTCTTCGCCTATCGCGTCCTCGCCCCCCGACGACTGAGCGAGCGCACCGAGGCGATGACGGCGAACGAGATTGCGAGCAGCAGGACCGCGAGGGCGATCGAAGCGGAGATGTCGCTCTGCAGTGTGGTGTAGATCGCGAGCGGCATCGTCTGCGTCCTCCCCTGAATATTCCCGGCGAACATGATCGTTGCGCCGAACTCGCCGAGGGCGCGAGCGAAGGTCATGATCGCACCCGAAACGAGTCCCTCCGCTGCGAGCGGGACCGTGATCCTGAGAAAGGTGTAGGAGGGCGAGGCCCCGAGGGACCGGGCGGCAGCCTCGTACGCCGGGTCGACCTCGGCGAAGGACGTTCGGGCTTGCCGGAGAAAGAAGGGGGCTGCGACGAACGTCTGGGCTATCACGACCGCGATGGTCGTGAACGCGATGGTAATACCGAACAGCGCGAGGTACTGCCCGATAAGCCCGTACCGGCCAAAGGCGAGAAGGAGTCCGAGGCCGGCCACTGCCGGCGGGAGCACGATCGGGAGGTCGGTCAGTGTCTCGACAAAGTCCCGGCCGGGATAGGGGCGCCTGACATTGAGGTAGGCGAGGGGAGTGCCGAACGCGATCACCGCCCCGGTTGCGACAGTCGATGTGACAAGCGAAAGCCGGAGCGCGTCCGTCACGACCGGGTCGGTCAGGGCGGCGAGCAGCGTGACGGGGGGCACCCCGACCAGCAGGGCGAGGAGCGGGATCGCGACGAAGAGGGCGAAGGACCCCGCGAGGAGAACGTTCAGAACGGCGAAGGCCGCCCTCCGCCCTGTTGGCGGGGAGGGTCGGTCCGAGTCGCGGTTCATCTTCAGCGGATCAGATCGGGGCGAACCCGAACGACGCGAGCGTCTTCTGGCCGGAGT
>JBDKUZ010000128.1:0-2864 GCA_039679395.1 Methanospirillum sp. | reverse complement strand
AGCGGGGTGATCGGGCCGGGGTCGAGGACGAAGTAGTCGAAGTTCGTGTACTCGCCGTCGTAGGTGAACCGGAGCGTATTGGTCCCGGGATGGAGCCTGACCGTGGCCGTGACATTCGTGTACGCCGACAGCGACCCGGTGTTCGGCAGGTCCGCGACGACCTCCTCCCTGAACCCGTCGACGTTCACCGTCACCTGCTCTCCGGTGGTCCTGGTCGAGACCCGGAGGGTGAGGGTGTAATCGTGGTCCTCGGCCGCCGCGCTCGGGATCGTGTAGCGCGTCCACTCGCCGTTCCGGATCTGAGCGATGACATAGCCGACGGCCCCGACTCCGAAGGGCTCGATATCAACGCTATCGTTCCGGTACGCGCCGCCCTGGTTGCCGGGGGTCGTGTCGCTGTAAGCGACTCCCTCGCCGCCCTCGTCGTAGTCCTCGGCCTGGATCGTGAAGGGACCGGTCAGCGGCAGGACGTGGACGTAGTTTTGCCTGAACGTGCTGTTGGTCCCCGCCGTCTTCGAGGCCACCAGGGTGACACGGTAAGTCCCCGGGTCCGCGTAGGCGTGGACCGGGTTCTGCGCCGTCGACGACCCGCCGTCGCCGAATGACCACTCCCAGCCGGTCGGGTTCCCCGTCGTGGCGTCGGAGAACTGCACGGAGAGCGGAGCGTACCCGATCCGGGGAGTACCTGTAAAGTTCGCGACGAGCGGATCGAGAACGAGGATGATGTTGCTCTTACTCTTCGACCGGCTCCCCGAGACCGCGTTGGTGACAGTCAGGGTGACGTCGTATCGGCCCGGCACAGTGTAGGTGTGGCTCGGGTTCGTTAGGGCGGAGTGCCCGCCGTCGCCGAAGTCCCAGGACCAGGAGAGCGGCTGGCCGTTGGGCGTGGTGTCGTTGAACTGCACGGTGAGCGGGGCGATGCCCAGCTTCGGGGTGGCCGTGAAGTCGGGCTCGAGAATCGGGGCGAACTTCTGGACCCGGTGGTTACCCGTGTCAGCGACATAGACGTTCCCGGCCGGGTCCACGTCGACGTCGTTCGGAGAACTGAACTGGCCGTTCCCCGAACCGGGAGTGCCCCATGTTGCGACAAACGTCCCGTCCGGCCGGAACTTCTGGATACGGTTGTTGCCGTAGTCTGCCACGTAGACATCACCGTATTTGTCCACAGCGATACCACGTGGCTGGTCGAACTCCCCGTCCGCGGCACCCGACGTGCCGTCGCCGCCGTTCCGGCCCCATTTCGTCACAAAATCGCCGTTCGACGTGAATTTCTGGATACGGTTATTTTCAGTATCGGTGATATAGACGTTCCCGGCGTTATCCAGCGCGATACCATATGGCCGCTTTAACTTGCCATCTTTGGTCATATTGGTGTAGGGGTATTCCTCAAAAGAGCCCCACTCCCTGAGTAGTTCACCGGTCGGCGACAACACGCGAACATGCGCCTCCAGGTGACCTGATGAGCTGAATGTCCATAAGTCATAGACGTTACCAGCGGTGTCTACAGCGACTCCAACTCCGCCCATATAGAGTGGCCAATCCTTGATATACTGGCCCGTCTTCGCGAATTTCTTGATACCTCTATAACCATCAGTTCGATCATCGATTGTGTAAACATACCCGTCACTATCTATCGCAAGCGAACTGATTCTATCGAACTGGACGGTGCCGTAGGCGTTCCACGACGTGAGGAATCCACCGGTAGATGTAAACCTCTGGATGCGGGTATTATCACTCCATTCGGCTGTATACACGTTACCGGAGGCGTCCGCTGCGACTGCCCGCAGACCACCATACCCCTCGCTACCTGTTCCGAATTGCCCGTCGCCCGTGCCGTTGCTTCCCCATTTGGTGACGAAGACATACTCCTCCCCCGTCGCCATCTGCACCACGCCGACGCAGAGGAGCAGCAGGACCAGGACTCCGAAAAATACTTTCATCTCGACCTTCCCCTTGCGTGTCACTCTCTCCGGTCAAATGATATAGTTTTGGAAATATTCTTGGGCGGAGTGTGAGCGCCGTTACGGAGCGCGCGGCGACCGGGCGTCACCGGCATAGGGAGGCCGGGAAATAGTGGAGGCCCGGCACCGCTGGCCCCTCCGCCGCGTCCGGACACCTGGGATATGAACACCCGGCGCGCACGCCCGACTGATTTACGAATTTACCTGGCCCACATCCCTTCTATCCAACGGCCCTTCCCTCGCTCCAACACGAGGGAACTACATGACATCACTCGCCGGCGTCGTCGCCGGCTCCTTTCGCGGCCGCCTCGGGGGAGGTCGCGGCGACAGGGCCGGCGGACAAAAAAGGATGGGTTAGAGGTGGTTGAAGAGCCAGACGACGTCGACGACGTCGATGCGGCCGTTGTGGTTCCGCCCCTCCATCGTGCGGAGCTCGTTTGCCGCGACTGCTCGCCGCGGCTCTTCCCGGGATTGCTTTTCCTGTTCGTACGATCACACCAGCATCGTCCAGCGGCCCTGGCTTTCGCTCCACATCGGAAGTCATGGAAGGAAGTACCATCGCCGGCCTCGTGGCCGGCGGGATCGCCGTCACCGCGGGTGGCGGCGTCACCATTGTCGCGGAGGGCTGGCCGCAGGCCGTCCTCGTCGCGCTTGCCGTCGGGGCCGCATTCGGCCTTGGAACGTGGAGCGCCGACAAACGGATCGCGGCCATCGTCGCGGTCGTCCGCTCGTTCTGCGAGGAGATCGCAAGTTACTACGCAGCTCGTGAGGACGGGGAGATCACGGACGCGGAGGCCCGCGAGATCGCCGGCCGCGTCGGCCGGTTCGTGGTCGACCTGGAGGCCCTGGCCGTCGAGCTCTGCAGGCGGGACGATCCATGATCGTCATCGCGGCGCGGGACGC
>JBDKUZ010000127.1:0-6434 GCA_039679395.1 Methanospirillum sp. | reverse complement strand
TACTTCATTCTCTCGAAGTGCTCGCTGTTCTTCTTATCCGAGGCCGCGAGCTCTCGTTCGGCCCGCTTTTGCTCGGTGATGTCGCGGGCTGTGACGACGGACCCGAAGATGACGCCGTCTTCGTCGCGGAGCGGCGCGAAATTGTACTGGCCGATCCACGTCTCCCCCGTATCCCGGCGGCGGAGCATGTACTCGACGCCGGTACCGCTCTCGCCGGCGAGCGCCCGCGGTACGGCCCACCGCTCCGGCGGCGCCGGCTCGCCGGTCTCTCCGAACCAGACAACGAAGAGCGTGGAGCAGGTCTCGAAGGTCCGGGAGCACTCGTCCCGGCTCCCGAACCGGTGGTAGGCCACGAAGGCGTCGTTGAACTCGACGAAACGGCCGTCCGCGTCGGAGACGAAGACCGCGTCGGCCATGCTCCCGAGCGCCGCCTGGAGGGTGGCGCGGCTCTGCGCGAGAGCCGCCCCGGTCTTCATGCGCTCGGTGATCTCCGTGGAGACGCCGAGCACGTGCTGGACGGCCCCGTCCGGGCCGCGCTCGGGGGCGAACTTCAGCAGGAAGAGCCGCTGCCCTTCGGGCGAGGGGAAGCTGAACTCCATGTCCGCCGGCATCCCGGTCCGGAAGACACCGGCAATCGCCGCCTCCCAGCGATCGCAGAGGTCGCCGGGCATGCCGACCTCCCGGTTGGTCCTGCCGATGAACTGCTCGGTCGGGATGCCGGTGAAGTGTTCGGCCTGGGGACTGAGGTAGACCACCCGCATGGCGGCGTCGTACCGCATCAGGACGGAGGGGACGTTCTCCGCCATGGACCGGAGCCGTTCCTCGCTCTCGCGCAGGGCTCCCCTGGCGGCGACGAGCGCGGTCACGTCCTGCCAGACGACGAGGGCGCCGGTGACGGCGTCGTTGTCGCGGAGAGGCGAGGCGGCGGCGAGGATGTGGGCCGTCCGACCGTCCGCGGCGGTGATGTCGAGGGGCTCGTCCACGACCGCCTCGCCCCGGAGCGCTCGCAGCACGGGGAGGTCATCGACGGGGATCGGGCTGCCGTCACTCCGGCGCGTCTCGAGGATGGCGAGTTTCTCGGCGACGGAGAGGCCGACGAGGGGCCGGCCCGCAAGCGCCTCGGCCCGCTCGTTTGCCGCGACGATACGGGCATCAGCTCCGTAGAGGATGGCGGGCTGCTGGATGGCGTCGAGCGGGACGGAGGGCACGGGGATCGTCTCGGTGATAGAGCTGTACGGGTACCGCACCGGGTAGATGATAATGGTTGGCCTGACCGGAATGGCGCCTCACGCGACCGGCAGGGTGAAGGAGAAGGTCGAGCCCTCGCCCGGCGTCGACCCGACCCGGACCTTCCCGCCGTGCCGTTCGACGATCTTCTTGACGACCGCGAGGCCGATGCCCGTTCCCTCGAACTGGTCGTGGGTGTGGGGGCGGCGGAAAATCTCGAAGATCCGGCCGAAGTACTCCGCCTCGGTCCCGTTATCCGAGCATCGAGAGCAGGAACGACACGATGAAGCCCACCACAGTCACCATGCCCGAGAGGCTTCGCTCCTCCGAGAACGCCTCGGGGACCATCGTATCCGCGAGCATGGCCAGGATACCGCCTGCGGCTAGGGCCAGGACGAAGGCGTTGGTCACGGCACTGAGGCCTGAGAAGACCGCGTAGCCGGCGAGCGAGGCCGCGCCGCTCACGACAGCGATCGCCGTCCAGAGACCGAAGACCTTGGGGGCGGACCAGCCAATCGTCTTCATCCCGGCCGAGGACGAGAGACCCTCTGGGATGTTAGAGAGGAAGATCGCGATCACCGTGGCCGTGCTGACCGCGCCGCCGGCCACGATCGTGAGGCCGATGGCGATCGACTCGGGGATGCCGTCAATGAGCGAGCCCACCGCGATCGCGGGGCCGTTGTTCCCGGCCTTCCCCTTCGCGAGGGCCGCGGGGTTGTGCCGCTTCCGGTGCTCCGCCCCCCGCCGGGCGAGCACGATGTTTGCGACGGTGAAGATGGCGCCGCCCACGAGGAGGCCCGCGGCCGCGGTGTACGCGCCGCCCAGGCGAAAAGCTTCATCGAGAAGTTCGAAGGAGATCGCGGAGATCAGGACACCTGCGCCGAAGGCCATCACCGAGGCGTGCACCCGCTCAGGGACGCGAGCGAAGTATCCGGCCGCGGCCCCCACGAGCAGCGCCGATCCGGCGAGCAGCCCCCAGAACCCGGCCAGCACCTCCGGCGGAATCGCCATGCGTCCTCCCATCGCCGGGCTCCCGCTGCCGGGCCGGCGACTCTCGGGCCCTCTGGGGCCGGCTTGGCTCATATTCGTTTCGGCCTGAGGGAAGGACGGTGACCGGGCATGCCGATCGCGTCGGCCGAAGGCCGGGCGGCCGAGCTCGGGCGGACTCTCGCGGATGCCATCGCGACGAAGCGGCCGTACCCCGAGATCGATGCATTCCACGGGCGGTACCGGGAGAAGTTCGCGGAGATCATCAACGGCCCAGCTCCGGAACGGCCTCCGAACAACGATCACTGGGTCGATCGCGCCTGGCGCTGGTGACGGCCAGCACCAGCCCCGCGCCACGCAAACGTTTATCCGCTCCCCTACCGAGGGGCTCGCATGAGCCAGGACCTGACAAACCAGTCGTCGCCCCTCGCCTGCACGTATCGCGACGGACAGTCGCACACCCCCCTGTCGGGCCCGCCGATCGAGGTCGGGCTCGAGCGCGTCGCCTCGGGCCTCTGCGCGCCCATGATGCTGGTCGAGCCCCCGGACGGCACCGGGCGCCGCTTCATCGTCGACCAGGTCGGGCTCATCCGGATCCTGATGCCCGATGGGCAGCTCCGGGGCGAGCCGTTCCTCGATCTGCGGAGCCGGCTGGTGACGGGCCTGAACTCGAAGTACGAGGAGCGCGGTCTCCTCTCGCTCGCGTTCCACCCGGACCATGGGAAAAACGGCCGGTTCATCGTCTTCTACTCCGCCCCGCTCCGACCAGAGGGACCGAAGGGATGGAACTGCACGAACCACATCAGCGAATTCAGCGTCGATCGGCGCGACCCCAATAGGGCTGACCCGAACTCGGAGCGGCTTCTCCTCGCGATCGACAAGCCGGACGCGAACCACAACGGCGGCCGGATCCTCTTCGGACCCATAGACAGCTACCTGTACGTCGCGCTCGGCGACGGTGGGAGGGAAAACGATGAGGGCCCGGGCCATACCCCTGGCCTCGGGAACGGGCAGGACCCGTCCACCCTTTTCGGAAAGGTCATCCGGATCGACATCGACCGCCCCGGCGCGGAGGGGACGGCGTACGCGATCCCGGCCGATAACCCGTTCGTTGACGCGCCTGGTTTCCGTCCCGAGATCTACGCTCTAGGCCTCAGAAATCCGGCGTTCCCCTCCTTCGATGCGACGACGGGTCGCATGGTCGTCGCATCGGCCGGGCAGGCGCTCTTCGAGCCGGTCTACGTCGTGGCGAAGGGGGGGAACTACGGCTGGCGCATTCGTGAGGCGACGCACTGCTTCGACCCCGCCGATCACAATCGCCCGCCTGCGGGGCCCTGCCCGGTCACCGGAGCCCGGGGGGAGCCGCTGATCGGGCCGATCGTCGAGCTCGGTCACGATCTGGGGACGGTGGTCGTCGGCGGGTTCGTGTACCGGGGTTCGGCGATGGCGGGGCTCGCCGGGACATACGTCTTCGGTGACTGGAGCGGCACGGGCAGCAACGATTCGGGCCGGTTGCTGGTGGCGACGCCGCCGGAGGACTTCGACCTGGGCGAGTACCCGATCGACGCCGGCGAGGTGACCGCCGAGCAGAACCGGATGTGGACGACGCACCCGGTGCGCGTCGCGACGAACCCCGACGGAGAGGTGGACGCCTACGTCCGTGGGTTTGGCGAGGATGGCAGTCGTGAGGTCTACGTGATGGTGAACCGGGTGATGGGCGTCGACCCGTCCTCGACGACGGGGGAGGTGCTCAGGCTTGTCCCGGCCTGAGCCGTCCGCTCCGGGCGCCGCGGGGGGGGGACGCCGTGTGAACGGGGAGACAGGGAGACGGAGGCGCGAAGGATGAGGTGGACGGAGATCGAGGTCACGACAGGTTCGAGAAATCAGCTCGTCGATATCACCCGCGCGGTGGCGGACGAGGTCGGGAAGAGTGGCGTGGAGAACGGCACCTGCCACGTGTATGTACCGCACACGACCGCAGGCGTGACGATCAACGAGAATGCGGACCCGGACGTGGTTCGGGACATCCTTGCCGGCCTCGCCCGACTGGTTCCCGCCCAGGGCGACTACCGGCACGCCGAGGGGAACTCCGACGCCCACATCAAGGCCTTCCTGACGGGCTTCTCAGCCATGGTTCCGGTCATCGACGGCCGCCCCGCGCTCGGCACCTGGCAGGGGGTCTACCTCTGCGAGTATGACGGACCCCGGCGGCGGCGCGTGCTCATCGGGGTCGCCGGGGCGTGAGGAGATGGACCGACCCCGCCTTGAACACGGGCCCTGCCTCAGAGGTGGTTGAAGAGCCGGACGACGTCGGCGAAGTCGAACCGCCCGCACAACGATACCGTCACTCCATCGCCGGTGCCGGCGGGTAGTACTCGACCGTGACGCCGGCCATGTCCACACTGTTCACCGATGGCACAAGGACCTCGACGACCTCCATCGGCCAGTCCGCGACGAGCCGGATCCGGTTGCCAACCATCCGATAGCCTCAGGCGAGCGGTATGATCCGGGTCGATGTTGTTCGCAATCACTTGCACGGAATTGAACCGGGATGTTGTAAACTCCGGGCTGAGGATTCGGACTGGGATTTTCGCTGTGCTGAGGCTATCGGTGCGCAAGGACATGATCGATAGTAACGAGTATTTTGAGAGCGAGATGGAGATTGGAAAAAGACCCAAATCGGGCCCCTTTTGTTTTGGGAACCCCTACATTATCTCTTTTAAGCCGTTGGAGGGAATCGAACCCCCGGCCTGTTGATTACGAATCAACCGCTATACCGCTAAGCCACAACGGCGCGTGCGACCTCAATACATCTGCCCCGGGTGCACATAAAAGTAATGACCCGGCCCGTCAGCGGGCCCGGGCCATCTCTAGGATCTTCTCGGCGAGCGCCGCCACCGCGACCCGGGCCGGGCTGTCGTCGGGGATCGTCACGATCGGCCTCCCCTCGAGATCGGCCTCCTCGACCGCCGGGTCGGCCGGGACCTCGGCGATCAGCGGCACGGGCTCGCCCCCGACATCGGCCGCGCCGGCCCTCACGCGGTTGACGACCAGGAACATCCGCTCCTTCGGCAATCCGAGCGAGAGCGCGATGTCGCGGATCCGCGTCGCGGTCCGCATCCCGCGTGCGCCGGGGTCCGAGACGATCAGCAGGAGGTCGGGCGTCCCGATCGTCCCGCGGGAGATGTGCTCCATCCCGGCCTCGGCGTCGATCACGATGAACCGGTACTCGGCCTGGAGGTCGGCCAGGCACTCGGAGAGGAGGTCGTTCGAGAAGCAGTAGCAGCCCGTCCCCTCGGGCCGGCCCATCGCGATCAGGTCCACGCCCGTGCCCTCGACCAGCACCTGGCGGAAGCGGAGCCGGACGTAGTCGTGGCGCGACATCCCCGCGGGAATCGCCTTCGTGAACGCCTCCTCGCGCATGGCACCGAGGGACTCGGTCACCTCCATCCCCAGGGCCTCGTGGAGGTTCGCGTTCGGATCCGCGTCGACCGCGAGGAGCGGGGTCTCGCCCATTCGCCGGAACGCTTCGATCAGGAGCGCGGCCGTCGTGGTCTTGCCCGTGCCGCCCTTCCCCGAGAGCGCGATCCGGAACGGCGCGGGCATCAGGCTCCCTCCCGCCAGGCGCTGGCGACGGCGGCCGCCATCTGCTGGATCCTGCCGGCCTCCTCCTCGTTCGCGAACCTGATCCCGCAACTCGGCGTGATCAGCGACTGCCGGACGAGGAGCGCGGGGCTGACATACTCGGTCATGATGGTGCGAATCGCGGCCATCCGCGTCAGGAGCGAGGCCCCGGTCTCCTCCGCAAAGAGGCGCGCGTCCGCCGGGACAATCCCCCACGCGACGATCCCGCCGCGCTCCAGGTACGCGGCCGCCCGCTCGGCGTAGAGCAGGAACTCCGTCGCCGTCTGGTACGCATCGAGCGAGATCACGGCGGGATCGAGGTCCATCACAAAGGTCCAGTCCGTGTTCGAGCAGCAGTGGATCCCGAGGCCGCAGTCGACGAGGGACGCGATGTCCTCGAACGCGAGACGGACCGTCTCGTCCGAGACGGGGACCACGGTCGAGCCGAGGCTCGCCCAGTACGGCTCGTTCAGGACCACGAGCCTCTCGGAGATGCCCGTCGTGACGAGCTGCTCGTCGACCGCGCGGGCCCGGAGCGCGAGCATCTTTCCGAGCAGGTCCGCGTATGCTTCGTCGTAGAGGATCGGCCGCTTGTT
>JBDKUZ010000126.1:0-38703 GCA_039679395.1 Methanospirillum sp. | reverse complement strand
AAAAAGGCCACGGGTAAAACCGGGGAAAACACCCGGATCCGTGACCTCGGGTAACCGGTCAGGCTTTAGAGAAATGTGGGGTCGGTGAGATTTGAACTCACGATCGACGGGTCTCTCCGATGTGCGTCAGTGCTCCAACGGGTCATCACCATTCAGAAGACCCATTGTTCATCACCCGCACGAGACCGCTGGAGCCCGTCGCCATTCCGGACTAGGCCACGACCCCGATGCAGTATATACGATGTGTCCGCGGCCTTAAATTACTTCTTCTTTCGGCCCAGCGGGAGTCTCATCAGCACTGCTAATATCCACGCCGTCCAAAAACAGTACGGATGGCTCTGATCAGCTACGAGACGGGCACCTCCGCAGTCCCCCTGATCGGAAAGACGATCGGCGAGATGTTCGACGAGATCGCCTCGCGCTACCCCGACACCGAGGCCGTGATCTCCGTACACCAGGGGATTCGCTGGACGTACCGCGAACTGCAGGAGCGGGCCGAGGCGCTCGCTCGCGGCCTGATGGCGCTCGGTGTCGAGAAGGGCTCCCGCGTCGGGCTCTGGATGATGAACCATGCGGAGTGGATCGTCACCCAGGTTGCGACTGCTAAGATGGGCGCGGTCCTGGTCAACATCAACCCGGCCTATCGCACGTACGAGCTCGAGTACGCGCTTCGGCAGTCGGAGGTCCAGACGCTGATCGTGCAGGGCCGTTTCAAGACGTCGGACTATGTCGGGATGTTCTATGAGGCCTGCCCGGAGGCATACGACTGCAAGGCCGGCCGGATCGAGTCGGAGAAGTTTCCGTTCCTGAAGAACGTGATCTTCGCAGGCGACATTCCGTACAACGGGATGTTTCTCTGGGACGAGGTGATCCGAAAGGGCGCAGGGGTCAACGCCGACGAGCTCGCCGAGCGGGCAGCTTCACTCGACTTCGACGACCCGGTCAACATCCAGTACACGAGCGGCACCACGGGCTTTCCGAAGGGAGTCGTGCTGAGCCATCATTCCGTCCTGAACAACGGCTACATCATCGGTGAGGGGATGCGGTTTACCGAGAAGGACCGCCTCTGCATCCCCGTGCCGTTCTACCACTGCTTCGGCATGGTCCTCTCGAACATGGCCTGCATGACCCACGGCTCGACCATGGTTCTGCCCTCGCCGGCCTTCGACGCCGAGACCGTGCTCCAGACAATCCAGGACGAGCGGTGCACCGCCGTCCACGGCGTCCCGACCATGTTCATCGCCGAACTCGGCCATCCCAACTTCCCGAACTACTACCTCGGCACGCTCCGAACCGGGATCATGGCCGGCTCGCCCTGCCCGGTCGAGGTCATGAAGCAGGTCAACGCGCGCATGAATATGTCCGAGATCGTGATCGTATACGGCCAGACCGAGACCGCCCCCGGCGTCACCATGACCACGACCGACGACCCCCTCGAGCGGCGCGTCTCCACCGTCGGCCGGTCCTTCCCCCACACCGAGCTGAAGATCATTGACCCGGCCACGGGGAAGATCCTGCCGCGCGGCGAGGTTGGCGAGATCTGCGCCCGCGGCTACATGGTCATGAAGTGCTATTACAACAATCCGTCGGCCACGCACCTGACCCTCGACCGGAACGGCTGGGTCCACACGGGCGACCTCGGGACGATGGACGAGGAGGGATACTTCAAGATCGAGGGACGACTCAAGGACATGGTGATCCGCGGGGGCGAGAACCTCTATCCCCGTGAGATCGAGGAGTTCCTCCACCACCACCCCAAGATCCGCGATGTCTATATCATCGGCGTCCCCGACGAGAAGTACGGCGAGGAGCTGATGGCCTGGGTCGCGCTCAAGGAGGGCGAGATGGCAACGCCGGAGGAGATCCGTGCCTTCTGCGTCGGGAAGATTGCGCACTTCAAGATCCCGCGGTACGTCAAGTTCGTCGACGACTTCCCCATGTCGGTCTCGGGCAAGATCCAGAAGTTCAAGATGCGCGAGCAGTCGATCGCCGAGCTCGGGCTCGAGGACGTATCGCGGATCGAGACGGCGTAAAGTCCGGCAGGATAATTAATAAATTTTTTAGGCCGCGGACTGCCGGAGCACGCGGTCCACAACCTCGCTCATCGAGAGAGCCTCGAAGCCGTACTCATCGTGCAGAACCCGGTACTCCTCCAGGATCCGGCGCAGGATCCTGAGGTTCGCGTCCTGGTTCACCCCGAAGTTGTGGGGGTGCCACCAGATGTGGTAACAGTAGCCGTCCCGTGCAGCAGCTCGCATCTCGTTTGCGATCCGCCGGATACGCATGCGGTCGAACGGAGCCGACCAACGGTACTGGGGGTAAAGGAATCGTGACGCCATGACGTCGACCGGGGTCCTTGAGCCGTTCCCCTCCGGTTGCACGATCCGGTTCCCCGTGAGATTGACGAAGGCGTCGGCGTAGCGCAGGGCCCTGCGGACGTTCGACTCCTCCTCCTCGTTCATGGCTCGGTACAACCAGGACGAGGTATTCCCCCGATAGGCCCGGATTCCGAGGTCGTAGCAGGCCTCCAGGTAATCCGGGTTGACCTGGTTCCGGGGAAAGACCAGGCTCTTCAGCTCGACCCCGTGCCGGCGGGCCGCACGGCAGTTCGCCTCAAGGTCGGCCCGGAAGTCCTCGACGGTCTGGCCCTGCTCGAGGCAGTAGAAGTGCGAGAAGGTGTGGCTCGCGACTTCCTGGCCCGGATGGCGGAGCACCTCCTCGATCAGGCTTCCGCCGAAGTGGAAGGGGTCGAGAGACTCGTCCTCGCCGAGCTCGGCGATCTCGTCGTACGCCGAGAATCTGGTATTCACATACTGCGGCAGACGGTCGGGGAGGTTCGAGACAAGGCTCGACCGGTCCGAGTAGAAGAGGAATCCTACGAATGCCCAGGTGGCGTGGATGTCGAACTCATCAAAGAGATCGAGTAGACGAGGGACGACCTGGCGGTCACCCAGAAGGTTCTCGCGGTAGTCCTGGATCCGACGTTTGTCCCTGACTCCCCAGAAGAGTTCGCAGTCGAGGGATATCACAAAGGATCCGGACTGGTCCCCCGGGGGGGGAGAGACGTTCTTATCCTCAGAGAGGGAGCGAGGGTGCATCACGGATATATTTCACCTTATTCCGGCAGGATTGTCGCCCGGTCTCCTCGATCAAACATTCTTCTCGAGGCCACATTATACCTTCTCCCTCGTCGGACCGCCTCTGAAAGCGGGATCGCGACACAGGTGTCCTCGCCGCAACCCCGGTGGCGGGGGTGCATTCCACGACTGCGTCCGTCTTTCCGTGGGGATTGGACATATACTCATTGCAGAATGTTCTCATGTGGGGTCAGCGCACCGCGGGGATCGCAAGCGCCGTCTACGAGCCCGCGCCCGCCCGACGGAGAAGATCCTGTGCGGCCCTTGCAGCACCCGAGAGGATTTCATCCGCTCCCGGGACGACGCGTTCATGCATCAGTACGCGCCCGGCGCAGAGCGTAGTCGTGACCGTTGCGCCGG
Source organism: Methanospirillum sp. (assembly GCA_039679395.1). GTDB lineage: Archaea > Halobacteriota > Methanomicrobia > Methanomicrobiales > Methanospirillaceae > UBA288. The sequence goes on along the minus strand of JBDKUZ010000126.1, from coordinate 35,206 downwards.
AACAGGCGTAGACCGCGTTCGAGACCGCGCTGTGGAGTGGGGTGTTGCAGGGCGTCCGGGTTTCAAGCAGGATGAGGTCGGCCGGCGCCCCGACCTCGAACCGGCCTCCGGCAAATCCGAGAGCCGCATGGGCGTTCTCGGCCGCGAGCGCGAGTGCCTCGTTGGCCGGGAGGACGGTCGGGTCGTTCCAGGCGAACTTCTGGAGGAGCGCGGCCGTCTTCATCTCTCCGAAGAGATCGAGGCTGTTGTTCGAGGCCGCACCGTCCGTTCCGAGCGCGACGCGGACGCCGGCACGCCTGAGCACCGGGTAGGGCATCGCCCTTCCCGTGGCGAGCTTCATGTTCGAGGCCGGGTTGTGGGAGACGGTCGCCCCCCGCTCCGCCATGAGCCTGCACTCGCCGTCGTCGAGCCAGCAGCCATGTGCGGCGACTGTGCGGGGACCCAGGAGGCCTGCATCGTCGAGGAGTGCGGTCGGGCGCCGTCCTGTGGACCGGAGAGCGTCAGCGACCTCGGTCTCGGTCTCGGCAAGGTGGACGTGGACCCCGAGGTCGTGCTCGCGGGCGAAGTCCCCGCACCAGCGGAGCCCTTCGGCCGAGACAGTATAGACCGCGTGCGGCCCGACGGCGGCGGAGACTCGTGGATTCGCCATTCTGGCGACTGCGTCCGCGAGCCCCTCCGTAGCACGGCACTCGTGCTCGCGCTTCGCGCTGTCGGAGAGGTCGATGAACCCGTAGCTGAGCTGGGCACGGAGGCCGGCCTCGTCCACGGCACGGGCGGCCGACTCCATGAAGAAGTACATGTCGTTGAACCCGACCGTACCGCTCGCAATCATCTCGAGGCAGGCGAGGCGGGTGCCCCAGTAAACGTCGTCGCCGGTCAGATGGGCCTCCAGCGGCCAGATCCTCTCGGCGAGCCAGGGTTGGAGGAGCATATCGTCCGCGTAACCCCGCAGGAGGGTCATGGCCGCGTGGGTATGCGTATTGACGAGCCCGGGCAGAAGAACCCGATTTCGTCCCTCGATCACATGGTCGAATTCGTGGTCCCGTCCGGCGTTCTCGCCGATGGCGGCGATCATTCCGTCGTCGCCGACGACGACGTCGACGACGCGATCATTGCGGCGCACACCCCTGATCAGGAGCGGCGACCGGGTCTCGAAGATCTCGGTATCCTTGGTCATGTCACAGTTCCTCGACCAGACGCTGTACGATCCCGGCCATGCGGTCGGCGTTCGAGCGCGCTGCCTCGACGATCGCCTCGAACGAGACCGGGCAGGTGTCGAGCCCGTTCGCATAGTTCTCGACCGTGCAGAGCGCAGCCACCTCGAGCTCGAGCTCGTTCGCGAGAGCGGCCTCCGAGGCGCAGGTCATCCCGACCACGTCCGCATAGGTGGCCAATGAGTGCACCTCGGCCTGAGTCTCAAGCCGCGGTCCCGGGGTCTGGACGTAGACGCCGCCGTGATGCGCGCCGGGCACGAGGGCAGCGAGCCTCCGCGAGAGAGCATTCGAGAACCCCGGGCAGACGTGTACGATTGCACGGTCGTGGATTGTCGGCACGAGCGAAGTCGTCGCGTAGTCGGTGGGGACGAGAAGCGACCCGGGGGCGTGCTCGGCCCGGAGCGATCCCGTCGACCCGACCAATACGATTCTGTCCGCGCCGAGGAGAGCGAGCGCGGCCAGGTTCGCTCGATGATTGATCCGGTGTGGCGGCCGGCCATTGCCGTGCCGGAGCAGGAGCAGAAAGTCGTCCCCCGCGAGCACGGAGGCGGGGCCGAACGGGGTCGAAACCCTGCAGGCCTTGAAAGGAGGAAGCGGGCAGTCCAGGAGGCTTGTCCCCCCGACGATGGCGAGCACGTTGCTCACCTCCGTCGGTGCGCCGCGACAAGGAGGAGCACGCGGCAGGCGTGTTCGGCAAGCGAGGTGTAGAGGCAGGCCTCGTCGAGCGTGGCGCCCCCCGCGAATGTTCCGTGGCCCCGCGCGATCACCACGGGCGCCTGCCCGAGTCCTTCCGCGACCGCTTTCGCGAGTTCGTCCGTGCCGGGTTTTCCCCCGACCACGGGGATCAACGGGCAGAGCATCTCGCCTTCCGAATCGATTGGCTCGATAGCGCTGTAAAGGAATGATGCCGCGACCGCATGGACGGGATGGGCGTGGACGATTGCCCGATAGCCTGTCGCGAGGTAGACAGCGCGGTGGACCCGGTATTCGGACGAAGCTCCTGTCGGGGCCTCGCCTGCGAATGGCACCTCCACCGGCATCCCGGGCTCGTCGAGACAGCACCCGGTCCGGGTGATCCAGAGGGACTCGCCATCGCGCACGGATACGTTCCCGAAGGTGGCACCGATGAGCCCCTCGGCGAAGAGTCGCCGGCCTATGCGTCCGAATTCCTGATCGAGCATTCCTCGCATCGTCTCCTGCTGCAGTACCTTTTGCCATATTCGACTATATGCGCATGGGTCTGGCGATATCGGTCATTCTCCCGTGGAAGGACCGCTTCGAAGAGGCCGCGATACCCCTCGGCGGGTTCCTCGACCCCGGCGCAGGCGCAGAGTCTTCGCGTGTACGCATCGATCACGAACGAACACCGGCCAAAGGCGTAGCAGAGGATCGCGTCGGCCGTCTCTTCGCCGATGCCCGATACCTCGAGGAGCCCGCTGCGGAGCTCCCCTGTTGAGGCATTCGCCATCGCCTCGACCGAGCCGTACGTCCCGATCACGAATCGAGCGAGCGCTTTCAACCGGCGGGTCTTGACACGGAAGAAGCCCGCGCAGCGGACAGCCTCCTCGATTGCTTCGGCCGGGGCCCGGTCGATCGCCTCGAGCGAGAGGAAACCTGCCCCGCGTAGCTTCTCGAGCGCACGCTCCGCGTTCTCCCAGCGTGTCTGCTGGACCAGGACCGCGCCGATCATCACCTCCTCCGGCGGTGCCCGCCACCAGGGGATAGGGCCGAAGCGCTCGTCGAGCGCTTCGATCATCGCCGAGACCCGATCCCTAGTGGAACAGGATCCCGACATCCCGCATTTTGTTGTACCGGGCTACGTTCAGGAGCAGGGGAGTGATGCACTCGACCATGCAGGCCGTTCCAAGCGGGCCTGCATCGTATCCATGCAACCGGGGAACACCTGCGACCAGCTCAAGGACCGTCCGCTTGGCCTCGGGATCGTCGCCGCAGACCGGAACCGCGTAGTCGAGCGGTTCGTCCAGCGCCTTCCACCTGTTCGCCGCGATCACGTTGAACGCTGCCACGACCTTCGAGTCGGGCAGGAGTCGCTGCACGAGCTGCGCGGCCGATCCCTCCGGCGGCGGCACGTACGTGAAGAACTCGCGCCGCTCCATCGGGTTGACCGGCGAGACGACGACCTTTCCCTCGAGGCCGGAGACTGACTCGACCGTCGGGATGAGGTGTTTGAACGGGATGGCCAGGATCACGACATCGCCGAAGTCGGCGGCCTCCTGGTTCGAGCTGCCGTCGATAGCGCAGGGGAGGCCCCGCCCTTCGACCTGGAGGTGGCACTCCCGGCTCGCCTCGCCGGCCTTGGTGACGTCGCGCGAGCCGAGCCGGACATCGTGCGTCTGGGAGAGGCGCATGGCCATCCCCTCGCCGATCTCCCCGGTCCCGCCGACGATGCCGATCTTCACTCGGCCACCAGCGGCGCAAGGATCTGCTCGAGCTCTGCCGCACCGGTCACGCCCTCGAGCCTTCTCACGACCTTGCCGTCCTGCTCGATCACGAGGGTCGGGACAACGCTGATCCGGTAGTCGGTCGCTTCCTTCATATGCTGGTCGACGTCGAGCTTGCGGACCTCGATCTTGTCACCCATGCGCTCCTTCAGTTTCTCGATGATTGGGGTCTGCATCTTGCAGGGCCCGCACCACTCGGCGTAGAAGTCGATCAGAACCGGTTTGCCCATATTTTGTGCCTCGTTCTCTGGATCTGTCGCCGAAGTACGAGATAAAGATTCCCGTCAGTCCCGCATGGAGACGGTCGGTCTATCGAAAAACGAGAGTGAAAGGATCTCAGACCATCGCTGCCGACGTGATCACGACCGGCGTGACGGGCCTATCGTTCGCATCGACCGGGACCTTTCCGATCGCATCGACCACGTCCATCCCCTTTACGACCCGCCCGAAGGCCGGGTGCTTGGTGTCGAGGTAGTTGTTGTCGACGAGATTGATAAAGAACTGCGAGCCGCCGGTGTTCGGGCCAGCGTTCGCCATCGCGATCGTGCCGCGGTCGTTCCGGTTCTTCCGCGCCGTGGGGAACTCGTCCTTGATCTGGTAGCCCGGGCCGCCCATACCGGTGCCCGTGGGATCGCCGCCCTGGATCATGAACCGGTCGATGACGCGGTGGAACGTGACGTTGTTGTAGAAGCCCTGTCCGACAAGCTTCTCGAAGTTGCCGGCCGTAACCGGCATGTCGTCGTAGAGGGCGATCGTGATGTCGCCCATGGTCGTGTGGAGCACGACCTGCTTGGATGCGGGTATCGCAGTGGTCATGTTCGTCTCTCCAGGAGTGGTGGTGATGGTGGTGGCAGGCGTCGCGGCCGTCTTCGAGGCGGTCGGCGTGGCCGAGCCGGTACCCGTCGACGTGGTGCAACCTGCCGCGAGAAGTGCTGCGCAGAGTGCGATCAGCACCAGCACAGCGAATCTCTCTCTGCTCATCCCCATAAGATGCGATTAAAAGATAGATGATAGTTGCCCTAGTACACGCGGCGTCAGGGCGATATAGGTCAGTGCGAAGGATGCGCCGATCATGATGATGAAGACGGCAATGTTCCAGGCCAGCACCTTCCGGCCGTCGAGGACGGAGACTGGAAGCATATTGAAAGCAGCGATCATTGCATTGATCTGGAACCCCGCGAGACCGATGACCCCTATCAATGATTGAGGAGCGAGAAGGAATAGTACCAGGAATCCGAGCGAGAGGACAAGGCTCGTTGCCGGACCTGCCGCCGAGATCAGCCCGTTCTCGCGCCGGCCGATCCTGTCCCCGTAGATCACGGTCGCGCCCGGCGCCGCGAAGACCACGCCTGCGATCGCGGCCAGTACGACCGCGATCAGGAGCATCTGGTTGTCCTTCCGGAACTCGGCCCAGAAGCCGAAATGCATAGCCGTGAACTTGTGGGCGAGCTCGTGGAGCACGAACCCGATTCCGACCGTGAGCAGCGAGATCAGGAAGACAAGGAGTGCGGAGGCGGGGTCGATCCCGCCTCCCAGCAGATTGAATCTCGCAATTGTGAACGCGACCGCGATAGCGAGCCAGGCAATCACGAGGTCGATTCGTTCGCGGCGGGGTATCCGTTCGAGCATCGGGCGATCCAATAGAGTTCGGGGTCGGAGGTATTTCCAGCTTTGCCGCCGCGTTCGGACTGTACTCTCGGGCGGACTCGAACAGGAACGATCCGGTACACATCGATATCCTCGTCGCTATCCGGTTGCCATCGCCCTCCCGGGCGACTCCTTTATCCCGCCATCGGCAGATCCAGATCGGGTATGGAGACGCTCGAGGAGTTGCGAAGAGAGATTGAGGAGATCGATGCGGCGATCATCGACCTGATCGGTCGTCGGCAGGACTGCGCCGCCCGGGTAGCGCACGTGAAATCCACGGAGCATCTACCCGTCCGCGACGACGGGCAGCGGCACGCCGTCCTCGACCGTGTCTTCGAGCGCGCTGTCGAGCGCGGCGTCGATGCGACGGTCGTTCAGCAGGTCTTCGAACTGCTGATCGCGATGAGCGAGGCGCGACAGCGCGACTGCCTCGGCGAGGGGAATCTCCCGTAAACCCAGGCAGTCAAACACTTCGACGGGAACGAATTTCCGGTCAGGCTGGCGGGCGTCTTCGTGAGGCTTCGGGATTTCCCGTTCCCGTTCCGTGTTCCGTCGCAGGATCGAAAAAAGGTATGATGGTCAGGTGATATTGTCGAGGGAGTAACCCTTCTTGGTCAGAAGGTCCTTGACCCGATCGCGGTGCTCGCCCTGGAGCTCGATGGAGCTGCCCTTCACCGTCCCGCCGCAGGCGAGGCGGCCCTTCAGGAACTTGGTCAGTTCCTGGAGGTCGATGTCCGCCGGATCGAGCCCCTCGATCACGGTGACCTCTTTGCCGTACCGGCGCCTATTGACGATGACGTTGATCCTCTGCTGCTCCTTTGCAACCTCTTCACAGATGCACAGCTCACTCGGCAGTCCACAGGTGGAACAGATCCCTCCACTCATTACATCTAAATTCCAGTTCTGCTTATATATTTGTTGGCATAACGTCGCGCGAGCCCTCCGCTCCCGGCCGGTCGCCATCCCCCGGAGTATTCTCTCGTGTCACTGATGATTCTGGGCACCGCCTCGCACGTGGGCAAGAGCACGGTCGTGGCCGCCGTCTGCCGGCTCCTCTCCGACCGCGGGTGCTCGGTCGCGCCGTACAAGTCGCAGAACATGAGCCTGAACTCGTACGTGACCCGGGACGGGGCCGAGATCGGGATCGCCCAGGCTATGCAGGCCTTCGCCGCACGCGTCGAGCCGCGGGCCGAGATGAACCCGATCCTGCTCAAACCGAAGGGGGACCGGTCCTCGCAGATCGTGTTGATGGGCCGGCCGTACCGCGACGTCGCGATCGCGGATTACTACCGCGAGACCGACGCGCTCCTGGAGCGCGCGCTCGAAGCGTACGACCGGCTCGCGGCCGACCACGACTGCATCGTGGTCGAGGGGGCCGGCGGGGCGGCCGAGGTGAACCTGTACGCGCGCGACATCGCGAACATGCGTCTCGCCGAGCGGCTCGGTCTTCCGATTGTCCTCGTCGCGGACATCGAGCGCGGCGGGGTCTTCGCCCAGGTCTGCGGAACGATTGCGTTGCTGCCCGCGCCAATCCGGAAGCTCGTCAAAGGTGTGATCGTCAACAAGTTCCGCGGCGACCCCGCGCTCTTCGAGGACGGCGTGGCGATCCTCGAGGCGCTCTCGGGCGTGCCCGTCCTCGGTGTCCTGCCGTACGCGGAGCTCGAGCTGCCGAGCGAAGATTCCCTCTCGATCGGGGACAAACGACAGCGGGACCACCCGGTGAGGATCGCGGTCGTGCGATTCCCGCGGATCTCGAATTTCACCGACTTCGAGGCGCTCGAGAGGCGGGCCTCTGTCGACTACGTCCGGCCGGGCGCGCCGCTCGCGGAATACGACTGCATCATCCTCCCGGGGACGAAGAACACGATGCAGGACCTCGCGCATCTCCATGCCTCCGGCGGAGCCGATGAGGTGGTGCGTGCGCATGCGGCGGGAGTCCCGGTCCTCGGCATCTGCGGCGGGTACCAGATGCTCGGGCGGCGGGTCGAGGACGAGGGGGTCGAGGACCGCGTCGGCACTCTGCCCGGGCTCGGGCTGCTCCCTGTCGAGACCCGGTTCGCCGCGTACGAGAAGACGACCCGGCAGTCCGAGCGGTCGGCCAATCCAGTCGGACCGATCCTTTTGCGAATGAAGACCGTGACAGGATACGAGATCCACATGGGCGAGTCGGTCCGCGACCCGGGAGTCGCGCCCGCGTTCGGCGACGACGGCGCGGTAAGCGCCGACGGGCTCGTCATCGGCACGTACCTCCACGGCCTCTTCCAGAACCCCTCCGCGGTCGACGGCCTCCTCTCCTACCTGCACGAGCGGCGGGGCCTCGCGTACGAGCCGGTCGCCGACGACGACCCGTACCGCCGCCTCGCCGCGCTCGTGGCCGAGAACGTCGACCTCGACCGGCTCCTCGCCCTCGCTCTCGAACCCGCCGAGGGGGCGTCCGCCACATAAAGAGATGGAAAAATGTCTACCGATGAGTGTCCCGCCGAAAAATTCGTTGCGGACCTAAGGGTGGATAATTGTGAGTCCAGATGATGCGTTGATGCTACACGGCGAAGGCTCATCTACTGATTATAGCACGCTCCCATAGAAATCGAATAATCAGCGAAGGGATACCTCACCGGACTCGTTGCGGCGAATTTTGACATCAACGCCCTCTTCGCCTTCGCGCTAAATTCGTCCGATAAAAAGTTGATAGTCTAAATATCAAATAATATAGATTTGAATGTTATATTTTATTCAATGAGAATCCATTCTACCTTTTTTTGGCTTGAAGGGAGATTTTTCTTTTTGATGAAAGGTGCAATTGTTTCGAGCATACGATCTAGATTTTTCTGGGACTCCTCAAATCTAGATTGATCATGACTACTTAATTTTTCTAATTGAATTTGCATTATTGCGCCTCGTTACGTTGATAAGTCTGAACGAATGAATACTTTTCGCTCTCGATACATTTTGCAATTCCATTATTGCTGACGTAGCCCTCCAATCTCATATACAATTCGTAAATGTTTTTCCATAGAGGCGTGTCAACCGGAACCAACTCTACAATTAGATCACAAGATTTTACGTCGTCGTAATAAATTGGACGAGCGTGAACTTTGGTTTCATCAGGGATTAAAAACCGCTTAATTTTATTAGCGATTTCATCTTCGCTATCATCTCTTAACATCCCTGTTTTCAAAGCTTTTACTCCGATATCCTGGGACAGCTCTAATTGTGATAGACACTCTTCGATATTCCATGAATCATATCTACTAAGAGCTTGAAGATAGGGTTCAATTTTCCCTTGAGTTTTTTCGGCTTTATCGAATATCTTTTTATAACTCTTCACGATATTATACACCGAGTAAACCCTTGATTCTCCATTCGGCCCTCTTTCGAGAAATTGTGGGTCAATCGGTCCGAGCTCAGAAGTTTTGCTCATCATAATTTTCGAGGAACCAAGGCAGATCATTGTGGCTGCTGATTTTGCCTTTCCGGGAACAATCGTGATGAAATCTCCCGATTTGCTATATGCTCTACAAATGTTGATTATTCTTTCAGCAGTGAGTCCATCTCCTCCTGGAGAGCTGATGAGTAATACAAACCCATCGTCCAGTTTAAGTTTTTGAAGATGGGCTTCAAGCATATCTGCGTCTTTATTATCAATCATCACGGGATAGGTGAAACTAGTTACATACGCTACCAACGGCTTTCCCAATTGCTTATTGATCTTTTTATAGAGTGCTTTACGTGTTGCAAAATTTTGGAGCCTTTCTTCTTGAATTACTGCGGCAATTGGTTTGTCATCTTCCATTATGTGTAAATATTTTGTAATTGTAAATAGGTCTTTTGTTTTTCTTCCCATTATTACGTTGAAAAAGTTGGTTTGGAGTAAAAGGATTGGTTTCTCTAAATGGTGATTATGGGATGTTCATTATAAGCAAGATATGATTGAAAAAAATTATCCCATCTATGGGGATTGGCAGCATGAGCAATCGAAGAAATACCTTCGTTAAAACCTAGGTGCGAGGGGTTAGTCCGTCATCTTGAATAAAAAAGGCTTATCCATCACCTCGTGCAAGGTACCTGCAGTTGGAGAAGGTGGTCCGTCTGCAGGTCTCGATGAAACTGGAGATGAAGGACAGCCCGGGGCAGCTCGTGGCCGCCCTGACGCCGATCTCGGAGTATGGCGGCAATATCATCGCCGTGATCCATCAGCGAGAGCCGGAGTCGCCGTCCGATACGCTCGGGGTCCAGATCGTCCTCGAGATCGCGCAGGAGCGACTCGACGCGCTCGTGGGCGCGATCAAGCTCCAGGGCGTCAGCATCCTCCGGCTCGGCGAAGAACGGCTCCTCTACCGCCAGTCCGTGATCATGATCGGCCACCTGATCCATACCGATATCGGCGACACCATCGGCCGGATCGACGCCACCGGTTTCGCCGAGGTAGCCGAGCTGAACGTACATATGCCCGCGATCGCCGAGCCGTCGACCGCGCTGATCACGATCAAGGCCACGACCCGCTCCGAGATGAGGCGGGCGCTCGATCTCCTCCGCACGATCGCAGCCGAGAAAGGACTCCTGATCGTCGAGCCGCTCGGGGGGGCCGAGGCATGAAGATCGCCGTCCTCGGGCTCGGGGCAGTGGGCAAAGGCCTTCTCCGGATGCTCGCGGCGAAACCGGAGCTCGGCTTCGTGCTGACTGCAGCCGCAGACTCGTCGTCGGCCCGCATCGATCCGGACGGGCTCGACCCCGCCGGGATACTCGATACCAAGTGCGCGACCGGCCGGTGCGGCGCGTCCGGACTGAGCGCCGCCGACGTAATCGCCTCCGGGGCGTTCGACGTACTCGTGGAGCTGACGCCGACCAACGCGCTGACCGGCGAGCCCGCGCTCACCCACATCAGATCAGCCCTTGAACAGGGAAAGCATGTAGTCACCTCGAACAAAGGGCCGATCGCGGCGGACTACGCGGGGCTCGCGGCCCTTGCAAAGGACGCGGGAGTCGCACTCCGATACGAGGCGACCGTTGGCGGGGCGATCCCCGTGATCAACGCAATCCGCGACGGCCTCGTGGGCAACCGATTCTCCTCGATCACGGGCGTGCTGAACGGCACCTGCAACTACATCCTGACAAGGATGGACGACGAGGGATTGACATACGAGCAGGCCCTGGCCGAGGCGCGCGAACTCGGGTATGCCGAGGCGGATCCGACCTACGATGTCCGCGGGATCGATGCGGCCATCAAGCTCGTTATCCTTGCGAACACCTGCTGGAACCTCGGCGTGACCCTCGACGATGTCGCGATCACCGGGATCGACGATCTGACCGTGGACGCGCTCCGGCTCGCCGCCGACCAGGACTGCACCATCCGGCTGATCGGCGAGGTGGCGCCAGCGGAGAACCTTCTCCGGGTCGCCCCGCGCGTCCTGCCGCGGAACCACCCGCTCGTGATCGAGGGGACGCTCAACGCGGTCATGCTCTCGACGGATATGGCAGGCGAGGTCACCCTGATGGGGAAGGGAGCGGGATCGGTCGAGACCGCGTCCGCGATCATCGGCGACCTGATCGCGATCCGGAATCGCTACGCCGAGTGCGAGTGAGACATGTCCCGCGTGCTCGAGCGGCGCCGACAGCTCCTCTCCCTGATGCGGCAGGTCACACTCGAGAACGGTTCCTTCACCATCGCCGAGATCGCGGCCACGCTCGGGCTGCCGCGCTCGACCGTGCAGGACTGGGTAAAAAGGCTCGAGGCCGAGGGCTGCGTCGCCGGTCAGATCGGGAGTCGAGGACGGTATGGCGCTCGATTCGTGGCGATCAGCGCGATGCCGCGTTCGACCTGCCGCCGGGTCTTCACGACAATCGACGGCGACGAGGTCGCGATCTTCCACAAATGCCTCTCCTCGGCCTGCGCGGGCTTCTGCGGATACCACCACCGGATCGCCGGCGGCGTGATCGAATCGGTTGAACGCGACGGCAACCTGCTTCGCGAGATCGCGCGAGTAGGTCGGCGCCGGCTCGAGATCGGGCTGGCACCGCTCGCCGCCGTCGGAGTAGAGGGCGTCCGGTTCGAGGACGGTCTCGTGATCCAGGAACTTCGATCGATCGGCGGACCGGCCTACTCGCTCTCCGAGATGATCGGCCATGCCGATGGCGTCATCGAGGTCCGGCTCGAGCGTACGGGTGCGCTCACGCGGGCCGAGGTCGTGACCCGCGCCCTCGTCCACCTCCTGATCGGAATCGACGACACGGACACCGCCGGGGGCGGCGCGACCTTCGCCCTCGCGCTCGCTCTGCTCCAGCATGTCGCACGACTCGAGGGCGTGCAGCCGATCGGCCACCGCGTCGTGATGCTCGACCCCACTATCGCGGAACGAACTGCCGGTAACGCCTGCAGTTATCTCGAGCTCGCGGTCGAGCCCGGTGCGATCGCAACTGTGTCCCATCACGCCGTGCGGTTCGTCTCCGACGAGGCCTTCTCGCCAGAGTGGGGGGTCGCGATCCGACCCGGCTTCCGGGTGCCGGAGGCCCTCAAGACGTTTGCGGCCCGAGCGCGCAGCGGACCCGTGACCCGCGATGAGGCTGTTATCGCGGCGTCCGGGACCGCAACGGCCCTTCACGGCGGACGCGGCGCGATCGGCGCACTCGCGGCTATCGGGACGGCAGGCGCGACGATCGAGGCCCAGCTCGATCCGTCCGTCCCCCTCTAATTCTCCAACAGCTGGGTAAACCGCGACCGTCCCTCGGAAATACCACCGAATTGCGAGTGGCGCTGCTCATAAAAAAAGGGAGTGGGGGTCAGTTCACTCGTAGATTCTGGCCCCGCCGTTGTCGTAGACGACGCCTCGTCGCACCGTGTACGGACCGATATCGTTGTAGACCTTGACCTGGCTCGCCGCGTTCGCCTGGGCGAGCGAGAGTTTCTCGGTCAGGACGTTGTAGGTACCGAGGAAGACGTAAGAGTTCTTTCGGACCTGGGTCGGATCGGCCGGCATCTTCCTCGCCATGGTTCCGACGAAGCCCTCGAGCATCACCGCGCGGGGGATGTCCGAGTTGATAGTCCGGTTACCGACCGCGTGCAGCCACTGGGCGCCCGCGATCTCCTGCGGGTCGAACCGCGGGTAGTCGATCCGGTCGTCGAGCGCGATCGAGGTCGGCTCGTCGCCGAGCGCGGAGTAGATGAAACCCGTGTTGAAGAGGACGAAGACGCAGAGGAAGACTGCGATCACTCGTGTCGCCGATTCTCCCGAGAGGTCGAATTCAGTTCTCCTGAGCACACGGCGCAGGAACCGGAACGCCTCGAGGACGCCGATGACGAAGAACGGGGTGAGGAAGATCAGCGTGATCTGGTAAAGCCGTGTCGTGTTCAGGGCGCTCGAGAAGAACGGCAGGACCACACCGGCAGCCGCAAGCGCGAAGTTCACGAGCGAGAGCGCGAAGTACTCGCGGTCGATCGCGAAGTACTCGCCGCCGAGGTCCATCTTCTGCGGCTTCAACAGGAGCGAGAGGATCCCGAAGAAGATGAAGAACTGGGCCACGAGCTGGATGTATTTACCGATCTGGTGGAGCGGCGTCGTCGACCCGGTGACGATGATCGAGAGTCCCTGGGTCGTCTCGGGGTCGAGGAAGCCCGAGACCATGTTGTTCGAGAACTGGAGGGCGAGCCCGGTGATCGAGTTCAGGGCCGAGGAGGAGGAGATGAACATGTACCAGCCGAGCGCAAAGATGAAGAAGAGCAGGACGAAGTCGAGCGTGAGCGCCCGCTCTCCCGCATGGCGCGGCCTGAAGTTCGGGCCGTATCCCCGTTTCTCCCAGTCGAAGAGCGGGGAGAAACGGTCCCGGATCCGGTTGAGCGAGCCGAGCTCGGAGACCACGAGGATCACCCACGCGAGTCCGATCGTGACCATGAACAGGTACGACAAACCGTAGTGCGAGACGGCGAGCGAGAACGAGAAGACGATCAACAGGATGTACTTCTTGATCTTGTCGAGATCCTTGTTGATGATCAAAAGCGCGATCAGCACGAGGAAGAGCTCGGCGACTTCCTGCCGCGCCACCTGGAGCATTTCCGTGAAGAAGACGAAGAACGTGATGAAGAAGAACGTGCCGTAGAACGCGATCCGGTCGTACGACTGGCGCCGCGCGATCATATAGAGCCCCGGAGCCGCGAATGAGAAGAGGAGCGGATAGACGATCTTGAAGATCCAGACGATATCGATGCGGCAGAGGATCGAGTAGATCGGCGCCAGCATCACGATCGAGAGCATCGCGTTGATGTTCGAATAGATCGAGAAGTCCCATGCCGCGTTCTGGACCACCAGGTTCGAGATGTAGAACTCCTGGTTGATGTCCCACCCCCAGATATGGTTCGAGATGAGCGAGGCATGGAGGAGGAGTGAGAGCGCGACCGTCCAGATTACGAACGGATAATATCGCTCGGGCACAACCCGCCGGAAGGCGATAAGCAGCGGTACGATCGCGACCACTGCGAGGAACACGAACAGGATGGTGTTGACGCGGTAGTTGTTGACGAGCCAGGCACCGAAGATCGCCAGGAACGGAAGAAGCGCGAAGAGGAAGACCGGCCAGCCGAAGGTCTCGCCGATCGTGATGTACTCGGGCTGGTTGAAATCGCGGTCCACGATGTACGCGATCACGGCCCCGGCGAAGACGAAGACCGTGAGCGTGATCAGGAGCGGTCCCTCCGAGATCGGCTTGAGGAGGTCGAGCATCGGGTAGATCGTGTTGACCGCGAACCCGACGAACATCACGGTCGCGATCGAGAGCCCCACCGAGAAGAGGAGGGACTCGATCGCCCCGATCTTATGCACACGCAGGATGCGGAGCAGGATGATGCCGGGAACCCAGGTCAGGTAGACGAACCCGATCACCTGGCGGAAGAGCGGTAGACCCGCTCCATTCTCCTCGAGCACGAGCGCGAGCCAGAGCAGGAGCTGGACGCCGAGCACGACGGCGAGGAATGGGACGATCCCCCAGTCATTGAGCCGGAACGGGTCTCGGATCTTCATCGAGCGCGCTCCACGACCTCGCGATACACCGCGACCGTCCGGTCCGAGATCGGCCCCCAGGAGAGCTCGCGGGTCATCTTCTCGTAAGCGGCCGTTCCCATAACAGTCCTCAAAAGTTTGTTCTGCAGCGTCTTCAAGATTGCGCAGGCAAGGGCATCGGGATCTCGCGGAGGGACGATCCAGCCGGTGCGCCCCTCTTCCACGACCTCGGGAATGGCCCCGACGTCCGTGACCACGACAGGTTTTTTAAAGGCATACGCAATTGGAATTACTCCCGTCTGTGTCCCCTCGACGTACGGGAGGACCACGAGCCGCGCCCGGGCGAAGAGGGCCGGGACTTCGGCATCATCGATGAACCGGTTGACGACCTCGATCCGCTCGTCCCGGAGCAACTCGCTGTAGGGGGCGAGGGAGCCGTCGCCCGCAACGATGAGCCGCGTGGACGGCGACGCGGCCCAGATAAGCGGCATCGCCTCGAGCAGGTACTGCAACCCCTTGTACGGTTCTATCCGGCCGAAGAAGAGGATCGCATCCTCCTCCTCGACCGCGTCTCCGGATCCGATCCCGGTATAGAACGAGTAATCGCCATGCGGGATCACATAGCAGGGCTGAGACGCCCCGAGCTGCAGGCGCGCCCATTCGCCGTGTACGATCACCGCGTCCGCGTACCGGAGGAAGAGACGGCGCGCGAGATCCTGGTCCCAGGCACGCGAGCCCGGGTGGGGGTTCACGTCATGGATGGTGACGATGACCGGATAACGGCGGGTGAGGACGGGCAGGAGCAGGGAGTACCAGAGAGACGCTCCGTTGAAGTGGAGGATCTCCGGACGCTCCTCGTCGATCGCAGCGAGGAACTGGAACGGCCGCCAGACACGGAATGTGTTGGCCACGAAGGTCCGGACGACGTTTCCGACCGGGAGGCGGCGGATTCGGACATCGGGGGAGAATGGAAACCGGGACGGGTCGAGTCCCTCGGGAGCGATCACGACAAGGTCGACCCTGGACGCGAGCGCGTTCGCGAGCTGCGAAACGTACTGGACGAGTCCGCCGCCGATATTGTGGGTGAGAAGTACGACCTTCATCGATATTCCGCAGCCCGCTCGAACTCGGCAATGTACTGGTCCGCGATCACGGACCAGTCGTGGCGTTCGGTTACATACTCCCGCGCCAGTTCTCCGGCATGGCTGAGGTCCGTGTCGAGGTATTCGGTCATCGATGCGGCCGCCGCCTCGGGCTCGTCGAAATCGACGATCCTGCCGAATCCCTGGTCCTCGACGAAGCAGAGCGGCTGAATCGGCGAGACGATCGCGGGCAGGCCCGTGGAGAGTGCCTCGAGGAGGGCCAGGGGGCTGCCCTCGCTCCGGCTCGCCATCACGAAGCAATCGGCGATACGGTAGAGTTCGGGCGTCTCGTCGCTGTCGACCGTGCCGAGGAACCGGACGGCATCGTCGATTCCGAGGTCGCGCGCGCAGGCACGGGTCGCCTCGAGCCGGTCACCGTTGCCGGCCATCACAAGGGTAGTGTCGGGGCGGAGCCGGTGGAGGTGGGTAAAGACCTCGATAAGGCGTTCTGGTTGCTTGACCTCGGACATGCGTCCCAGGAAGATGAGGACCGTGTGATCTTCGGGGATGTCGAAATCGCAGCGGAGCTCGTCGCGCCCCTCTCCCGGCGAGAAGAGGCGCGTGTCGACCCCATTGGGGATCTGCGCAATCCCCGAGGGGTTCAGCCCGATCGTCCGGAGGTCGGCGTCGACGGTCTCCGAGACCGCGGTGAACCGGTTCAGCCGGGCCGTCTTGACGAGAGAGCGGCGCTCGATGGCGGACGCGAGGCGATAGTAGCGTTGCGGGGCCATCCCCTGGTTGAACTTGTTGAGGTACGTGGAATGGATCGTCGCGACCCCGTGCGGAAACGGCGACGCCCCGGGGAAGAGCGGGTTGTGCATCCAGATCGCATCGTACTCGTCGGCCACCGGCAGGCGCGCTACCCCTGTCCAGTAATGGAGGAGTCCGCCCACGGCGAGTTCGCGGATGAGGCGCCGGCTTCCAGTCGTGATATCCGGGCCAGTGGGCGAACAGACCGTGCACCGGACCCCCTTTGCCTTCAGGTGCTCGACCACGCGGTGAGCGACATTGGCAATTCCGAACCCGTGGGGATTGTATTCGGTGGCGCAGACGAGCAGGTTCACGATGTCACAGCCTGACGAAAGACGCGGGAGCTGGGTACGTCCCATTCCAGGAACGGCTGGTTGCCCAACGCCGCGGGGCGTCAGGCCGGTACGAGCTCGCTGTAGAGATCAAGAGTCGACTCGACTGTGTTTCGCCAGGAGTTCTGGCGGATGATCGTCTCGCGCGCATGTCGTCCGAGCTCGTCGGCCTCGTCCGGGCGCTCCAGGAGCCCCCGTATCGCGTCGGCAAGCGCGGTTACGTCCCCCTTCGGGAACATCAGGCCTCCTCCGTCAAGAATATCGCGGAGGTGGTCGAACTCGGAGATCAGGACCGGACGGCCACAGGCCATCGCCTCGAGCATGGTCCTGGGCACGCCCTCGTGAAGGCTCGGCAGCACAAGCATCTCCGCCCGCTGGTACTGCGCTGGCATCTCGTCGTAGGACATGAAGGGCAGGTACTCGATATGGCCGTCCAGGCGGAGTTCGGTCGCGAGCTGCCGGATCTCCGCCTCCTCCGGACCCTCGCCCACGAGGGTGAGCCTGAGATCCGGAACTTCGCGGATGAGCTCGGCGGCCGCCTGGATCAGGAACTCGATCCCCTTCCCCTTGACGTATCGGCCGACCCAGAGAAGCCGGCGGCATTCATCGTCGCGTTTCGATTCATCGGGCCGGAAGATGTCCGTGTTCACACCGTTAGGGATCACGGAGATTCCGTCGGGGTGTACGCCGAACTCGGAGATCAGCAGGTCCCTCTCGATCGGCGTGTAGCAGATCACCCGGTCGGCCGCGTTCAGAGTCCAGCGCCCGAGCGTGCTCATGTATCCGACGTTGAGCCAATGGGGAGCCGAAGCCGACATAATCCCGTGATTCGTGATCACGAGCGGGGGAGATCCGTACTTTTTGACGAGGGCGCAGACGTTCGTGGGGAAGAAGAGATGGGAGTGAGCGTGGATCACATCGTAGTCGTACCGCATCTCCATCAGCCGGAAAAAGAGGGTCGGGCTGATCGTGTTCCCGACCATCTTGATCGAGTGGTTGAACCGGAGTACCCGGTACCCGTCCACCCATTCCTCTTCGGGAAGACCGTTGGTATTGGCGGTCAGCACGGTCACGTCATGGCCTCTCTCGGCCTGCATCCGGGACATCTCGTGGACGTGGATGCCGTATCCGCCCACGACGGCCGGGTAGAGGTCGCTCGCGACGCGCAGTATCTTCATTGTGGTAAAATCCGCCCCGCCTCTTGCAGACGGTTCTTCCAGATAATATCTCGGCCGTGAATTAATAGCCTTTCTGGGGACCGCTGGCTTCAATTACCATGGGAATCGGACCGAGGAGAGCGATTCTCTCGAAAACCGACCGCGAACGGGCGCAGCCCCGGATTGGCACGAGAAAATCAAACGGTTTAATACCTGCAGCGCGATTATTTGATCATCCATGATCAACGTCGGAGTACTCGGAGCGACCGGCGCTGTTGGACAGCGCTTCGTCCAGCTCCTGGCAGACCATCCGTGGTTCACTCTCACCACCCTGACCGCATCGGGCCGGAGCGCTGGACGGCGTTATAGCGATGTCGTTGACTGGCGGCTCGACGCCCCCTTCCCCGACTCCGTGGGCGACATCGTCGTCGCCGAGACCGACACGAAGAGCCTCGGCGACTGCGACCTCGTCTTTTCCGCTCTCCCCGCCGAGGTCGCGGGCGAGATCGAGACGGCATGTGCCCGTGCGGGGCTCGCGGTCTGCACGAACGCGGCGACGCACCGGATGGAAGCCGACATCCCCCTCGTCGTTCCCGAGGTGAATCCGGACCACCTGGGCCTGATCGACCTCCAGCGCGACCGCGGGAGCGACGGGTTTATCGTGACCAATCCGAACTGCTCGACGATCATCTTCACAATGGGGCTTGCCCCCCTTCGGACGTTCGGATTCTCCGATCTCCGGGTCTCGACCATGCAGGCTATCTCTGGCGCGGGCTTCGCGGGGGTCCCCGCGATGGCGATCTACGACAACGTGATCCCGTACATCGGCGGCGAGGAGGAGAAGATGGAGAGAGAGACCCTGAAGATTATGGGTTCCTTCGACGGGAGCGCGATCACGCCGGCCCCGTTTTCGGTCTCGGCCTCGTGCAACCGCGTCCCGGTCATCGACGGGCACACCATGGCGGTCTGGGCCGACATCGAGGTCTCGCCCGACGAGGTGCGCGACGCGTTTCGGTCGTGGCGCCCGCCGATCGCGGGGTTGCCGACCCAGCCCGATCCGGCGATCAAACTCTTCGACGAACCGAACCGGCCGCAGCCCCGCCTCGACCGGATGCGCGGCGGCGGGATGACGGTCTCGGTCGGGCGGATTCGGCCGGGCCTGCGCTTCATCGCGCTCGGCCACAACACGATTCGCGGAGCGGCCGGCGCATCGGTCCTCAACGCGGAGCTGATTGCTCAGAAGAACTACCTCTGACCCGGAGGAACACGCCGTGAACAATGACAATACAGTGTACGTCGGCAACAAACCAGTGATGAACTACGTGCTAGCAGTGGTGACCCAGTTCTCGAACGGCGCGGACGAGGTCGCGATCAAGGCCCGCGGCAAGGCCATCTCCCGGGCGGTGGATACGGCCGAGATCGCGCTGAACCGATTCCTGCAGGGGGTCATGAAGAAAGAGATAAGGATCTCGACCGAAGAGATCGAGACCGATGCGGGGCGCACGAACGTCTCGAGCATCGAGATCGTGCTGATGCACCAGGTCTGACTCCCCTTTTTTGAGCAATCGCCCGGCACCTTGGGCGGACCGCATCGGTGTTATTCACCATTGTCGATCGGCTCCAAAGCCAACCTCGACCTTCCGCCGCGAGGCAGGACAACCGAGGTCATCTCCTGGAGAGACGTGCTGAAAGAGGCTGCATCCGACGACGGGCGGCCCGGGTTCACGGAAAAGCCGAAGTGTTGATTCGGCCGGGGAACCCATACGGTGTATGGCATCCCCGATTCTTGCACTCATCCTCTCGTTCTTCGTGCCCGGCCTCGGACAGTTCTATACCGGCCAGATGGTCAAGGCGATCCTGCTCTTTCTCCTGGCACTTGTCTGCGTTGCTCTCTCCTTCGCGTTGATCGGAATCCCGCTCTATCTGATCGTCTGGATCTACTCGATGTACGACGCGTACAAGGCCGCACAACAGTAGACGCACTCGCCGGGATCGATACCTTCGATGGCGTCGAATCCTCCCGCCCCCATTCAGTTTCACGCCGGAATCCCGCAGGTATCAGGACGGCGACAGAAGAACCGATTAATTCAGTGAAGATCCAATCACCGTGAGATGAGGGCGGCACGCGAGGTGGGCGAAGCATGACGGGGGAACTGGCCGGTTCCATCGAGTTCCAGATGAGCCTCCTCCTCTTCGTGGCACTCGCGGGCTACCTCGTCGCGTCGCGGATCAATCAGTCGGCAGTCGTCGGCGAGATCCTGGTCGGGATCCTGGTCGGCCCATCCGTACTCGGTCTCATCACCTACACGGACTTCGTTCGTTCGCTCGCCCAGCTCGGGGCGGTCTTCCTCCTCTTCACGATCGGGTTCGAGTTCTGCCTCCGCGATCTGACCAACCCCCGGTACTTTGTGATTGCAGTCGTCGGGGTAGTCGTTCCCTGGATCGGCGGATACCTGACAGCGTCGGCGCTCGGGTACGCGGGGGCACCGGCCCTCTTCATCGGCACGGCCCTGACCGCAACGAGCATCGCGATCACCGCGAACGTGCTTCGGGAACTGGGGCAGCTCGAGAGCCCGGCCGCGAAGGCGATCATCGGAGCGGCCGTGATCGATGACGTCCTCTCTCTCCTCGTTCTCGGCCTGACGACCGACCTGATCCAGGGCGCATTCTCGCTCCCCGCCCTCGCCACCAGCCTTCTCATCGCGGTCCTCTTCGTCGGCCTCGGGCTCGTCGCTGGCGTGACCCTGATTTCGCGTCTTCTCGCCCGCCTCGACCGTACCGCGCTCGCCCGGCAGTATCCGGAGTTCATCTTCATCGCAGCGCTTGCCATCGCCTTCCTTTACGCGATGGTGGCCGAACTGGTCGGCCTCTCCGCGATCGTTGGCGCCTTCATCGCTGGTGTCTCCTGCCGCGAGGTCACCGTCTGCCACAGCAGGGACCCGCGGGAGGGAGCCGAGTACCTCCAGATCATCTTCGCCGCGATCTTCTTTGTCTCGCTCGGGATCATCGTCGACCTCCGGGCACTCACGCCGGCTGTCGCCGTGCTGGTTGCCGGGATCACCTTTGTCGCCGTGGCGACGAAGCTTTTCGGGTGCGGCCTGCCCGCCCGGCTCTTCGGTTTCTCCAGACTGGACGCGGCAGTCATCGGTTTCGGGATGGCGCCCCGGGGCGAGGTGGCCATGATCGTGGCCCTGATCGGACTGAACGCGGGCGTGATCGGCCAGGAGATCTTCGTTGCGATCCTGATGATGAGCCTACTCACGACCGTGATTACCCCTATTGTTTTCCAGAACTGGCTCTTGAAGACCGTGCCCGACGGGGCAAGCGCGGCCGGCACACGCTGACGCGATCGATGACGTACGTAGACAAGAGCCCGATATAGCGTGGCCCCCCGCCTCGCGTCTTCGTAGGCTGCAGAGGTGCGCGCCTGCCCGGAGACATCCGTGCCAGAGAATGAGAATGAAAAGTGCGAGGGAGGCGATTCGAACGCCCGAACACCTGCGTGACAAGGCCCTCAACCTTGCGCCTTTGACCTAGCTCGGCAACCCTCGCGCGTGTGCCATATCAGGTCAGCCCCGGATCGGTATATACCTTCCGTCGTGCAGAGCCGCAGCCCAACCCAATAGGATAACAATAGTGAATAGCTATAACCCAATCGCGCAGAAAACTCTGGCCGCGTCGGGTTATTATCTCGGGTATAGTCGCAGATACAATAGTATTATGCCGATCACAGATGCACGAAGGTGCGCAGATGTGGTCTGAGATCATGCAGGCGTTCGCCGACTCGCCGTCCCAGGGACGGGTCGTCCGCTTCCTTCTTGAGAACGGGCTCGGGGTCAATCCCGAGGGGAGGGTCGTCTGCAACCGGATCGCGATCCCGGCGACCCAGGTGGCGGCGGCCGTGGGCGTCGACCGCCGGGTCGTGGATGCGACTGCGAAGCGGATCCTCGACGACGACCGGCTCGCGCCGATCTTCAGCAGGATATGTGCGACGCCGGACCTCTCGGTGGTGGCCGAGCACCTGGGCCTCTCCGTGATCACGCTCATACCCGACGACGCCCGCTCGCGGGGGATTGTAGCGTCGGCCGTCCGCGTCCTGGACTCGCACGACCTGGCGATCCGCCAGATCTTCGTGACCGACCCCTACCTCGCCGAGGAGCCGAAGCTCGTCATGATCGTCGACGGAATCCTGCCGCCGGGGGTCGTCGACGAGCTCCGTTCCCTGCCGCACGTCCGTCGGATTATTCTATAAGTGCGTCCATCTCGCGCCAGAGCCGGTACATCCGTCGGCGCGAACGGTGCGGCAGCGCGAACGAACGGGCCAGCTCCCGCTCCATGGAGACGACCCGATCCCCCTGCAACCTCTTGTCCGCGTAGGCGACCAGCCGCTCCTCCGGCGTCACCGGGACACAGTCTCGCGGCAACAGACCGAGGAGGGCGCACTCGTCTGCCGTCAGTCCTGCGCCGGTATGCCGCTCGACAACGCGGCAGATGGCTTCGGACCATCCGCCGACACGGAGGAGCGCGGCGCCGACCTGAGCGTGGCCGATCCCGTGGGTGACGGATCGCCCGATATCGTGAAGCATGCCGCCGGCCTCGAGAAGAAGGGGATCGTAGAGTGGATCGGTGCCGGCGAGCTCGAGTGCGAGAGCCGTCACGGCCTGACAGTGGTGGATCACCCTCTCGTCGCACCCGGCATCGCGGAGCAGCGCCGCGTACTCACTCATGCCCGAGCGAAGAGGCGATGGCCTCACGCCGGCGGCGAAGCGCGAGCAGCAGGATATCGTTGTCGAAGTGAGCGATCGGCGAACCGCATTCGGGGCAGCAGAAGTCGACGTCCATCGCCTGGTTGAAGGTCACGAGCAGGCCGCACTGGCCGCAGCGGTAGAAGTCGTTCTCCTCCTCGAACCGCTCGCGAGCCCGGAGCTTCTCCAGGACCGTCTCCATCTCCTCGGCGAGCGCGATGGGGATGGTGTCGAGCCGGAGACGCCAGAGGTACGTGAGCCAGCCGGTCTCGTTGTTCTTGATCCGCCGGTACTCGGCGAGCCGGCGCTCGTACAGGGTGTAGAGCGTATGCCGGACCGAGTTCAGGTTGATCTGGGTGACCTCGGCGAGCTCCTCGTCGCTGAATTCTCCCTCCTCGGGGAAACGCTGGATCAGCAGGAGCCCCTCGTCGCCGATGAGCCGGTGCAGGTACGCGGCGACTGCGGGCTGTTCAAGGATCTCGGTGACGGCTACCATCGCTCCATATATGTTCGCACGGCCGTTATATGCTTATCCAGGAGGGCGAGAGCCGTGACCTCGTCCCGGCCGGTCGCCCGGACCGAGACGACCGCGCTTCCCGCCGGGATCGTTGTACCCGGTGGAGGAATATCGGCGACCATGGTGCCGAGAAGGGAGAGATCGGTTCCGACCACGAGGTCACGGTCGGCGAAGAGGATCCGGCGGGCCGCGTATTGCTGCGGTTCCGGGCGTAGATCGGGGAGGCGGCCGTCACAGGCATCCAGATGGAGCCGGACGAGGTTCACGCCGGTCGCGGCCTCGACGGTCTCGAGCGTTCCCTGGAACCGCGGGTTGACCTCGATGGCCACGGGCTCGCCCTCGCGGGGGAGGACGAAATCGATCCCGAGGGAGCCCACGCAACCGCTCGCACCCGCGATCGTCTCGGCGATCGCCGCCATCTCTTCCGCGAGTGGATGGTCGCACGGCGTGACCGAACCGGCGAAGCCGTACCCCATGCCCGTCCCGCCGCGAAGGAGCTGCCGGTTCGTGGCGACCGCGACGGCTCGGCGGCCATCGGCGATGCACGAGACCGAGGCCGGGACGCCCTCGATCACCTCCTGCAGGAGGTATGGCTGATCGGGGAAGAGACCTCTCCATGCTGCAAGTTCGTCGTCCGATCCGACCACCGCGTTCCGCCACCCACCGGATCCATGGATCGGCTTGGCCATGGCAGGGTACGTGCCGACGGGCTTCGGATGTGGAGCTCGCACGCCGAGCGTCTCGAAGAAGGTCTGAGTCTCCCGCTTATCGAGGAACCGTGCCGCGACTGCCGGTTGCGTGCCAAGTAGGGGGACTGGCAGGGCGAGCGTCTCTGCGCCCGAGCCCGCGAGGAACCCAACGACGTCGTTCTCGCGCGCAGCCGATGTAGCGATGGCTGCGAGCTCCTCGAGGGTCTCGAACCGATGGCACGTATCCGCTACGCGAACAAGGTCGAGGTCGCAGAAGTGGTCGACCGCGATCACGCCGTATCCGGCGCGACAGGCGGAGGCGGCGACGTGCCGGGTCGCGAAGCCGGCCACAAGGATCCGACCGCTCACTCTTCCTCCGGCGGCGCCTCGGCGACTTTGCCGTGGGCCGAGGGGATCACACGGATGCGAGCGCCGGGGAACGATGCCTCGAGCTCGCGCCCCTCGAAGAGCCGATCGAGGAAGACCGCGAGCCCGGCGATCTCGGAGTGCGGCTGGTTCGTCACCGCGACGTTGAAGTCGGCGAGTGCATAGACCTCGCCCGGAACCTTCTCTGCTCCGACCACGACCAGGACTCTGTCGTGTGCCCGCACCTCGTCGATCACATCGGGAAGGTTCAGTCCGTACATCGTCAGGTGGACCACGGTCCCGCCCGCGGCTTTCCAGTCGGCGATGCATCGGCGCCACTTCACGTTGTTCTCGGCCTCGAAACCGCCCCCCCAGCGCTCGACGACGTCCCCGATCGATGCGATCACACCGTGATCGTCGGCGGCGAGAAACATGCGGCGGGCGCCGAGGGCGCGGGCGGTCAGGCCCACGTGAGTCGTGACCCGCTGGTCCCGTTCGGGTCGGTGGCCGAGCCGGAGGACTGCGACCTCACGCATCATCGGCCCTCCGCGCGCGGATGACACCGTCTTCGACCTCGAACGGCACGTCCTTCCCGTACCTGACCTGGCAGAGAAGAAGCGACTCCTGGAACGCGAGAAGCCTGACCCGGTCGCCCTCGCGCTGGGCGAGTAGGGCTCGTTCGAGCCGCGCGGCCGACGCTGCCGCTTCGTCCTCGGCAAGGCCGGCGGCGGCCGCGAGTTCGCTCACAGTCGCCGCACCCGGACCGCGGGAGAGGGTTGTGTAGCAGAGCCAGTCGATCTCCTCGTCGCGCATCGCGATCAGATACGGTGCGGGAGAGGATTAGAGGTTCGGCCCTCCGAGGGCCTGAGCGAGGAGGATGGCGTACAGTTCGCACCCGAGGAGGGCCTCCGCTTCGGCGCGGTACCCCTCCTCGATCCGCTCGAAGAACCGCCGTGTCCCCTCTGGCGTCGTCCGGATTCCGACCCGTTCGGCCCGTGTGAGAAGGCCATCGGCTTCGAGCGCGCCGATGAGAGGGAGGACGTAGTAATGGGGGACGTCGAGCCGCTCGGCAATCCGGCGCGTGGTCGGCAACCGGATCAGGAACGCGTCCTTCGCGAACTCGAGCCCGAGCATCCGGTCCTCGACGAGCACGAGCGCGAGCATGGCGTCGACGGTCGCGTCGAGTGTCGGTGCAGACATGGAAAAATGGTGGTGCGCGTACCTACTTCTTTGTGCCGTGTTCGGCCTCGGGCATGGGCTCGAGGTAGACGAGCTCGGCACCACAGTCCGACGCGAGTCGTTCGAGCTCGGTCTTACGGAAGTGGTGCGCATAGAATGTCAAGTCGCCGCCGGCGACGGCGAGGATGACATAACGGGGCTGGCGGACGCCTTCGCCCACCTTGGTTCGCTCTCGGACATAGATCTTCATGGTCATCACATCAACTGATTGATCAGTTGATATCCCCAATGTTCATCCCCGAATGGATATATGTATGGGTATGACACCCAGTGCGAAACGCCACGAGCTGCGGTCGGGCCTCAGGTCCGAGACGCTCGTTCGACGGGGCCTGATGGAGGAACTGGGCGAGGCAGGACAGCTGCGAATAGCGCCGGACCTCAATGTAATCAAACTGGGGGGCCACGGGGCGATCGATTACGGCCGCTCGGTTATGTATCCGCTCAGCAAGGAGCTCGGCGAACTCTCGCGAGCGAACCCGCTCCTGATCGTCACGGGCGGTGGTGCCCGTGTGCGGCATATCATGGACGTGGGGATCGACCTCGGCATGCCCACGGGAGTGCTCGCCGAGCTTTCGGCCAAGATCTCCGAACAGAACGCGACCATGGTCGCGATCCTTCTCTCGGGCTGGGGAGGCACACGAATCCACCAGGACGACCTGCTCGAGCTTCCGACTTTGCTCAGACTCGGCCAGCTCCCGGTTATCCACGGGACGCCGCCTTACGGGCTTTACGAACACCCTGCCCGTGTCGGCGCGATCCCGCCGCACAGGACGGATACGGGAGCATTCCTGATCGCGGAGGTTCTCGGCGCGCGGTCCTGCATCCTCGGCAAGAACGTTGACGGACTCTACACGGCCGACCCCAGGACGAACCCCGACGCCGAGCTGATCGACAAGGCGAGTGCGGACGAGGTGATTGCGATGAACCTCGACGATCTCGTTCTCGAGAGGATGGTCCTCGAACTGATGCAGCAGGCCGTCAATATCCGCGAGATCCGGATCGTGAATTGCCATATCCCGGGAAATATCGCGGCGGCAGTGCATGGCGACGAGATCGGGACCGTGATTCGTGCGTGAGCCCGTGGGGGCCCCCTTGCAAGGTGAGAAGGCTTAAACTTACGGAGAGGAGACTCATATTCACGCCTCGGTTCGACTGAAAATGAAACGGAATACCTTCTACCTGTTGATCGGGCTCACCGGGATCATCCTGGTGGCCGTGCTCGGGGCATCGATCCTGTTTTCGATGCCATCCCTGATCCAGGTCGCTTTCCTCGTTGCCGTCGTGATCCTCTACGCGCTGCGTCGGACAGTCGCCAAGGATATCGAGGACGAACGATCGAACGTGATCACGCAGCACGCGGCCGTTGCAACGCTCTTCGTCTTCTGGATTATCTTCTTCCTCGTCAGTATCAGCTCGGTGGTGTGGGAGTTCAGCCGCCCCCTCGGGATCATCATCCCGCGTCCACCCGGGCCTGGCCCCGAGGTAGTCGTGGTGGTGGGGGGACCGCATTTCGGAGCCCTTGGTCTGGCGCAGCTGGGCCTGCTCGGTCTAATGATCATCCTCTACGGTGGCTTCCGGATCTACTATGCCCGGAAGTTCGGGGACTGGGAAGCGGATGAAGAATAGGATCAAGGTCCTCAGGGCCATGCGCGAGATCACGCAGGAGGATCTGGCCACAGCGCTTGGCGTGACGCGTCAGACAATCATCGCCATCGAGAAAGGCAAGTACGATCCCTCCCTCCCCCTCGCGTTCCGGATCTCCCGGTTCTTTAAACTCCCGGTGGAGAAGATCTTCTTCGACGAGGACGCCGAACCACCGGTGCCCTGAATATTCAATCATCGATTCCGCTTTTCGCTGATCGCTTAGAGCATCGGTTCCTATCTCGCCTTAGTAAGGTATAAATTACATAATGTAAAATAGACTTGACAGGCGCCCGGTCTTCTCTGGCCGGCGCCGCGGAGGCAGACATGAAACCAGACCACCTCATACCGATTCTCGTGGTCGCGCTGGTCGCCGTGCTCGCCGTCGCGCTCGTGGCGATTGGCCTGACCGGTTCCCTGCCGTCGATCGCGGGAAACGCGGGTGAGCAACAGCTCGTGGACCGGATCGGCACTCTTGAGCATCGGAACATCGAACTCCAGCAGCAACTCGACCAGCAGAACCTCTCCGTCCGGAGCTACGAAGACCAGCTAGCGTTCTACCGCGGAAAGGCATCCGGCCCAATCACCGGCTCCCTGTCCGATGCCCCGGGGGTCGTGATCGGGTCGGCCTCGCTCGAGGCCCCGGCCGTTTTGCAGAAGACGGTCTATGAGCAGGACGGTCCGTTCGTGAGTACGCGGACGGAACAGGAGGGCTCGCTGCTGAACGTTAGCGTGGAGATCAAACCTGGCGAGGGACGCGTGCTGGTGAACACGACCCCGCTCATGGGCACAAACTTCCAGGACGCGGCCATTCTTGCAGCCGCCGTTGCGGAGAAGAAGACCGGAAAAGATCTTTCGGACTCCGACGTGATCGTCTCGATCGTGGCCGAGGACCAGGTCCCGGCCGTGGACGGCGGTTCGGCAGGCGCGCTGATGACGCTCCTGATGATCTCGGCGATCGAGAAGACACAGCCGCAGGGCGATCTTATCATGACCGGGACGATCGATAAGGACGGCAACGTGGGCGCGATCGGCGGCGTAGTGGAGAAGGCGACGGCCGCGAAGGAGGCCGGGAAGACCCTGCTGCTGTTGCCGCGCGAGAACAGCCAGCTCGTGCAGTATACGGAGCAGACCCGCAATTACTACGGCCATACTTTCGTCCAGAGTATTCCCGAGCAGGTCGACGCGAAGGAGTACATCGAGTCCACGATCGGGATTCGGGTAGAGTACGTCGATACCATCGACGACGTGCTCGGGTACGTCGGTTAAGTGGAATGTCACAGACCGCCGTCTCACGGCGGGGGCGAGGGCGATGATCGCGTCCCCGCCCCACCTCTCATGAGACGCAATACCTTTTATCTTCTGATCGGGGTCGTAGGGATACTCCTCGTTGGCGTGTTATGGACATCTATCGCGCTCTCGATGCCGACCCTGATCCAGGGGGCGTTTCTCATCTCGGTCCTTCTGGTCTATGCTGCGCGGCGGGCCGTCCCCGAGACCATCATGGATGAACGGACAAACGTGATCACGCAGCACGCGGCCGTCGCGACGCTCGGTGTCTTCTGGATCGTCTTCTTCCTGGTCAGCATCAGCTCGGTAGTGTGGGAGTTCAGCCGCCCCCTCGGCATCCTTCCGCCGCGCACGCCGGGCGAACTTCCGGTCGAGGTACCCCATTTCGGGAATCTCGGACTGCTTCAGCTGGGCCTGCTCGGCCTGATGATCGTCCTCTACGGCGGCTTCCGGGTCTATTACGCCCGAAAGTTCGGGGATTGGGAAGCGGATGAAGAATAAAATCCGGGTGTTGCGGGCGATGCGCGAGATCACGCAGGAGGAACTCGCTGCGGCCCTCGGCGTTACCCGCCAGACGATCATCGCGATCGAGAAAGGCAAGTACGATCCCTCTCTGTCCCTAGCCCTCGGAATCGCTCGATTCTTCCAAATCCCCGTGGAGAAGATCTTTCTGTACGACGATGCCGAGATCGTTGTTCCTTGAAGACAGGCCTTCGCCCAAGCGGATGCCTCCGCTTTTTGTCCTGAACCAACCGTGGCCTTGCAACGCCGGGGTCTCGTAAGGTTTATATTACATAATGTAAAATCAACTTTACACAGGCGCCAGGCTCTCATCGAGGTTCGGCGCTGCGGAGGCAGACGTGAAACCACATCTCTCGAGACATTGGCCCGTGATCGGGGCAGGCATTCTGTGCCTGCTTCTGTGCGCGGCGATAGCACCGTTGGCGGCGGCAGAGATCACCGCCGTCCCGACCAATAGCACGGGCTCCGGTACAGGTACCGATACTAGCACCGGCACCAGTGCCATTACCGGAACCGCCTCGGGATCGCAGGTGAGCATCGAGAGCACCACCCTCAATCCCGGCACCTTCTTTACCGGCGATACGGGTACGCTCACGGTTAGTGTCGCAAACCATGGCACCACCGCCGTCCGTATCAACCGGGCGGCTGTCGCCTCGAACGAGTTCGACTTCCTCAATGCTAACACCTATGCGTCGGTCGGTACTCTCGAAGCCGGCTCCTCGCGCGAACTCACCTTCTCGCTCCGGGCGGAGGCAGACAATGGCGTCTACTACCCCGAGGTCGAGATCGACCTCGGCGACGCGGGCTCCATCCGCTACGCCGTCCCGATTCGTATCGACAACAGCGAGATAGAGGTTTCGCTCGCAAATGCGCCCGATTCCTATATGAAAGACCAGAAGAACACGGTCACGGTCGCGGTCTTCAATCCGCGGCAGAGCACGGTGAATGGCGTGACCGTGACGGCCGCCGGGTCGAACCTCACTGTCTCGGATACGACCGGATTCGTGGGCGCTCTTGCGGCCGACCAGTCGCGGAACGTCACCTTCCAGATCACCCCGCAGGACTCGACGGCGCTGGCGCTCACGGTATCGTACAGGAACGGTCTGACCGATCACTCGACGGTGCTCACCGTCCCCATGACCGTCGATGGCCGGTCCACGGCCGCGGATCCGGTGGTCAACGGCGTTGAGGTTTCGAACTCGGGCGGAACGTACACGCTCTCCGGGGATGTCACGAACGCGGGCATCAACGATGCGCGCGGAGTCGTGGTCACCGTCGGGAGCCCGGCCAAGCCTGCAGATCCGAATCGCAATTACGTGGTGGGATCCCTCGCTGCCGACGACTTCGCCTCGTTCGAGCTGACCTTCACGGCAACCGGCGCAAAGACCGTGCCCCTCCTCGTCCAGTATAAAGACGACGACGGGAAAGCGTACGAAAAATCCGTTGAGGTCACTCTGTCCGGCGGCACAGTAGGAGCGGCCAACGCGAGCGCCGGGGTGCCCTCGGGCGTCTCGGCATCCGGCGGATTCCAGGGCGGAGCGCCCGCGGGCGGTCCCGGCGGCGGCAGCATGTTCGGGCTCTTCGGCGGGGGCCGTCAAGGCAGCAGCAACGGGACGTCGTCCCTCCCGATCCTCCCGATCGCAGGAGTCCTCATTGTCCTCGTCGTCATCGGCGTTGCATGGAAAAAGGGCTGGGTTGCGAAGGCGCGGACGCGGTTCCGGAAGTAGGGAGGCCCGAATTGTCTCCGACACCGATCATCGAGCTCGAGGAGGTCACGAAGGTGTACCCCCTCGCGTCCGGCGATGTCGTGGCCCTCGACCACGTCACTCTCTCGATCGACGAGGGGGAGTTCGTGGCGATCATGGGCCCCTCGGGATCCGGAAAGTCGACCCTGCTCAACCAGATCGGCTGTCTTGATGTACCGACCTCGGGTCGCCTTCGCATCGCGGGAAGCGACATTCGTCAGATGAACGACCACGAGCTGACGGAGCTCCGGCTCCGGACTCTTGGGTACATCTTCCAGAAGTTCAACCTGATACCCCTGCTGACCGCCTACGAGAACGTCGAGTACCCCTATCTTATGAAGCATCGCAAGAACGACTCGTCGGGGGCGATCAGCGAGCTCCTCGCCTCATTCGGGATCGACAAGGCCCTGGCCGCCCACCGTCCCCCCGAGCTCTCTGGCGGACAACAGCAGCGGGTCGCGATCGCGCGTGCGCTCGTTAACGATCCGCCGATCCTGATCTGCGACGAGCCGACGGGGAATCTGGACTCGGTCACAGGCATCCAGATCATGGAGACGCTTGTCGACCTGAATAAACGCGGGCGGACCATCGTGATGGTGACGCACGACGCCACGGTGGCCACGTACGCGGATCGCGTCGTCACCATTCGCGACGGGAGGGCGTCATGAAGAGCGGCGGCCTCATCCTTCAGCTGGCCATGCGGAGCATCCGGCTCAATTTTCTGCGCTCGATCCTCGCGGCGCTCGGCATCGTCATCGGCGTGATCGCCATCGCTGCCATGGGGATGCTCGGCGCGAACATGACCCTGATGGTCAAGGACCAGATGTCCGAGATGGGCAACGTCCTGACGGTGACCCATGATGCCGGCACCAGCGGAGGTTTCAGCAGCTTCGGCGGTGGTGGCATGGGCGGCGCACCCCCGGGAGGCGGCGGCAGTTCCAGCAGCTCGAGCAGCTCAAGCAGTTCAAGCAGCAAGGACTACATCACCAGTTCTCAGTTCAAGGAGATCAAGGAGGCCGTCGGCACCAACGGCACCGTCTACGCTCTCTACTCCACGAGCGATTACTTCACGTCGGGCTCGAAGGAGGGGCGGACCACGGTCTACGGGCTCGATCCCGACGTGGTGCCCGACCTCCTGAACCTGACCGACGGCGCCTATCCCAAGGGCGACACAGGCTGCCTTGTCGGCGCATCGTTGGCCGAGAGATTCAACCTGACCCTGGGGTCCAAGCTCAAACTCGGCTCCGAGGAGGACGGGTACCTCACCACCCGCGTGACCGGTATCATCGAGGAACGGGGTATGTCCTTCGACCTGAACACGGATAATGCCGTCATCCTCCCCGACGGCGAGTACACGGCCTTCTACGGAGACGAGGGGCACTACGATCAGGTCAACGTCGTACTCAAGGATGTCGATGACGCGGATGCCACCTCGACCTCGATCACGGATAAGCTCAACGCCAAGAAGACCCAGGTCCGTGTCAGCGATGCCTCCCGGATGCTCGAGTCGATCACCTCGACGGTCGGCACCATGACCACGTTCGTGATGGCGATAGCGGGTATCTCGCTCCTCGTGGCTGCGGTCTCGATCTTCAACGTGATGATGATGTCCGTAACCGAGCGGGTTCGGGAGATCGGCATCATGCGCTCCCTAGGGACACAGAAGGGGGAGATCCTGAAGATGTTCGTCTACGAGGCGGCCGTCCTCGGGTTTGCGGGGGCGCTGATCGGCGCGATCGCGAGCTTCGGGATCGGCTATATGGTCGTGGCAGGCATGCTCAGCTCGGCGTCCCACTTCTTCGAAGCGGGGAGCCTGATTTACCTGCCGGCGGCCATGCTCGTTGGCACGGTGATCTGCATCATCTCGGGCCTCTACCCGGCATGGCGAGCGTCGAACCTCGATCCGATCGAGGCGCTGCGGGCCGAGTAACCTCCTCTTTTTCGTTCGGGCAAGCCTTCGGGATCGTCCGATGCCCTCGTGCGAAATTCGTCCGTTCCGGTACCGAAACGGCCTGACGATCGTTCCGAATCGCTCCAAGCGACAGAGCGGCATTGTAGGATCAAGTCGACGTCGGGGGAGACTCGACGTTTTCCTTCACGGGAAGAGGGGCGAACAGGAGAGAGGGGGTCCAGTATCCTCGGAACGGAATGTAATTGTCTCTCCGATAATCGTAATTAAAGACATTGATACGATATACGAGGGAGCGCATCGTGATTGCGTGCGGATCCCACCCTCTTATTAGCGAGATATCCAATACCTTTTCCATGGATGATAGTAATCCCAGGGCGACTCCCGCCGGGATCAATCTTCTCATCTTTTCCATATCCCTTGCTACCTTCATGTCGTCCCTGGACGGCACCATCGTCAATATCGCGCTGCCGACCATCTCCGAAAGTTTCAACCTCTCTTCGAGCACGGTGAGCTGGATTGCGAGCGTCTACCTCCTGGTGATGGCCGGCTGCGTTCTGATCTTCGGCAAACTATCGGACGGCGTCGGGTTCAGGAAAGTCTTCCTATCGGGATTCGTGATCTTCACCCTCGGGTCGTTCTTCTGCGGATTTTTACCCGATCTTTTGTCCTCGTTTCCCGTGCTCGTCGGTTCACGCGCATTCCAGGCAGTCGGCGGAGCGATGATCACGGCGATCTCGCCGGCCATGGTCACCGCGTTCATCCCCATGCTGCAGAGAGGAAAAGCCATGGGCATCATCATGACGACTGCCGCTCTCGGGACTGCCATCGGACCGACAATCGGGGGCGTGCTCACCCAGTACTTCTCCTGGCACTGGATCTTCTTCATCAATGTGCCGGTAGGAATCATCGCGGTCCTGCTGGGAGCAAAAGTAATTCCGGCGATGGCTCCCAGGGAGACGTCCGGAGGCTTCGACGGGGCGGGCGCGCTGCTGATCTTCACCGGACTTGCAGCCCTGCTCTATGCGGTGTCCGAAGGCACGACGCTCGGATGGACGTCCCCGGTCATTCTCGGCGCTCTCGCGCTCGCGATCCTCACCCTCGCATACTTCGTCTGGCACGAACTCAGGATCCCGGACCCGTTGCTGGAGCTTCGTCTCTTCAAGAACCGGAACTTCCTGCTGATCAACCTGATCGTCTCGCTGGTCTTCTTCAGCTTCGCCGGGATCAATTACCTGCTTCCGTTCTATCTCCAATACGTAAAGGGCTATGGCGTATCCGATGCCGGGCTGATCCTGACCGCTCTATCGATCGCCATGATGATCTCCGGGATTCTCGCCGGGGCGCTGTACAATCGGGTCGGCGGCAGGACCCTGTGCATCTCTGCGGGGATTCTGCTGGTTGCCGGGTACTTCCTGCTGACGCGGCTCCGGGTCGATACCAGTACGGGCTTCGTGGTCCTCTGCCTGATCGTGCTGGGGTTCAGTCTGGGCCTGATGATCACGCCGGCCTCGAATATGATCATGAACGCTTCGGCAAAGAGATACCAGGGCATGGTTTCCAGCCTCACGAGCCTCGAGCGGTTTGCCCCCCTGACGCTGGGGATCGCCTTTGCAAACCTCGTATTCATTCAGGGCATCCTGACAATCGCAGAGAAGAGGGAGATCACGCAGAGCGCACCGATGAACATCAAACTGCAGCTGATGACCGCGGGGTTCGATCTCGCCTTTCTCGCCTCGCTCGTCATCGCGATCATCATCCTCGTCCTCGCCCTGATCGCAAGGCAGGAGGTGCACCCGGACTACCAGTCCGACAACGATGAAACGATACCCGGGGTGATCTAAAAACCGGTGCGACGACGGAAAAAAGAGAGGGGACCTTACGCGTCCCGCTTCGGAGGGAGCTTGATCTCGGTCCCGAACCGTTCGAAGTTCCGGTCCGCAATCGCCTGGATCTTCGCGATCTCATCGGCCTGGAGGGTCGGTTTGAAGAGATGGCGGAAGCGCTTCTGCTCCTTCAGGTACTCCTCGACCGGCTTCTTGACGACCTTCTTGACCTTGGTCACCTCGCCGTCGACCATCTCGTAGTTGACCCAGAGCCCGGTCTCGATCGCGAGCTTTCCGATCTCGAGGGTCTTCGCGCCGTCGAAGCCCCAGCCCGTACAGCACGGCGCGTGCACCTGGACGTACGTCGGCCCCTCGGTGGCGATCGCCTTCTCGACCTTCTGCATGAAGTCGGCGGGATACGCGATCGAGGCCGTGGCCACGTACGGCGAGCCGTGGGCCGCGAGGATCCGGGGCATGTCCTTCTTCGGCCGGCGGTTGCCCATCGAGGCCTTTCCGGCAGGGCTCGTCGTGGTCGAGGCGTCGTACGGGGTCGCGCCCGAGCGCTGGATCCCCGTGTTCATGTAGGCCTCGTTGTCGTAGCAGATGTACGTGATATCGTGACCCCGCTCGAACGCGCCCGAGATGCAGAGCACCCCGATATCCAGAGTCGCGCCGTCACCGGCGATAACGACCACCTTCTCTTTGCGTCCCTGCTGCTTGAGCGCGGCCTCGATCCCCGACGCGACGGCCGAGGCGTTCTCGAAGAGGGAGTGGATCCAGGGAACCTTCCACGCCGTCTCCGGATACGGAGTCGAGAAGACCTCCATGCAGCCCGTGGACGAGACCACGATCGTCTCCTCGCCTGCCGCCTTCAGGAAGAGCCGCGCAGCCAGCGCGGCGCCGCAACCCCCGCAGGCACGGTGGCCGCACTCGAAGAGTTCGCAGGTTTTTCCGATCGCCATCTAGAGCACCTCCGTGCGGAGGCCGAAGAACTGGTCGCCCTCACCCTGCTCGCAGAGCGTCACG
>JBDKUZ010000125.1:0-10356 GCA_039679395.1 Methanospirillum sp. | reverse complement strand
TAGATAGAAATTCTGTCACTAATACCCCGTTCGGCGCATATTTCTGGACAAACTGATCCAGGTTGGCAATGTAGACGAATCCTGCGCTGTCCACCGTGATTCCCTGGGGACTGGAGGTAACGGGGATGTTGTTTTGGTCCGTATCTTTATGTTGACCGGGCCATTGGAGGGTGAAATTGCCGTCCGCGGTAAATTTCTGGACCCGGTGATTACCGGCATCCGCGACGTAGACGTTCCCGGCCCGGTCCACGGCGATGCCTTGCGGACCCTTGAATTGTCCGACTCCCGAGCCCTCGCCACCCCATGACGCGAGGCGGGTTCCGGTCGATGAGAACTTCACGATTTCTGTATGAACAGAATCCATGACGTAGACGTTGCCTGGGCCATCAGCCGCGATGTCGTAGGGTTGCGTTCTGCCCCACTCCGTGATGAGATAGCCCGTCGACGAATACTGCCCGACCCAGCTGACATCCCCCGCCGGGCTGTTATGGAGGAGGTAGAAATTCCCGGCATTGTCCGAAGCTACATCATATACGAAACTCGGGCCTCTATCGAAGACCGCGGGGACGTCGATATACTTAAAGGTAGTGTCGGATTCACCGGTTGAGGTGAATCTCCATAGATCATTATCTTCGGTAGTCACATAGACTCTGCCGGCGGTATCAACAGAAACGCCATTCGGCTTATCTCCTGGATTGAAGGGCACCCATTTGAGGAGAAACGTGCCGTCAGACGCGAACTTCTTGAGCCAGCCATGACCTGTGTCGGCCACATAGACATTGCCCGTGGTATCGACCGCGATCCCCCTCGGATAGGCGAGCTGGCTGTCCTCGGAACCTACCGTCCCCCATTGTGTGATGAGGGTGCCATCCGGTGCGAACTTCTGGACCCGGTTGTTGTCCGTATCGGTGACATAGACGTTCCCGGCGCTGTCGACCGCAAGATCTGAGGGATAAGCGAACTCCCCGTCTCCAGAGCCCTGCGTCCCCCATGTGGCAACGAATGTGCCGTCCGATCTGAACTTCTGGATCCGGTGGCCCCCGGTATCGGCGACATAGACGTTATTCGTCGTATCAACCGCGACCCCATAGGGATTGATCAATCGTCCGACCCCCAGGGAGGCGAGGAGTGTGCCGTCCGACGTGAACTTCTGTATGCGGTTGTTGTCCGTATCGGCGACGTAGACGTTTCCGGCGCTGTCAGTCGCGATGCCGTGGGCGTTGTCGAACTGTGGATTTTCAACACGCCACATTTTCTCGAAGGAATAGCCCTCTTCAGCCGAAACGACCTGGACGCTGCTCAACAGAAAGAGCAGGGCACAGAAACAATATACACTATACGAGAACCTCAATTAGAAACACCAGGATAATATTTGAATGGTCTGAATTGCCTGATGTCCCGTTAACTTTTGCTATTTGATCTCCCCGGAGGTCGTTGTACGGGGCCGTCAAAGCCCGTATCGGCCGGCATATCAGCTCGATACTGGTCGACCGGCGGCCCGGCCTCATCATCGCGGACTCCCACGGTGGCACGCGTCGCCGGGCCGGCCGGCCTCCCCCTTCGCCATCGCCGGCCGGGCCGCATATGACGCACCGGCCGCCGCGTGATCTGTCACGGCGGCCTGCCCGGTAGGAAAAAGAAAGAGCCAGGGTCTTACAGGTTGTTGAAGAGCCAGACCACGTCGGCGAAATCGATCCGGCCGTTCGCGTTGCAGTCGAACGCCACGACCGGCTCGTTTCCCGCGATCCAGGTCATCTGGTTGAAGTACAGCACCACATCCGCGAAGTCCGGCCGGCTGTTCCCGTTCACGTCGTCGTACAGTCCATCGCCGTTCAGATCAGTCGGGAGATTGGATGCTCCCGGCAGAGCAAGAACTCCTTCGTTTCCTTCGGTGTAAGTATACGGTTCACTAGGGAGGTTCCTGATCTGGATGGTATCTGCTAAAATGGTGGTTGTATTACCAGATTGCGCTCGTAGAGTGTAGGTGTCGTTTAGTGACGCACCTGGCTCCGGCACGACTCGGATCGAATAGCGACCATCTGTTCGATTCTGGATGTACACGCCGTCATCAATATTTCCATCGCCATTAAGATCAGTGTGGAAATAATAGGCATCAGGAATCTGGCTTGATTCATTGCTGATGGTCTTTCCTGACGGGTCGGTCACGATGATTTCCACAGGGCAATCTGTCGAAATGATCAAAGATCCGAATAAGCCGAAGAATTTCGGGGGACTCCACTCATGGTGCCAGTTCTCCCCCTTAATAGCGAATTGAGAACGATAGATATCATCGGGACTGACTGCACACTCTAATGGTTGTTTTGCGCCTATGCTTAGGTCGACGGACCTGTTTGCATGATAGTAACATGCCCATACGAGTTCGCTGCAGTAATAATTGTACCAGGGGTAGACAACCACAGGGGTTCCCCCCTCCTCTTTAAATTGAAACTCAAAATCATAGCCCCGCTGTGGTAGGTCCGATGCCAAACTTAGCGCAAAGTCAACGGCATCAGCTTTGGTTCCATCATCAGTGTTAATCTGAATTCTATCAACATACGTCTCGTGATTCCATCCCCATCGCTCGATAGGGGTCACCTGGACGCCTTTGGCCAAGGACAAGGGAGGTCTCCCCGCGGCACTCTCGACCACCATATGCCGTCCATTGACCTTACCCACATAGATGCCGATGTGAGTATAGTCCATGCCGAGACAATCGAAGATGCCTGCATACGGTTGACCGCTTCGGATGACGATTAGATCTCCAGGATCTAGGGTCAGGTCAAGTTCTTCGGTTGCGGTGTTCGTATTCCCTTGATGATCCCGCACCGTCAGGTTGACAGTGATCTTTTCCGGTTGGTAGAGGGTCGTGACAAACTTCGGCGAGGATGTCCAATCTTGAACGGATTCTCCGTTGTCCCATCGAATTTCCCAGCGATATTCTAAGGGGCCGCTATCGGGATCGATGGATTCGCTCGCATCAAATTCAAATCGTCCACCGGCCATGTGGTGCCCCTCCGTTCTGACTTCGCCGCTGCCGATGTCTTCGATATTGTATGATTTAAATGCGGCAACTGGCCTTACGCGAAATCCCTTTTCAAGGGTGCCAGTGGTGCCGTCAGGATTTGTGACGACGACATCGTACAATCCCGGCTTCGCGACCGTCAAATCGATCTTTCCACTGAGTTCGGTCTCGGAGTGAAATAGGAGGGTGGAGGGAATGCACGCCAGTGTCCCGAGACTTACATTCACCAGGGCGAACGACGCACCGTCCTGGAAGTCAAACCCATGCACCGACATGTCGACCTCGCCGTCTCCCTCGGTGCCCTCCGCCGGCTGGATCGCAGTCACGGAGGGAGGTACACCGCCAACGTTGAAGCCGTTGGCGAGCGAAGCCGTCTCGCCGCCGGGATTCGTGACCACGACGTCGTAGTGGCCGGGTTGTGCGCTGGTGAATGAGAACTGGCCCCGAAGCTCTGTATCGGAGACCCAGGTGGTGGTGGATGGCAGGCAGGTGATCGTCCCAAGACTCGCATTCACGAGTTTAAATGATGCTCCATCGGCGAAATTCGTCCCCTCTACCGTTACGCTGATCAGGTCGGATCCTGGAGTACAGAAGGTGGGGGTGATCGATTCGACGGCGAGACCGGGCGGGTCCAGCTTTACCACCATGCCGTCAGAAGAACTGGAATTTCCTGTGATATCGCCATCGGTCGAATCCGTAATCCCGGCAACGACGTACCCGCCGTCGGCGGTCTGCTGAACGGAATTGGCCCACTCACCACCGGTTCCGCCCAGGCATTTCTGCCAGACGAGCCCGCCCATGTCGTTTAACTTTACGGCCCACGCGTCTCCCTGTCCGCCGTGGTAACCCGTAACGTCGCCGTCAGTCGAAAACGTCCACCCGGCAACGACGTACCCGCCATCGGCGGTCTGCTGAACGGAATAGGCGATATCATCACCGCTTCCGCCGAGCGCTCGCTGCCAGACGAGCCCGCCCACGTCGTTTAACTTTACGGCCCACGCGTCGTAATCCCCGTGGTATCCCGTAACGTCGCCGTCAGTCGAATGCGTCTCCCCGGCTAGAATGTACCCGCCGTCGGCCGTCTGCTGAACGGAATAGGCGATATCATTACCGGTTCCGCCCAGGCGTTTCTGCCAGACGAGCCCGCCCGTGGCATTTAACTTTACGGCCCACACGTCGGGCCCCCGTCCGTCGGGGTATCCCGTAACGTCGCCGTCAGTCGAACCCGTATACCCGGCAACGACGTACCCGCCGTCGGCCGTCTGCTGAATGGAATAAGCGCACTCACCACTGCTTCCGCCGAGCGCTCGTTGCCAGACGAGCCCGCCCACGTCGTTTAACTTTACAACCCACGCGTCGGAGGACCCCCCGTGGTGTCCCGTAACGTCGCCGTCAGTCGAATGCAGCCACCCGGCTAGAATGTACCCGCCGTCGGCGGTCTGTTGTACAGAGAATGCGTCCTCGACCGCGCTTCCGCCGAGAGCCCGCTGCCAGACGAGTCCGCCAGCAGCGTCCAGCTTCGCAACCCACATATCTCCGCAGAAAACAGTCCGATTGTCGTATATGTCGTGGAATACGTGATATCCCGGGACGGTTGGGTCGGACGTCATTCCGGCTAAGATGTATCCGCCGTCAGTTGTCTGCCGGATTGATAGTGATTGGAACATGTTACTGCCCAGTTGTCGCTGCCATTCGAGGGTGCCTGTGCCATCTAACTTCACGATCCAGGCATATTTCTTGTCGATGGCGTCGCCGTCAGTCGAAAGCAGCCACCCGGCTAGAATGTACCCGCCGTCGGCGGTCTGCTGAACAGACTTAAATCCATCATACCTGTTTTCGCCGTACGTATGTACCCAGGCGATGTTCGGCGACGCTCCAACCGCCGCTACCGGGAGTAGAAGAGCACTGGCGATCACGCACAAGAGTCCCAGCCTCCAGACCAACCAAATCCGTTTCATTCTACAACCGCACCTAATCATCCAGTACGTGTCCAGGGTCTTAACCATGGTGTATGATGTCCTTCGTTCCGAGTTACCACCCCGCACAGGCCACCACTGGAATATTAGGCGGTCCCGTTCCTTCAGAGGCGGTTGAACAATTACACGACGCCGGAGATGTCGATCCGGCCGTTGTCGTTGTCGTCGGAACCTGTGATCCGCATCGTAGGGGACAGGTGACAAACCTCCAAAACGGGCAGGGCTGCCAGAGATATCAGCCTCCAGCGCACACGCTGCATGCCCTTCGGGGCGCGGGACGGCAGCACTCACGGATCGGCCTCTGGGGGAATGCCGTCCGGTTTCGTTCTTCTCATGCCATCGCCGGCCGCGGTGAATAGTACTCCACCGTGACCCCGGCCATCTCCACGCTGTTCGCCGACGGCCCGTGAACCTCGAGGACTTCCATCGGTCGGTCCGTCACGATACGGATCCGGTTGCCCTTCATCGCGTAGCCTCGTGCCCGGTACCGCTTAAGGTCATCGACATGCGACGGCGCACGTCGACGAACTCCAGCCACTCGGTGACGCCGAGGAGCACGGGCCGGCGAAGGTTGAAAAAAAAGGAGACCTCAAGCCGTCGTTCAGAGGTGATTGAAGAGCCAGACCACGTCGGCGAAATCGATCCGGCCGTTCGCGTTGCAGTCGAACGCCGCGACCGGCTCGTTTCCCGCGATCCAGGTCATCTGGTTGAAGTAGAGTACGACGTCCGCGAAGTCCTTCCGGCCGTTGCCGTTGACGTCCTCGTACAGCCCGTCGCCGTCGGTGTCCGTGGGCCCGCCGGCGCCGCCGGGTACTTGCTGAGGCGGCACCATCACAGTCACGTTCTGAACCGCGCTGGCCGATCCGGCACCGAGATTGGCGACGGTCAGGTTCACGGTGTACGTCCCGGGTTCAGCGTAGGTGTGGGTCGGGTGCTGATCGGTCGAGGACGCGCCGTCACCGAACGTCCACGCCCTCTGGGTGATGAAGTCCCCCGATGAGGTGTCTGTAAACCGGACCGTGAGCGGGGCCGGCCCCGAGGGCGGGTCCGCGATGAACGAGACCGAGGGGGGCGGGAGGACTCCAAAGTAGTGGCTCGGGTCGCTTGCGTTGACGGGGTCACCGGTCGGCGGCCTGCCCGTGGCCGTACCGATGTTCGCGTACTGCCCGACGCAGGCAACCGACGAGGCCCAGGCGGTCATGGCCTCACCGGGAGCGAGCGTGGTCGTCGGAAGATAGATCTGCGCCTCGCCCCGGCTGTCCAAGACCTGGATGTCCGTCAGCGTGACGTCACCGACGTTCGTAACCACGTAGGTCCAGCTGACGGCGTCTCCCCACCCGATGGAGGGGCCGGGAGGCGTGTCCGCGTCATGGCCGTTTGTGTACGTCTTGATGCTGATATTCGGATGGGTCGGCGAGTCCCCGGTTGCGGCGGACCCGAGGGAGTCTGTCGATCCCTCGCAGGAGGTCCGGGGGGCACCGGGGCCGTCGGGTGAAAGTGACGCGGACCACCCGGGATCCCCAGCGGGATCAGGGGTCTCCGTCGGCCATGCCTGGGCGGACACGGTGCCGATGCCGACCAGCACCACAAGCGCCGCGAGGAGGGCACCCCGCAGTAGAATCCGGCCAGGCGTGCCCCGCCCCCGGGTTCGGCTGTATCGCATAGGCGATAGTCGCCGGGCGGGACGATGAGAGTATCGATCCGTCCGCCGCGGCCCGGGAAAACATCGGAGGCGGCTGAAGGGCCGGGCGCTATCGGGGACGCCGACCAGGTCGCTTCCGAGCGGCGGGGAGAGGGCCTTCAGCCGGTC
The DNA here is from genome assembly GCA_039679395.1 of Methanospirillum sp. Lineage (GTDB taxonomy): Archaea > Halobacteriota > Methanomicrobia > Methanomicrobiales > Methanospirillaceae > UBA288. Next base: position 3,548 of record JBDKUZ010000125.1, on the reverse strand, counting down.
CCGACGCGGGGGTTCTCGTGGTACTTCGAGAGCGTGGCCTGCCGCTGCCCCTGGTACTTCGCGTCCCCCTTGGAGCTGTACGGCCGCTCGGCCCGCTCGGTGGTGTAGAAGACGAGCTGCCCGATCGGCATCCCCGCGTAGATCTTCACGGGCCGCGAGTTGACGTTGCACATCTCGAGCGTGATCGAGCCCGAGAAGCCCGCGTCGATCCAGCCCCCGGTCTGGTGGAGCTCGACGCCGAGCCGGGCGATCGAGGACTTGCCCTCGATCGACGCCACGATGTTGTCGGGGAGGGTGATGAGCTCGTACGTCTCGGCCAGCACGAACTGGCCGGGGTGGAGCACGAACTCCCGCGCGCGGCACTCGTCGACGTCGGCGCAGACCGAGTCCCGGTCGAACGGGTCGATCACGTCTTCGCCCGGGATATACCAGACGAAGTGGTCGCCGAGCCGGATGTCGAGCGAGTTCGGCTGGACAAGCGCGGGCTCGAACGGGTCGATAAAGATCTGCCCCCGCCTGATCCGGTCCAGAATCTGCCAGTCGACGAGGATCATCGGATCACACTTGGCGGGCCGGGCTCATCATCGTTTCGCGGCGCCTCCCCGTCGAGGAGCCGCTCCGTCCGGCGGAGGAGGCCGTGGATGGTCGAGGCCTCGCGGATGGTCAGCTTCGCCCGCGAGAGGACGCGCCGCGCGAGCAGGAGCGTGACCGGCCGCTTGTGCTCCGGCTGATCGACCCGCTCGAGGAACTCCCCGAGATGGTCGTACAGGCACTCCATCTCGAAGGACGACGCCAGTGCGTACGTGCCGGGCTCGAGCCCCGCGAGTTCGTAGCAGATGATCCCCACCGCGTGCGAGAGGTTCAGGATCGGGTAGATCGGCGAGGTCGGGATGGTGCAGATCACGCCGGCCTTCGCGAGCTCCTCGTTCGTGAAGCCGCGATCCTCCCGGCCGAAGAGGACCGAGACCGTGCCCTCGACATCGGCCACGAGCTCGCGGAGCTCGGCGGGCGAGAAGTAGGGCATCCGGACGGGCGAACAGACCGACTGCGAGACCTCGCCCGTGGTCGCCACCACGAGCGCGGACTCGGCGACGACCTCATCGAGCGTGACGCGGCGCGCGTTCGCGAGCACGTCCTGCGCGTGCGAGGCCATGGCCTTCGCCTCGTTCCCGAGGCGGCAGGGGTCGACGAGCGCGAGGCGCGTCCACCCGAAGTTCTTCATCACGCGCGCCGTCGAGCCGACGTTCCCCTCGTACAGGGGGTTGACGAGGACGACCTGGACCTCGGGCATGCCTACCGGACCGCGCGGACGGTCGCCCGCAGCACCGACGGGCCGGCGTCGTACACGGCGTTGCCGACCACGACCGTGTCCGCGTACTTCGCCATCTCGGCCGCCTGTTCGGCAGTCCGGATCCCGCCGCCGTAGTAGATCACGGCCCGGTCGACCGCGTCGCGGATCGCCCTGACGACCGCGGGGTCGCCGTACATGCCACTGTACTCGACGTAGACGATCGGGAAGCAGAAGTAGCGGTCGGCCACGGTCGCGTCCGCGGCCGCCGAATCGGGCGGAAGCGGGCACGAGGCCCCGGTGACGCGCCCGACGGCCGAGTCGGGGTTGAGGACGATGTAGGCCTCGGGCACGACCTTCTCCCAGGCGACCGGGCCCTGCCGGACCCAGGCATGGTGCTTGCCCACGATCCAGCGGACGTCGGTCGTATTCATCACGCTGGGGATGAAGAGCAGGTCGATCCCGTCGACGAGCACGGCCTCGGGGCCGGCCGGCTCGACCACGAGCGGAAGGTCGTAGGCGGCCACCTGTCGCCGCAGCTCGGTCAGGTTCTCGCGGGTCACGTTCAGCGTGCCCGAGAGCATCAGGGCGTCCGTGCCGCTCGCCGCGATCTCCGCGATCGCCTCGGGCGAGAGCCGCTTATCCGGGTCCAGCTTGGTGACGTGGACCCAGTCCTGCCATCGGGGAGGCATTCTCTATGATATCGTCGGCGGGGCCATTAAGTCCCGATCATCCGGCCGCCTGGCGGGGCGCCGAAGCGCGGGACTGGAAGTCCTGAATCTTCCGGACGGGCAGGCCCGAGCCCTCGGCCACGGCCTGCGGGTCGGCCTGGACCAGGGTCTCGGCGTCGTACACGCCGCCGCTGTAGAGCTTCTCGATCGTGGACTCGCCCACGCCGGGGATCGCGAGGAGCTCGGCGCGACCGCGTTCGAGCTGCCCCTTCGTCGTCCGCCGCGGCGCCGGCCGGCCGAGGGCGGCGCAGACCAGCTCGACATGGCGGTGGATGGTGTCGGGCGAGATCCCGGTCCTGAGCACCAGGGCCGCGGGCGGCAGCCCGAGGAAGTCCTCGGGCCGTTTGATCCCGGCCGCGTAGTACTTCTTGAGGCTGATGGGCGGGATCCCCATCGCGCGGAGGCGGCGGTCGCTGCAGAGCGAGCTCGCGGCCTCCAGGAGGGTCGCCGCCTCTTTCTCCCCGATCCCGGACGCATGGAGCGCCTCGACCGAGGCACCGGCCAGGTGCTCGATCGTGTCGATCCCGTGGGCGAAGAGGGCTCGCATGATCTTCGCGTGACTCCTGCCTCGCCGCGGGGGGACGTGGGCGCGCACGAACTTGCGGAGCTCCGAGCGCCGCCGGAGCAGGGCCAGCACCTCGCCGGCCTCTTCCTTCAACCGCTCAGCGGCCGGGACGCTCACCCCGGCGAGCCCGGCAAGGTCGGCCGGTTCGGCCGATGCGACCTCGTTGACCGCGTAGACGTGGGCCGCGTTCAGCCGTTCGATCAGCGCCGGCGTCATGGACGGCATCAAGCCCATGGTCTCGCGGTTCGATGTGATGTGGTGGCAGAGCGGACAGCCGATGTCCCAGGGGCGCGCGCCCTTCGCGAGCAGGCGGACGTGGGCGAGACCGTGCTGGGCGCAGACGTCGTCGGTCCGGATCGCGAAGCCCCAGGTCGTCGCCGGCAGGCCGATGTTGAACCGGCACTCGGGATAACCGACGCACCCGATGAACTGGCTCGACCGCACGTGGTGCAGGCGGAGGTCCCGGCCGCAGACCGGGCACGGCCCGAGGATCAGTTCCTCGACCGTCCGGCCCATGATGTCGCGCCCGATCTCGTCGCCGTGGGCCTCGAGCTCGTCGAAAGCCCGGTGGAGCATGGCGCGCGACTCGTCCACGACCTCGTCGCGGCCCCGCCTCCTCGCCTTGATCTCCTGCATGTGGGCGTCGATCGCGGTCGTCATCTCCGGCCGGGTGATGGTGGCCGCGTGGTCCTCGAGGGACTCGATCACGGCGCGGCCGACGAGGGTCGGCCTGAGCGGGTTGCCCTCGATATACTTGCGCCCGACGAGCTTCCCGATCACCTCGTGCCGGGTCGACTTGGTGCCCAGCCCGAGCTCCTCCATCTCCTGGATCAGCCTCGACTGCGTGTATCGCGGCGGGGGCTGGGTCTCCTTCTCCTCGAGCCTGACGGCCGTGATCGGGAGGCGTTCGCCGATCGCGAAGGCCGGCAGTTCGTTCTCCGTCGCCGCAGAGTACGGGTAGACC
>JBDKUZ010000124.1:0-2413 GCA_039679395.1 Methanospirillum sp. | reverse complement strand
GGTCGAACCCGTACCGGGCCGCTATCGCCTCTGGCCGCTCGGCGTAGACGTACCCCGGCCCGGCGAGGTACGGCCTAACCGATGGCCGCATGCAGGACCGCGCAGACCCGGTCGATCTCGTCGTCGGCGATCACGAGCGGCGGGACAAGGCGGAGGTTGCCGTCGGCCGCGCAGTTGACCAGGACGCCCGCGTCGGCGCAGGCGTTCGCGACCTCGGCGCAGCGGTCGCCGAGCGTGACCCCGATCATCAGCCCGCGGACGCGCGGCGCGTACGCCGCAAGCGCGGCGCGGAACCGCTCGCCCTTCGCTTCGACCGACGGCAGCACCTCCTCGATCACGTCGATCGTCGCGTGGGCCGCCGCGCAGGCGAGCGGGCCGCCCGCGAAGGTCGAGCCGTGCTGGCCCCGCGTGAACTCCAGGCCCTCGCGCGCGGCGAGCGCGCCCATGGGAAAGCCCGATGCGATCCCCTTCGCGAGGGTGACGATGTCGGGCTCGACCCCGGTGTGCTGGATCCCGAGCCATTTCCCCGTGCGCCCCATCCCGGTCTGGACCTCGTCAACGATCATCAGCGCACCCGCGTCGTCGCAGAGGTCGCGGATTCCCCGGAAGAACTCGGTCGGCGGAATGATCACGCCGGCCTCGCCCTGGATCGGCTCGACGAAGACGCCGGCCGTCGACCGTGTTACCGCGCCCTTGAGGGCCTCGAGGTCGCCGTACGGGACAAAGTCGCAGCCCGGCTCGAGCGGGTTGAACGGCTCGCGGATCGCGGGCTTGTGCGTGACCGCGAGCGATGCCATGGTCCGCCCGTGAAAGCCGTGCTCGAACGCGACGAACCGGTCGCGCCCGGTCGCGAGCCGCGCGAGCTTGATCGCGCCCTCGTTCGCCTCGGCACCGGAGTTCGAGAAGAAGGCCTTCCCGAGGCCGGTGATGTCCACGACCCGCTTCGCGAGCTCGGCCTGGCCCGGGACGTAGAAGAGGTTCGAGACGTGGATCAGCTCGTGTGCCTGCCGGCAGAGTGCCTCGACCACGTGCGGGTGGCAGTGGCCCGTCGAGCAGACGGCGATGCCCGCCACGCAGTCGATGAACTCGTTTCCCTGGTCGTCCCAGACGCGCGCGCCGCGGCCCTTCACGAGCATCCGCTCGCGGCCGAACGCCGGCATGTAGTACCGGGCGTCGAGCGCCCGGTAATCGGTCTCCGTCATGTGTAATATCCTGTGGTTATTCGTACTCGATCGTCGCCGGCGGCTTCGGCGTGATGTCGTAGACGACCCGGGCCACGCCCGGGATCTCGGCCGTGCAGCGCGAGGCGATCCGCGCGAGCGTCTCGAACGGGAGCTCGAGCGGGTCGGCGGTCATCCCGTCGCGGGAGTTGACGGCCCGGACCGAGACGATCCAGCCGTGGAGCCGGACGTCGCCCTTGACCCCCGTGCCGAGGCCGACGAGCGCGGCCAGGCACTGCCAGGGGGCGAACGCCTCGACGAGCTCCTGCTCGACGATCGCGTTCGCCTCGCGGACGACCTCGACCTTCTCGCGCGTGACCTCGCCGAGGATCCGCACGGCGAGCCCCGGTCCCGGGAACGGCATCCGGTGCTGGATCTCCCTCGGGAGGCCGAGCGCGCCCGCGACCTCGCGGACCTCGTCCTTGTACAGGTCGCGCAGCGGCTCGATCACCTGCTCGAACGCGCACTCGAGGGGCATGCCGCCGACGTTGTGGTGGCTCTTGATCCCGCCCTCGCTCTCGATCCGGTCCGGGTAGATCGTGCCCTGCAGGAGCACGGTCGCGCCGGTCTTGATGGCCTCGCGCTCGAAGACCCGGATGAACCGCTCGCCGATCGCCTTCCGCTTCTCCTCGGGGTCGCAGAGCCCCTCGAGCGCGGCGAGGAACTCGTCGGCGGCGTCGACCACGAGAAGGTCGAGGTGGCCGAAGAGCTCGCGGATCCGGTCCGTCTCTCCCTTCCGCATCAGCCCCGTGTCCACGTAGATCGGGTGGAGCTGCTGCCCGATCGCCAGCGCCGCGAGCGCGGCGCAGACCGAGGAGTCGACCCCGCCCGAGAGCGCGATCACGACCCTGCGGTCGCCGGCGTCGCGGCGGATCTCCTCGATCGCCTCCGCGATGAACTTCTCCGTGTTGACCATCTCAGATCACCTGCTGCGCCTGTCGCCGCTCCCGGCAGGCGCGGACGAAGCCGATGAACGGCGGCGAGGGACGGGCCGGGCGCGAACGGAACTCGGGGTGGAACTGGGTCGCGAGGAAGAACGGGTGGCAGGGGAGTTCCATCACCTCCATGCGCGGGCCGCAGGTCCCCGAGAAGACCACGCCGGCCTCCTCGAGCGCGGGGATGTCGGCCGGGTTCACCTCGTACCGGTGCCGGTGCCGCTCGACGATGGCGTCCGCGCCGTAGAGCTCGCGGAC
>JBDKUZ010000123.1:0-24920 GCA_039679395.1 Methanospirillum sp. | reverse complement strand
GAAAGGACGAAGTCGACGAATGCCTGGGCTTCGACCGGGTGCTTCGACTGACCAAGGACCCCGATCGGGTAGTTCGCCACGACCTGGTACGAGTCAGGGAGCTCGATCACGGTGACCTTGTCTCGTTGAGCGGCGGGCACGTCCGAAGCGTACGCGATCCCTGCGTCGGCCTCCCCGAGCACGACCTTTGTCGCCAGGCTGTTCACGTTCGTCTCCTCCGAGACGACGTTCGCGAGGACCTTCTCTTTGAACGAGGGACCGAACGAGGTGTCGTTTCCGGTCTTGTTCAGGAGCTGGCGGGCGTAGTCGCCGACCGGTACGTCGGGCGTCCCGATGACCAGCCGCACCCCCGGGTTGGCGAGGTCCTGGAGCCCCTTGATCGAGGCCGGGTTTGCGGCCGGGACGAGGATGGCGAGCCGGTTCTTCACGAAGAGCTTGACTGTCTCGTTTTTAACGAGGCCGGCGTTCTTCGAATTGTTCATCTGCGCCGTGTTCGCCGAGGCGAAGATGTCCGCATACGCCCCCTGTTTGAGCTGCGTGACAAGCACCTGCGAGCCGTCGAAGTTGAAGACGACCTTCGTACCCGTATGGTTCGCTTCGAACTGACGGCCGCACTCCGTGAAGGCGTCCTTGAGGGAGGCCGCCGCGAAGACGGTCAGCTCGGACGAGGGTGCCGTGGTCGTCATGACGGGCGTGGGCGTCGATGTGGCCTGACCGGTGCCGGTCGAGGTGCATCCGGCGGCGCAGAGGAGCGCAGCCAGAACGAGGATGGTGAAAACCAGTGTTCTCGTTCTCATGAAATCAATACCCTTCGATCGACCCGGGAAGGGTCGGACTCGATAGAACCAATACGTTGACATATGATAAAAAGTAATATTATTTTGTTGATGGCCGGCAACATCGCGGGGAGTCTCGCTCTTGATGGTGTGACTGCCCGGCTCGGCGGGTTCCGGCTCGGGCCGCTCTCGTTGCGGCTTCCTGCAGGGGCCCTGTGCGCGGTCGTCGGCCCGTCGGGAGCGGGAAAATCTGCCCTCCTCCAGTCGATTGCGGGGCTGATCCCCGCGTCAGGCCAGATCCGGCTCGATGGGCGGGATCTGGCCGCTTTTCCGCCGGAGGAACGGGGAATCGCCCTCGTTCCCCAGCACTACGCCCTTTTTCCCCACCTCTCTGTACTCGAGAACGTCGCCTTCGGTCTGCGGGCGAGAGGGGTCCCTGCCGCCATAGCCCGGCACGAAGCGAAGGCCTCGCTCGAACGACTCGGGATCGGCGAGCTTGCAGATCGACGGCCCGCCTCTCTCTCGGGAGGTGAGCGTCAACGGACCGCGATCGCCCGTGCTGTCGTGCTCAGGACCAGCCTCCTTCTCCTGGACGAACCCTTTGCCGCGCTCGATCCGGTAAACCGTGCTGTCTGCATCGAGGAACTGGCCGACGTCCATGCCCGCATGGGCCTGACAATCGTACTCGTGACCCACCGGCCGGACGAGGCCGAGCTGCTCGCGAGCCATCTCGCCGTCATCACCGAGGGGCGTCTCGTTGCATTTGGCGAGACAGGGCGGATATTCGCCGCACCGCCGAACGAGAGGACCGTGCATGCCCTCGGGCTCGAGAACCTGCTCACGTCCGGCAGCGTCCCGGAGTTTCCTGGCTCGGGGCCTTGGTACGTGCCGCCGTCCATGGTCCGGGTCGAGACGGGGACGACCGGTGGGCCGAGCGGGAACGTTGCGTTCGAGGGTTTTCTCGATCGAGTCCAGCGGATCGGTCCCGTCTTCCGGGTCCGGGTCCGCGGAGATGGCTATCTCCTCACCGGTTTCTATTCCGGGGACGAGCCCGGGATCGGCGAGGGGGCTACGGCTTTCGTCGATCAGGCCACGGTCCGCATTCTCGCCGGGGAGGAGCCAGTGCCCCGGGAGGAGCAGCGGTCGCCATCAGGCTGGCTCGACCGCCTGTTCAGCCGGGCGTGACGAACTCGAGCGGGAGACCGACCGCCTCGGCCGTCACGGTCACGGCCCGGACGCGAGGGTCTTCGAGGAGGACGCGTGTCGAGACGAGCCGGGTCTTTTCCCCGGGTCTTTCAAGAGCAGCGATATGGCAGCGCCGCGATTCGAGCGCCTGGAGGGCCATGGCGGCCCTCCCCCCGACCGACTCGACCTGCAGGCCCACAGCCCGTGCCGCCGATACCAGTCCCTCGAGGCCCGGGCCGGGCGCACCGTGGACAAAGAGCGTTCGCCGGGCGGCCCGCTCGCCGGCGATAAGGCGGGCATCCCGAACCGTCCCGGCCTCGAATCCCTCGACATCGGAAGGGACGTGGAGGAAGGCATGGGGCCCGATGTCCGCGAGATGCGAAGCGGGGTTTCGGGCGCGGGGATAGGCGATCCAGCGGTCGCCGACGTACCCGAGGGTAAGCGGCACGAATTCGTCAATACCGGCCTCGGAGACCACCGGGCGTGCGAGTTCTACCGGCACCGTAAGGGACGGCACGGACGGTGGAAATCCCCAGGAGCAGAGGAGCGGCGCGACCAGCTCCCGAAGGACAACCCCCGCCGCGAAGGGGTACCCCGGAAGCGCGATGACCGGAACCCTCCCCACGCGGCCTGCCAGGGTCGGGCGGCCCGGCTGCATGGCAACGCCGTGGAAGATAACCTCGCCGAGCGTTCTGATCGCCCCGGCCGTGCTGTCGCTCGACCCCTTGGAGACGCCGCCGAAGATCAGGACAAGATCCGAGTCGCGAACGGCAGCCGTAAGCACGTCTCCTATCGTCTGTATCCCCCCGGTGACCGCCGGGAGAGAGACGCATCCGACCCCGCGGCCAGAGAGGAACGCGGCCGCCCGCGACGTGTTCGACTCGATCACCTCTCCCGGCCCCGGGCATGTCCCGGGCGGCACGAGCCCCCTCCCGACCGGAATAAGAGCGACCCGGAGGGCCCGGACGCGAACCTGTTCGATACCGCAGACGACAAGGGCGCTCACCTCGTCCGGCTGGACCCGGTGATCGGTCGGAAGGAGTTCACACCCCCTTCTGATCTCGGTGCCGGCTCGCCCGACATGCTGGCCGGGCCAGGCCGTCTTCGAGGTCGCATATCTCCCGCCCGACTCCCTGAGATCCTCGACCATGACCACCGCGTCGCACCAGTCTGGAAGCGGGTCCCCGGACTCGACCAGCACCGCCGACGGAAGTACGACGGGACGGCCTTCCCTCGCGCCTGCGGTGTCGGCGCTCGGCACCGCGCACCCGTCGACGAGGCATCGATCCTCGCCGGGCACGTCGAACGCGGCGAGGACCGGCTCCGCAGTTACCCGCCCGACCGCGTCGGCGATCGGAACCATCTCTGACCGCGACGGGATGGGAAAAGACCCGGTGACGATCGCATGGGCCTGCGTATAGGTAATCTGATCGAAGAAACGCATTGTATGCTCCAGAAATGATCGGTGTCGACGGTTATAATCGTTGGTGACAAACGGGTCAGGTTAATGAAATTAGATAAACATTATGCTTCTTCCATCCCGACAAGCCACCCTTTCACGATGTACGCGGGCACGGAGATCGAAACGATTGCGCGGGATGCGGCGGACCTGACCCGCAGGGTGGATGTGATCTTCGCCGACGAGTTCGGCGCGCGGCGAGACGAGGCCGAGGTCTGCGTGGAGTCGACGGTCGAGCTCCGCGTGAACGGCGCGCCGCTTGTCCGACTCGCCCTGACCCGTGACCGACTCGAGGCGTTCGCGTGTGGTTTTCTTGTCTGCGAGGGCGTCGTCCCGTCCCTCGACGCGGTCCGGTCTGTCAGAATCGACGGAATGGTGATCGACGCCAGTGTTCCCGGCCTCGTGGGACCGCCGGCTGGGATCGAGCTCCGGACCTCCGGTTGCCCTGGAATTGCCTGCGGCCTCGATGCATGCCGTGAGCCGTTACCGAACGGGCCGGTTCTCGAACTCGATCACGTCCTGCACGCTGCCGGGCTGATTAACGAGCTCGCCCTGCTCTGGCGCCGCACCGGAGGAACCCATTGCACCGTCATCGTGGGCCCCGACGGAGAGGTGATCGCGTCGGCCGAGGACATGGGCCGGCACACCTCGGTTGACAAGGCCGTCGGTACGGCCCTGCTCGAAGGCGCCGATCTCTCATCCGCGCTCCTGGTCTGTACCGGCCGCCTCCCCTCGGGCATGGTGGCCAAGGTCTACCGGGCGGGGATCCCGGTCGTCATCTCGAATACAGCCCCGCTCCTGGCCGGGCTCGAGCTGGCCGAACGACTGAACATCACCGCGGTCGGGTTTGCCCGGCCCCCAAGGCTCACGGTCTATACCCACCCGGAGCGAATTCGGCGGGGCGGGGCTGCCCTGACATTGAAGGCCGAGTAGTAAAAGGAAATAATTTATTACAGGTTTATGGTAACCATTTTCCCAATGATGGTCCTCCATCAGGCCTCCCCGACACGGTCCGATCCCGTGCCCTTCGAGAAGGCGGCATGTTCGATCGAGGAGGCGATACGGTTCATCCAGCAGTCGGCGCTTCCCGCCAGCTCCGAGATGGTGCAGATCGATCGAGCCGACGGCCGTATCCTCGCCGAGACGATCCGCTCGAACACGGACGTGCCGGGGTTCGACCGTTCTACCATGGACGGGTTCGCATTCAAAGCAAGCGAGACCGCGGACGCCTCAGAGGACAGTCCTGTTGCCCTCCGAATCGCGGGCTCCGTCTCGATGGGCTCTTCTCTTCGGGTCGCCCTCGAGGCCGGAGCGGCCTACGGAGTACCGACTGGAGGGCGCCTGCCCGACGGAGCCGACACGGTTGTGCCGGTTGAGCAGGCTTGTCGCCGGGGAGACGTGCTGGTTTTCATCCGTCCGATGCGAGCTGGCGAGCACGTGACCCGCCGCGGTGCCGACTTCGTCGCCGGTATGCCGCTGCTGCCGGCAGGCTGGACGATTCGGCCGCAGGATGTCGGCGTGCTCGCCGCGGTGGGGCAGACCGTGGTTCGTGTCCACCGTCCACTCCGGATCGGGATAGTCCCGACCGGGCTCGAGCTCGTCGACGCCTCGGCGGAACCCGCACCCGGCGAGGTGCGCGAGGTCAACTCCCACCTGATCGGCGTCTTTCTGCGGCGCCAGGGAGCGATCCCCGTGCTCTCCGGAGTGGTGCGCGATGACCCCGATGAGCTGACCTATGCGGTCCTCCGGGCTGTCGCAGACTGCGACGCGGTGGTGGTCTCTGGCGGGAGCGCCCGCGGTGAACGGGATATCACGGGGCAGGTCCTTGCACGGCTCTCCGATCGGACCATGCCCGCAGTCACGTTCGGCCCCGGGAAGCCGACGCGGATCGCGATGGTCCACGGCAGGCCGGTTATTGGCCTGCCCGGCCACCCGGCCTCGTCATTCATCGTGCTCGTCCTCTTCCTCGCCCGGCTGATCGAGGGAATGCAGGGAGGTCCGCGCCGGGCGCAATGCCGCCAGACCGTCCGTCTCGCGGCCCCGGTCCCGCTCCGGCGTCGTCGCGAGACCTTCCGCCTTGTTCGTATCCGCGATGGCTGGGCGACCCCGGTCGACGGCGAGGCCGGTCGCCTCTCGACACTCTTTGAATGCGACGGGATCATCGTGGTTCCCGCTGAAAGCGACGGGCTCGGGGTCGGCGACGAAGCCGACGTCATCACCTGGTGATGTTCAGGGCAGTCAGGACTGCGCGGACCTTCGGGTCGTGCGCCAGCCCTGGCGGCGCCGCGAGCAGAAGATCTCCGTATCCACCGAGTCGGAGCTGCCAGGTCGGCATCGGGGCGTCCGGAGCATCTTTCAGAACCGCCAGGTGACAGGCCGAGCGGTCGAGCAAGGCCTGCGCCTCATGCTCATCGCACGGGACCACCGCGATACGATACCGGGTCTCGAGGAGGCCGAGCCCCTCGACGGCACCTGCCACCAGAACGGTTCTCGCGGGCCCGTCTGGATCGTCCAGCAGCTCGATATCGACCTCGTCGCCGGCAGCATACCCCGCGATCCCGTCCGGGATGAGGAGACGCGCGTTCGCTCTGAGTTGCGAGTGCGTCCCACGTCGCCCCCGTGGTTGCCGGAGACCGACGGTCGATCGTTCGACCCGGGCAACCGAGAGCGGAATCGTCTCGGTGAACCCGGGATCCGATTCGACGGCCAGACCGAGTCGAGCACGGACGAGCGGGGGGGTCACCGCCGGGAGCCCCCATGCGGCGAGGAGCGGAGCGAGAAAGTACTCGGTGAGGAGGCCGACGGGCTGGGCCCGCCCCGGCAGGGAGACGACTGGGACGTCCCCGGCCCGGACGACGAGGAAGGCCCGCCCTGGCCGGGCCGCGACGCCGTCGATCACGATATCGCCGAGCGAACGGACCACATCGAAAACGACATCGCGCGTACCCCGGCCGGACCCGCCGCAGACGACGATGAGGTCAGCTTCGGCTTGCAGGGCTTCGATCGCAACCCGGATTTCCTCCGGGTCGTCGGGGACCACCTCGTGGGCGACGGTTTCGGCGCCCTGCTGCGCGAGCAGCGCCCGGATCGCAATGGGGTTCGAGGCGATGCTCTCGCCCGGTCCCGGAACCTTCCCCGGGGGAACGAGCTCCCCGCCGGTCGGGATGACAGCCACCCGGACGGTCCGGACACGAATGCGGGTCACCCCTGCGGCCACGAGCGGACCCACATCGACGGGGCGAAGACGGTGACCGGCAGGCAGGAGGACCGCACCGTCTTCGAGCTCTGTCCCTGCGCGCCGGACCCCGTCTCCCGCCTCGACCGGCGCGTCGAGAACGAGACACCCGGAACCCTCCGCCCATCGTTCGATCGGCACAACGGCATCGGTCCCCGGCGGCAACGGACGGCCTGTATCGATCCGAACCCCAGCCTTGAGTACGTCCGGCCGAACCGGCGCCATGTCGATGCTGTCGCGAGCCGCAACAGCGAATCCGTCGACTTCTGCCACGTCAGAACCCGGGACCGCGAACGCGGCATGGACGGGGGCTGCGAGGATCCGTCCCACGCCGTCGTCGACCGATAGATCGACGGTGCGACAGGGGTCCGGAAACGCGGCGACAATCCGCGCGCGGGCGAGATCGAACGACGGAAGTTGACGTGAGCTCTGATACGATCCGTTCAACTTAACAGGATTATTCATTCCTCTTATTTACCTCCGTGCCCAAAGAGAGGGTGTGGACCCACGAAAAGCGCTCGAATCGGCGGGCGGCATCATCACCCAGCGCGACCCGCGCCGGTGTATCGTTCGGCTCCGTGTCCCGGCAGGCCTCCTGACTCCCGACCAGCTCACCGGGCTCGCGCGGGCCGCGCGCAAAGCAGGGGTCCCGGCTGTCCATTTGACCATGCGCCAGACCCTCGAACTGCCGAATGTCGCCCCGGAGGCCCTCGATTATCTCCTTCCAGTGCTCGAGAAGAACGGCACGCCGTTGGGGGCCGAACGGAACGAGGTCGTGAACATTGTCGCCTGTCCGGGTACCGCGACCTGCCGCCTAGCCAACATCGAGACCTATGCACTCGCGAAAGAGCTCGATCGGCGGTTCTTCGGCGTCGCTCTTCCGGTCAAGATGCGTATCGGCATCTCGGCCTGCCCTAACATGTGTGCCGGCGAGCGGCTCTGCGAGATCGGGATCACGGGAATCCGCCGTCCCGACCGGAACGACGCCCAATGCACGGGCTGTGGAACCTGTGCGAACACCTGCCGCGAGGAGGCGATCGCGATGATAAATGGGTGTCTCCGGCTCGACGAGAAGCGCTGCATGGCCTGCGGCATGTGCATCGATTACTGCCCGTTCGATGTCATCGCCGATACCGGCCCCGGGTATCGGATTACAATCGGAGGCCGGCGCGGGCGCCACCCGGTGCTCGGCAAGGAGCTGCTGACCGTCCGGACGCCCGAAGAGGTCGTTGCCGTGGTCGGCGCCGTGCTCGATCGGTGCTACCGTCGGGCGTACGCAGGCCGGCACTTTGCCGATCAGCTCGAACTGATGGATCTCGACTCGCTGCGGGCAGACCTCGCAGCAGGCTTTAACCAGAATTTTGACGGAAACCATCGAGAATTAGCACCACGGAATGCCGATGGATGCGGGGCGCTGTAAGAGAAATCAGTCTAGTACTAATTCTTAACTAATCCCTCAAATCTAAAATAATTAATTTACTTAATGAACTATTCCCTTTTTTTAATGCCTTCTCATAGATTTGTACTGGCCACACCCAACGGAACGAGCCTCGCCCGCATGGCGTGGCGAGCGTGGAGAGGTGAACCTGTGAACAGCTCGATTACACTGAATCTGATCACCCAGCGCGCAATCGAAGAGGGAGTTGCGATGGAGAAGGGGAAGACAACCCCCGAATACCTCGAGGCCTGCTCGATCATCGAGATGAACCTCGAGGACATCCGGCGGCTCGGGATCTACCGGAATACGAATGTCCGCGTGACGAGCGAGGCGGGCTCGGTCATCGTCAAGGCTGTCGTAGCCGGCCAGTACTGCCCTCCCGGGCTCGCCCATATCCGCCAGGGGGTCTGGGCGAACCAGGTTGTCCCGCCGCGGACCCAGCCCACGGGCGTGCCGCAGTACAGCGGGTTTCCCGTGACTGTCGAGCCCGCACCGACCGAGCGGATCAAGTCCGCTCTCGAGTGTGTCCAGGGGGCCTGTGGCCTCTGGAACGGAGGTACGTAAGATGCCAGTAACCCATACCCAGGTCGGCTGCCCGTACTGCGGCGCCTCGTGCGATGACCTCGAGATCGTCGTCTCGGACGACGGCAAGGAGATCCTGGAAGTCAAGAACGCCTGCGCCATCGGTAACGAGATCTTCCACCATGCAACGAAACCCGGGCGCGTGACCCTGCCCCGCCTCCGCCAGGAGGACGGGAGCTACAGAGAGATCTCGTACGACGAGGCGATCGACCACGCGGCCAAAGTCATGCTCGCAGCGAAGAAACCCCTGATCTACGGATTCGGCTCGACCAACTGCGAGGCCATGGCCGCGATCGGGCGCGTGGCCGAAAAGGGCGGTGCGGTCCTCGACAACTGCGCCTCGATCTGCCACGGCCCGTCGTTCCTCGCGATCTTCGACAACGGCTACCCGAGCTGCACGCTCGGCGAGGTCAAGAACCGGGCCGACGTGGTCGTCTTCTGGGGCTGCAACCCCATGCACGCCCACCCGCGCCACTGTTCGCGGTACTCGGTCTTTCCCCGCGGTTTCTTTACGAGGAAAGGCCACAAGAACCGGACCGTGATCTGCATCGACCCCCGCGAGACCGATACCGCGAAGGTCGCGAACCTCCACCTGATGGTGAAGCAGGGCCACGATTACGATCTCTTCAACGCATTCCGGACGGCGCTCCGGGGCCACGAGATCCCCGAGGAGGTCGCCGGGGTTCCGCGCGACCAGATCCTCGAGGCGATCCAGACAATGAAGAAGGGGCGCTTCGTCGCGTTCTTCTACGGGATGGGCCTCTGTCACTCGGACGGCCGGAACCACAACGTGGATATCGCGATCAGCCTGACGCGGGACCTGAACACGGTCACGAAGGCGACGATCATGGCCATGCGCGGCCACTACAACATCGCCGGGCCGGGACAGGTCTGGTCCTGGTCGTACGGCTTCCCGTACTGCATCGACCTCTCGAAAGGGTCGCTCGCGCACATGAACCCCGGCGACACCTCGTCCATCGACCTCGCCATGCGCGACGACTGCGACGCATTCTTCAACATCGGGACTGACGCGGGAGCGCACTTCCCAATCGAGGCTGTCAAGAAGCTCCGTCAGCACCCGTGGATCACGATCGACCCGAACATCAACATGGCCTCCGAGATCTCGGACCTCCACATCCCGGTCGGCGTGGTCGGGGTCGAGGTGGGTGGAGTGGTCTACCGGATGGACAATGTGCCGATCCAGTTCAAGAAGGTGATCGAACCTCCGGAGGGCGTTATCTCGGACGAGGAGCTCTTCAACCGCATCTACGTCCGGATGTGCGAGCTGACTGACACCGAGCCCGTCTGGATCCACCACCCGGCCCTCGACGTAGCCCGGGCCGGGACGGAGGAGTAAGATGGCGGAACTCCTGATCCGGAACGGAGCGGTCTTCGATCCCTCCCGCGGTATCAACGGCGATGTCATGGACATCGCGATCCGAGACGGCCGTATCGTCGACTCCGTCGGTACGGGCGCGAAGATGATCGATGCCACCGGAAAGACGGTGATGGCGGGCGGCGTCGACGTTCATTCGCACGTTGCAGGGCCAAAGGTAAACGCGGGGCGGACGATGCGCCCCGAGGACAAGCTCTTCAAGAGCCCGTTGGCCTCCGGCGGCAACCGGATGGAGATGGGCTTCTCGATCCCCTCTACGTTCAAGACCGGGTACGATTACGCGAGGATGGGGTACGCGTTCGTGATGGAAGCCGCCATGCCGCCCCTCCATTCGCCCCATGTCCACGAAGAGATACACGACACGCCGATCATCGACGAGGCGGCCCTGCCCGTCTTCGGCAACAACTGGTTCGTGATGGAGTACCTCAAGCGTGGCGAGATCGAGAACGCCGCCGCGTATACCGCCTGGATCCTGAAGGCCACCAAGGGCTACGGGATCAAGGTCGTCAACCCGGGGGGCACCGAGGCATGGGGATGGGGCCTGAACTGCCTCAGCCTGGACGACACTGTCCCGTTCTTCCAGATCACGCCGAAGGAGATCGTCAGCGGCCTGATCAAGACCAACGAATATCTCGGGCTCCCCCACTCGGTTCATATTCACCAGAACGACCTCGGCAATCCCGGCAATTACCGGACCACGATCGACACCCTCCGCCTGGCCGAAGGGGTCACCGCGAACAACAAGTACGGTCGCGAGCAGGTGCTCCATTCGACGCACCTCCAGTTCCACGCCTATGGCGGCGATACCTGGGGGAACTTCGAGTCGAAGGCCCGCGAGGTCGTGAACTACATCAACAACCAGGAGAACATCACCTTCGACCTCGGGTGCGTGACCCTCGACGAGACCACGACCATGACGGCCGACGGCCCGTTCGAACACCACCTCAACGGCCTCAACCACCTGAAGTGGACGAACGTCGACGTCGAGCTCGAGACGGCGGCCGGTGTCGTCCCGTATGTTTACGACAAAAACATCAAGGTCTGCGGAATACAGTGGGCGATCGGTCTCGAGCTCGCGCTCCTCTGCGAGGACATGAACCGCTGCTTCGTCTCGACGGACCACCCGAACGCCGGGCCGTTCACGCGGTACCCGCGGATCTGGGCCTGGCTGATGTCGGAGAGATACCGGCAGGCAACCCTCGAATCATTCAAGCACAGCGCGAAGGTGACGTCGGCGACCGAGATCGCCTCGCTCGATCGCGAACTCTCGCTCTACGAGATCGCCCAGATGACACGGTCGGGACCCGCGAAATGCCTGGGCCTCGGCAACCTCTACGGCGGGCTCGCCCCCGGCATGGACGGGAACGTCGTGGTCTACGACCTCGATCCGGCGAACCTGCCGTCGGATCCGCTCGCGCTCGAAGCCGCGTTCCAGCGCGCTTCGTACTTTGTCAAGACGGGCGAGATCGTGGTCAAAGATGGCGATATCATGAGTCACGGCAATAAGCGGACGCTCTGGGTCCGTGCAAAGGTCCCCGAGAATCCCCAGGTCAGGCGCGATCTCCACGACAAGTTCCTGAAGGACTACACAGTCGGGCTCGACAACTACTCGGTCCGCGACTACCTGGCACCGAACCCGTACGTGATCGAGGTCGACACGGAGGCCTAGCATGGGAACGATTCGACTGATTCCAATTGCAGAGCCCGATCTCTGCATCGACTGCTATGCTATCTGCCCCGACGCGATGGCCGGCAGGACCACCGACGAGATTGCAGACCTCGACGTCTGGGAGGGCAAGGTCAAGGCCCGGCTCGGCGATTACTTCGATGTCTCCGGCGTTGCGGGCGCGACGCCGGATGAGACCGCGATCGTAGTCGAGGGCGACGCTTCACGAGCGAAGTACATCGGGTACAAGATGACCGGCGGCCTGATCACGGTGGAGGGCAACGCCGATATGTACCTCGGCGGGTGGATGAAGGACGGCAGGATCCACGTGAAGGGCAATGTCGACTCCTTCTGCGGCATCCAGATGGAGGGCGGCGAGATCACGGTCGACGGGCGCGCCCAGAACCACGTCGGCTGTTCCTACCGCGGTGACTGGCGCGGGATGCGCGGGGGCACCCTCCGGATCAGGGGTGACGCGGGGAACGACATCGGGACCTTCATCATCGGCGGAACCATCATCATCGAGGGGGATGCCTTCATCCACGTCTCGACCCACGCCGAGGGGGGGACTGTCATCATCAAGGGCGACGTGCAGGGGCGCGTCGGAGGCCAGATGGTCAAGGGTGACATCTACGTGCTCGGCGAGATCGAGCATATCCTCCCCGGGTTCCGGAAGACCGAGACGGTCGAGAAGGATGTGGATGGCGCGAGCTATCTGTTCGACCACTACGTCGGCGATCTTGGCGAGCGCCACCCCACATCTCGCGGTCAGCCCGTGCTGGGCAACCTCTATGTCCGGGCCACGTAGGGTGGCGGTCCGGCCCGGTGCCGAAACGGCGCCGGGACCAGTAACGGTCTCCGCGACGCCAGGATCCGCCTTCATGCGGGCGACAGCCTATCCTGATTTTTCAACGACCGACCAGCTCCGGGGCCTGCCGCGGCCACCTGTCGAGATGCCGGTCCCACGCGGAATTCGATGCTATCCCCTCCCTGAGCCCGCGTCCTTCGAGGTGCCGCAGGTCTCGGTCCGGGACGTGCTCGACTGGTGGGAACCCTCCGGTTTTCTCCAGCGAACGACCCTCAACCTCGCCGATCTCTCGTATCTGCTCTGGTACACGCAGGGGGTTCGCGGGCTGGTCGACGACCAGGTGACACTCCGGCACGTCCCGTCCTGCGGCAATCGGCACCCGCTCGAGACCTATCTGATCATCAGTGGTATCGGCGGACTTCCCGAGGGACTCTATCGCTACCTCCCGCTCTCGCATGCCCTGGCACTCCTCAAACCCGATACCTGCCTGGTGGGCGAGTTCGGGGCGGCCTGCATGAACGTGGCGGCCGTCCACCTGGCGCCAGTTACCTTCGCCTGGACGGCGGTCCCGCAACGAGCCACGTGGGGACTCGGGAATCGCGGCTATCGAGGCGTACTGATCGACGCCGGCCATGTCTGCCAGGCTTTGATCATGACCGCGGCCTGCATCGGCTGCGAGGTCCGTCCGATCGACCTCTTCCACGATGCACTCGCCAATCAACTTCTCGGATGCGACGGGGTGAACGAATATGCGGTGATGATGGCGTCAGTCGGGCGACGGGAGGGGCGCCTCTGACTGCGCGTTTAAATACTCAATAAACTATGTTTTGTTAACTTGTTCTTATTTCTATGAATGCCACTTACAAATTACCGGGATGTTCTCTGCCTCAGGGCGAGATCATACCCATCGGTCCAGGAGAGGGCTGATTCGGTAACTGTGCCCCTCGCCAGGGCAGTCTCTCATCGGTGCGGGCGGGCGTGGCCTCCCGTCCCAGCCGAGATTCTTCGTGGTTCTTCCGGCAGCAGGTTATTGTTAGGGTTTTTCTCTCACCGAGGATGATCCGCACAGGAATGAGTGAACGGACAGCGACCATGGAACCCGGAATCCCGGGCCTGGTCGCTCCGAGGGGGTGTCGACTGCCGCGCCCGGGGTCTGGGATCGGCACGGGTCGCAATCGACCGGGTTATCATATCGTTGTGTGCTGCAGGCAGAATGGAATTCGGGAGCAGGCAGCGAGCAGGAGACGCTCTTCGCACAGAACCGGGCGATGGCCGGTACGCTCGCCAGGTTACAAAGGCCGCCGTAGAACCAGGCGGCCTTCGTCGACGTCCGAGGCCGATGAGTCCGGCCAATTCAGAATTCCAGGGGCTCGTAGTATCGCTGATCTCCGCAGGCGGCGCAGATCCCCTTGGTGAGCAGCGTGTCGGGAACCGGTTCACCGCAGCACTCGCACCTGGCCGCCTGCCAGCCGCGTTTCTGGCTGACCCGAACGCTTACCGGTTCGGTCGAAAGATACCGGTGACCGTCGCCCAGGATCTCATCGAAGAGCATTCCTGTCATGGTCTTCCGGTCGAAGGACCGATCGTGCATGAACCAGGCCTGGAGGGTTGGAAACGCTTCGAGCCGCGAGATGTCGACCGAGACGCGCATTCCCTTCGTGGTCTCGTCTGTCGAGGGCCGATTCATGGTGATGGCGAACCGGCCCGCTTCGAGAACCCTGAGACGGTTATTTCCGATCGTGCAGTGGGCGATCACCTGAAGTGCATCGGGAAGGCATTTTTTCGTCTCCGAGACCGCGAAGAGTTTCTCTCCGGGCGTCGCGCCGAGCCCCTCCATGGCCCGGTCGACCATGAAGACGCCCATCACGAGCCCGGGAGCGGGGTAAGTGTGGAACTCGCTGCAGCGGGCGATCATCCGCTGCAGGTGCTCGGGAACGCCGAGTGCTGCAGCCCGCGCAAGCACCCTGCCGATTGTCATCTCCCCATCGGATGTCATGCGGTGGTACTCTGTCTCCTCCCTTTATACAATCTTGTTAGTTAATGAAATATCCTGAACGCCTGCCGTACGTGTGATCTGCGCGCCCTGGATTTCCACGAGAAAAATTGCTGAATATCGGTGGGAATCAGTCAAACGAGTTAATAATTTATGTTGAACTATTCTCGTAGTTTTTATTTATCGATGGGCCGTAGACTTGATTGACCGAAATTTGAGCCCGCGTCTGCCGGCTCGAGGTCAATAACCTTTGAGGAGATGCTGTATGACTGAATCACTGAAGTACGTCCCCACCACATGTCCGTACTGCGGCGTTGGCTGCGGACTGAACCTGGTCGTTAAGGACGACAAAACCCTCGTCGGGGTCGAACCCTACAAGCGATCCCCCATCAACGAAGGCAAGCTCTGCCCGAAGGGCGAGACCTGCTGGGAGCACGTTCAGAAGCCGGAGCGGCTCACGACGCCGCTGATCAAGAAAGACGGCACGTTCGTCGAGGCGAGCTGGGACGAGGCGCTCGACCTGATCGCCTCGAAGTTCAAAGAGACCTACGATAAGTACGGCCCGAAGTCGCTCGGGTTTCAGGTCTCCTGCCGAACGGTGAATGAGGACTGCTACGCAATGCAGAAGTTCGCGCGAGTCGCGTTCAAGACGAACAACGTCGACAACTGCGCCAGGATCTGCCACGGGCCGTCCGTCGCCGGGCTCTCGCTCTCGTTCGGCTCAGGCGCCGCGACCAACCCGTTCCACGATGTCCTGAACTCGGACCTGATCATGCTCATCGGTTCGAACGCGGTCGAGGCTCACCCGCTTGCGGGGAGGCGCATTGCTCAGGCGAAGCTGAAGGGGATCCCGATCGTGGTCCTCGACCCGAGGTTCTCGGCGACGGCTCGCCTCGCCGACGACTGGCTCCGGTACAACCCGTCGACGCACATCGCGCTGATCAACTCGATGATGTACTGGATCATCAAGGAGGGGAAGCAGGACAAGGCGTTCATCGAGGGTCGGACGAAGGGCTTCGACGAGCTCAAGGCTATGGTCGAGAAGTACGCCGATGTCGAGAAGATCACCGGTGTGCCCCCCGAGCGCGTCCGCGAGATCGCACTCAAGTACGCCGAGGCCAAGAACGCCGTGATCATCTACTGCCTCGGGATCACAGAGCTGACCACCGGCACGGACAACGTCCGGTCGTGCGCCAACCTCTCGATGCTCTGCGGCAACATAGGGCGCGAGGGCGTCGGGGTCAACCCGCTCCGCGGCCAGAACAACGTGCAGGGCGCCTGCGACATGGGTGCGTACCCGAACGTCTTCTCAGGCTACCAGGCCGTCGCGGTCGAGGACAACCGAAAGAAGATGGAGCAGGCCTGGGGCCTGGAGATCGGTTCCCTGCCCGACTGGTACGGTCAGACCCTGACCGAGCAGATGTGGGCGACCGGCGACACGGTCAAGGCCATGTGGATCATGGCGCTGAACCCGGTCGTCTCGTACCCGAACTCGAACGGGATCATGAAGGCGCTCGAGAAACTCGACTTCCTGGTCGTCCAGGATATCTTCCCGACCGAGACCACGCAGTACGCCGACGTGATCCTCCCCGGCACCACCTTCGCCGAGAAGGACGGGACTTTCACCTCGGGCGAGCGGCGGATTAACCGTGTCCGCAAGGCCGTCGACGGCCCCGGGCAGTCGGTCGATGACTGGAAGGTCTTCTCCATGATCGCGAAGAAGATGGGGTTGAAAGGCTTCGAGTGGGAGACGGCCGAGGATGTCTGGGATGACATGCGCTCCGTGACCCCCTCGATGTTCGGTGCCCCCTACGCGCGGATGGAGAAGCCCGAGTCGATCCACTGGCCGGTACCCACGATGGAGCACCCGGGGACGCCGATCCTGCACCGGGAGAAGTTCTCGGCGGCCGATGGTCTCGGCACTTTCTTCGGGCTCGAGTACCGCGAGCCTGCGGAGGTCGCGGATGCGGAGTACCCATTCACCCTGATGACGGGCCGGGTCATCTTCCATTACCACACGCGGACCCAGACGGACCGGGCGGCGGTCCTCCATTACGAGGTCCCCGAGAACTACGTCCAGATCAACACCGAGGACGCGAAGCGACTCGGGATCAAGGAGAACGAACACATCCTGGTCAAGTCCCGGCGCGGAGAGTCCCGGCCGCTCGCCCGGATCACCGACGATGTTGCCCCGGGCGTTCTCTACATGGCCATGCACTTCCCCAAGGGGGCCAATGAGCTGACGAACTTCGCTCTCGATCCGCTCTCCAAGATGCCCGAGCTCAAGCATTGCGCCGTGTCTGTCGAGAAGATCGCGGAGGCCTGATCATGGCAGCGAAAGGTGAGATGCTCTACGCGTGGACCAACGACCAGAACCTTGCATCCAAGGCCGAGTGCGGCGGCGCTGTGACCGCGCTCTGGAAATACGCGCTCGAGAATGGGATCGTTGACGCCGTCTTCACCGTGAAGCGAGGAGTCGACCTCTACGACGCCGTGCCGACCCTGATCACGGACCCGAAGGACCTGGACAATACTGCCGGTTCGCTCCATTGCGGAACGATCCTGATGTCCAAGCTGATCAAGAAGTACCTCGACGGCGCGAAGGACAAGAAGATCGGTGTCACGGTCAAGGGCTGTGACGCGATGGGGATCTACGAGCTTGCGAAGCGGGGCCAGGTCAACCTCGACAACCTCCTGCTGATCGGAGTCAACTGTGGCGGATCGGTCTCGCCGGTGCTCGCCCGCAAGATGATCGCCGCGAAGTTCGGGGTCGACCCCGACGACGTGGTCAAGGAGGAGATCGACAAGGGCCAGTTCATCATCCAGACGAAGGATGGGGAACACAAGGGCATCTCGATCGACGAGCTCGAGGAGGAGGGCTTCGGCCGCCGCACGAACTGCCGCCGATGCGAGATGAAGGTCCCGCGTCAGGCCGACATCGCCGCTGGCAACTGGGGTGTCATCGGCCCGAGGGCCGGCAAGGCGACCTTCCTCGAGGTCTGCAGCCAGAAGGGCGCCGATCTCGTCACGAAGGCCGCGAATGCCGGCGTGATCGGCACCGAGCCCGCGAACCCCAAGGGGATCGAGATCCGCGGCAAGATCGAGGGCGCGATGCACAGGCTCGGCGAGAAGTGGCGGGCAAAGGACTTCGCCGCCCTTGGCGAAGGCGATGATCGGCTCAGGTTCATCCTCAACGAGACGAGCCGCTGCATCAAGTGCTACGCGTGCATCGAGAACTGTCCGGTCTGCTACTGCGAGAACTGCAGTACCAGGAACCCGGCACTCGTGCCGCCGGGTCGCCTTCCTGTCGCGCCCATGTTCCACCTGATCCGCCTTGCTCACGTGGCGGACTCATGCGTGAATTGCGGCCAATGCGAGGAGAACTGCCCGATGGAGATCCCGAACGCCCGGTTTATGCACGCGAACCAGGTCGAGCTCCAGAAGATCTTCGGGTACAGGCCCGGTCAGGACCTGCGGCTTCCGATCCTCGCCCTCGTCGAGGAGAAGACCGAGAGGACGCGCCTGAACAATACGGGGAGCGACCAGATCTATCTGAACGTCTTCCAGCCGATTGCCGAGGAGTAACTTCCTCACCGCCCGGCGGGTGCGATCTCCCTAATTGCCAGGAGATCCTCGAATGCCCCCGTTCGGGCCTTTTTTCCACACGTCGGCAGGTACGTCCCGGCAACCGTACGTCCTCCGCGGTCTGCTCTTCAGTCCCGTTTTGATACACCGGCGACGCACCGGCGATCTCGATCCCGGAGTCCTTCGAGGTTCGCGTCTCGCCCCCCGCCGGCGAGAAGAATCGGTGGTGTACCCCAACCTCCTCTGTCTCGACGTAGCGGATGCGGCCCGGAACGCGAAGTGATGGAACCGGGTTCCGCCAGGAGGGGCGATTGCCCCCGGCAACGGCACGCCCACCCGGCGCCCCCCGGGTTTTCGCGGATCAGCGCGGATGAAAAGGGAGAATTCCATGGATTCACCCGGCGTAATGGTATCGAGATAGGATACCGGCTCCGGGAACGGGCATCACTTCGGGGAGGAGGGACTACACGACCAGGAGGCGTGCCCTATTCAGTCAGGAGCTGCACTGCGTCCCGCTGGAACCGCGCTGTCACGCGGGAGCCGGGAGGAAGGGCGGTTTCCGTCTCGACGAACCCGACAAATCCGACCCGCTCCCCGGGGCCGTCAAGGAGCAGCCGGACCCGGCAGACGGGGCCGAGGTTCTCAACCGTCTCGACAGTGCCGGCGAGCGCGAGGGAGCTGTGATGGGGGGGGAGATCGGGCGGACCGATCTTCACCAGGGATGGAGGGATATGGGACCATCCTCCGGCTCTCCCGTCGAAGTAGGTCGCTGGTACCAGATTCTCCAGGCCGAGGGCTCGCGCCGCTCGAAGGTGAGGCACGCGCGTCATCAGCGCACCGTATGGGCCGTCGGCTACGATCCGGCCACTGTCGAGCACCACGACCCGATCGGCATGAACTGCTGCCTCATCGAGCGCGTGGGTGACTTCGACCACGGTGAGCCCGAGGTCCCGGCGGAGCGTAGCCAGCTCGAGCCGGCATGCGGCTCGCGTCGCGGGGTCGAGGGCTGCAAACGGTTCGTCAAGGAGCAGGAGATCGGCTCCGGTAGCAAGTGCGCGGGCGATCGCGACCCGTTGCTGCTCGCCGCCCGAGAGCGTCGCCGGGCGGCGCTCGGCGAGGTGGATGCATCCGAGCCGTTTGAGTATGGCCTCTGCCTGCTTCCGGCTTTCGCGCCGACCGGCGCCGCGCATCCGGAGGCCGAACGCGACATTCTCGAGAACCGAGAGGTGCGGAAAGAGGCTGTAGTGCTGGAAGACGAGACCGATCCTCCGCGCCTCGGGCGGAAGACCCCGGGCATCCCCGCCGCGAAGCATTACCGAGCCCGTTTCGAGGCGGACCAGCCCTGCGACGGCCCGGAGCAGGAGCGACTTCCCGGCCCCGGACGGGCCCACGATCAGGCAGTGCTCGCCGGAGGCGACCCGGAGCCGATCGAGCTCGAGGACAAACTCGCCGGCCCGGATTCGGCACCCCTCACATCTGAGCATCGGGCCTCCAGAGCCGTGCCGCCGCCCTGCGGAGCAGCACGAGGACCGTACCGCAGACAGCGAGGAGTACGACAGCGATCGCGACGGTCTCCGAGAGGCCGTACTGCGTGAACCGGGTGTAGATCAGTGTGGAGATCACGAGCGGGAAGTATGCGACCATGATCACGGCCGCGAACTCCCCGACGGCCCGTCCCCAGGCGGTCACTGCGCCCGAGAGGCATTCCCGGGCCGCGAGGGGGAGGGCCACCCGGGCGAAGGCGGCCCCGCGCACCGCGCCGAGGGTCCGCGCGACCTCCTCGAGCTCGACCGGGACCTTCGCGAACCCGTCGCGGGCCGCGTCAACGTAGTACGGGATGCCGACGAAGAGCATGGCCGCCACGATTCCGGGGAACGCGTCCTCGAACGAGAGGCCGAGCGCCCCGAAGGGCGCTCCCAGGGGGCCGTTCCGCATGAAGACGAGGTAGACCAGGAGCCCGGCGATCGTGTGCGGCAGCACGAGCGGGAGGTCGACCAGCGCCTCGACGAGGGGGAGGCTGCGACTCCGCGTCCGGGCCATCAGGTAGGCGAGCGGCGTTCCGAAGAGGGCGAGAAGCGCGACCGCCAGACCGGCAGCCGCGAAGGTGATCCCGATAGCGGACCAGACGGCCGGATCGACGGCGGCTGCAGCGAGCGCGGGAGGGTCCTGTGCCGCGCGGACTCCGAGCGTGGCGAGCGCGAGGAGCACGAGGCCGACCAGTATGCAGGCCCCGAGCGGTAGAAGCGCGGCACCCCATGCCGTCCGCCACCGTACGGCCGCTACCATCGGGATCAGGTTCGCAGCGGAAGATGATGATGAAACAGGTTAAGTGTACTTTATTGACTGCACAGATAAACCGGAACAATTTAATGCCTGGCCCCGGGTACGTGTGTGCATGAGGAGTGGACGGGGCTTGCTCGTACTCATGGCGCTGGCAGCACTGCTCGCGCTCGCCCTGCCCGCGGCCGCCGCGCAGACCACCACCATCGAGGTCGTCCGGTACGGCTGGGACAACGCCACGGTCGCGCAATCGGTGACCGTGAACGTCTCCTGGATGGAGGCGCACCTCCCCGTTATGGGGGACGGAGTGACGCCGTATCGCTTCCAGGGGCCGACCTTTGTCGAGACGGACCTCTGGAACCCGGCCGAGACGATGAACCTCGAGAAGATCAACGAGACCGTGAAGGGGACTGCGATCCACGACCTTGTCGAGCTCGTGGGCGGCATGTACCCCGGCGACGAAGTCCAGGTTCGGGCTGCGGATGGCTTTCGGAAACGGCTGAACTTCACGAATGTCTACGCCCCGCCAGCCCGTCAGGGTCCGCCGATCCTCGCATGGTGGAACTCTCGAAACGGCTATGCCTGGCCCGAGTCGATGCGCCTCTTCTTTCTGGCCGACATTTCGTCGAACTCGAAGGGATGGCACGTCTTCGGCAACGAGGATATGCGGCAGTGCCTCTCGTCGGCCTACTGGCATTACTTCTATGCGGACGGCGTGAACTTTCCGTCCGCCGCTGGCCTCTCGGTTGCCACCATTGCGCGGCTCGAGATCTTTCCGGCCCCCCGCGCCATCGGGCTTCCAGGCAGCGGAGACGTGCCTCGCGACCTCGATCTGAACGGGAAGTACGAGGATGTGAACGGGAACGGAAGGAAGGACTTCGGAGATGTCGTCATCTACTTCAACCAGATGGGCTGGATCGGTGCGAACGAACCGGTCGCGTTCTTCGATTACAACGGGAACGGCAGGATCGACTTCGCCGACACGGTCGCGCTCTTCGTCGCGCTCTGAATGGTAAAGTTGATTAATTTAATTTAATTAACCAAAAAGAAAAACAAAATCTATTTACCGCCGTCCATCGAGGTTTCTCCTGTTCTGATCTCACTACCGCGGCCTTCGAGTACCGGTCGTAGTGATCCCGAGGAGAATCGATGAGACCTACAAACGTTCTGCTGTTCCTGCTCCTCGTCCTGCTCGTGGCCGCCCCGGCCGCCGCGCAGACGACCCAGGTGCAGGTGATCCGCTATGCGAGCGACGGCACCACCGTCGCCGAACAGGTGACCCACGACGTCGCCTGGATGGAGAGCCACCTCCCCGTCTTCGGGGACGGAGCCACACCGTACCTTTTCCAGGGGCCGTTGACCGAGATCACCAACTACGCCGATCCGGCGAAGTGGAATCCGGCCGAGGACAACAATGTCGGCAAGGTGAACGAGACGATCAGGGGGACGTACCTCAAGGATCTCTGCGACCTCGTCGGCGGGATGGAGACCGGCGGCGAGGTGAAGGTCTCGGCGTCCGACGGCTTCGGAGCCCGGCTCGGCTATGACAACGTCTACAGCCCCATGAGCCGGCAGGGCCCGCCTGTCCTCGTCTGGTGGACCGCTCGCGAGAACTACGGCTATGCGCAGGGCATGCGGCTCTTCTTCGGCGCCGACAACTCGACGAACCCGTTCGACCTGCATGTCTTCGGCAACCAGGACATGAAGGAGACCCTCGACCAGAAGTACTGGGGCTGGTACGGCGGCAAGGACGCCCTCCCATCGGCCGCCCAGCTCTCGGTCAGGGACATCTCGAAGATCGAGATCTTCCCGGCTCCCTCGAGCGACTGGACCCTCGCCCTGAACGGCGCGGTCTCGGTCGACATCACCAAGTCCTACTTCGAGCAGGGCCTCTCCTGGTCCGGCCACCGCGCGAGCTACACCGATGCCACCGGCACCTGGGAGGGCATGCCCCTCTGGCGGCTCGTCGGCTACGTCGACGACGGCAACCAGCACGGGGACCTCGCCTTCAACCGGACTCTCGCCGAACAGGGCTATACCATCCGCGTCATCGCGGCCGACGGGTACAACCGTACCTTCTCGAGCCAGGATGTCGCGTTCAGCTCGAACTACATCGTCGCGAACACCCTGAACGGCTCGGCGCTGCCGACCCAGATCAACGGCAAGAACGTCTGGCCGCTCAAACTGATCGGCGTGAACGCGACCGGCGGCAAATCGATCGGGAACATCACGGAGATCCGGGTCGAGGGCGTGCCCGAGGCGACGCCCACGACGGCGCCGACCACGGCCGTTCCGACGACCCCCACTCCCGGAACCCTGCCCTGGACCCTGAAGATGACCGGGTACACGGACTTCACGGTCACGAGCGATTACTTCGCCGAAGCCCTGTCCTGCGGCGGGCACTCCGCGACATATGTCGATTCGAACAACGTCACCTGGATGGGTCTCCCGCTCTGGCGGTTGATCGGCCTGGTGGACGACCAGCTCGGCCACGAGGTGCTGATCGGTGCGTACAACGCAACGCTCGCCGACGAGGGCTACGTCGTTCGCGTCATCGCTGCCGACGGGTACAACCGTACCTTCACGAGTCAGGAAGTGAAGCGATCCGAGAACTACCTGGTCGCATCGACCATGGACGGCTCGGCGCTGCCGACCCAGATCAACGTCAAGTACTACTGGCCGCTCAAGCTCGTCGGCGCGAACGCGACCGGCGGCAAATCGATCGGGAACATCACTGAGATCCGGCTCGAGAACCTGCCGATCACCCCCCCGCCCGCGGCCAAGCCCTGGACGCTGAAGCTTTCGGGCTATACGAACACCACCGTCTCGAGCGATTACTTCGCCCAGGCGATCGCCTGCGGCCACGCCGGGACGTACACCGACGCGAACGGGGCGGTCTGGACGGGTCTCCCGCTCTGGCGGCTCGTCGGCCTGGTCGACGACCAGATCGGCCACGAGGACCTGACCGGCGCGTACAACGACACCCTGGCCGATCAGGGCTACAACGTCACCGTGATCGCAGGAGACGGGTTTTCCAAGACCTTCACCAGCCAGGACGTCAAGCGGTCCGCGAACTACCTGGTCGCGTCGACCATGAACGGCTCGGCCCTTCCCGAGCAGGTCAACGGCAAGTACTACTGGCCGCTCAAGCTCGTCGGCGCGAACGCCACCGGCGGCAAGTCCGTGGGGAACCTCACCGAGATCCGCCTCACGGGCCTGCCGATCGCGCCGGTCACCACAACGGCGACTCCGACACCCACGCCGACCACTGGTCCGGCCGTCCTCTTCGACGGCGACCTGACCCTGAAGGACGGCACGTTCCCGTGCACGGCCTACAACTCCGGCGCGACTCAGCAGGTCCAGAACCTGACGCCGAACGGCGCGCTCGAGCTCGCCTCGAAGGCGGGGGGCTTCACCTACAACGTGACCGATAAGAAGTGGGTCACGATGGGCACCATGCTGCTCGACGGTGCCGGCGGGTACAACCTCGACTCGACCTCTGCGTGGGCGTACCGCGTGAACGGCATCACGAAGAACGACTTCTCCTCGACCGAGGGGATCAGCGTCTACCGGATCGCCGACGGCGACCTTGTCGAGTTCTACTACGGCGCCAAGGGCGGCGCCATCGAGAACGCCCTCGCCGTGATACGGGCCCGGGTCCACATCCGGCAGCAGACCACGATCTTCGACGCGGACGTCACCCTGACGAACGGCACCTTCGGGGCGTACGCGTACAATTCGAACGCGACTGTCCCCGTGAACAACCTGACTGTCCACGGCGCGCTTCAGGCCGCGGCCGCGAAGGGCGGATTCACGTACAGGGCGACCGACAAGAAGTGGTCGACCATGGGCACGTTCCTGCTGGACGGCGTCTCGACCTTCGACTTCAACAAGACCGAGAACACGGCCTGGGCATACACCCTGAACGGAGTCGTGATGAACGACTACTCGATCGATCAGGGCATCAGCGTCCAGCCCGTCAAGAACGGCGACCAGCTCGTCTTCTACTTCGGCACCAAGGGCTCCTCTCTCGATGACGCGAGGGCCGTCGTCCGGGTCCGGGTCTATGTCGCGAACAACGCCGACTTCGCTCTCGCGCTCAGGGGCGCGACGGACACGTCGATCTCGAAGGCCGAGCTCGAAGCCTCGTCGGACCGAATCAATTATACGGATATCTCGGGCACCTGGTCCGGCGTCCCACTCTGGACTCTCGTCGGCCGGGTCGACGACACCGATCCAGGAACCTTCAACGATGCCCTCGCTGCCCGGAATTACACGGTGAAGGTCTCCGCAGTCGACGCCTACAACAAGAGCCTGTATTCGGGCCAGATCGCGCGAAGCGGCGACTTCATCATCGCCGATCGGTTGAATGGCAACCCGCTCCCCGAGACGATGTGGCCCCTCCGTCTTGTCGGTAACGGCGTGCCGCCGTCCTCCTCGGTCGCGAAGGTCGCGGAGATAGAACTCGTCGACCTCCCCGAAGAGCCGCCGATCGTGGGCGGGGACAGGGGATACTT
>JBDKUZ010000122.1:0-10255 GCA_039679395.1 Methanospirillum sp. | reverse complement strand
AGCTCTTCGAGAGCATGACGGAGGGGTTCCTGCTCGTCGAGCCGATCCTCGACGAGCAGGGGGTCCCGGTCAGTTATCGGTACCTCGATGCCAACCCCGCGCTCGAGCACCTGACTCGCCTGAAGCGGGGCGATATCATCGGCCGGGACGTGCGCGACGTCCTGCCCGGCGTCGAACCGTACTGGATCGAGACCTTCGGCCGGGTGGCGCTCACGGGCGAGCCGGCCCACATCGAGGAGTACAGCCGGGACCTCGGCGGCTGGTACAACGTCCACGTCTACAGCCCCAGACCCGGGACGGCGGCGCTGATCTATACGAATATCACTGAGCGGAAAGAGGCCGAGGAAGCGCTCCAGTCCGCGCTCGAACGACAGGCGTTCGGGCAACGGGCGGCACGGTCGGGGTTCTGGGACTGGGACATGCAGACGGAGACGCTCGACTGGAGCCCCGAGTTCTACGCCCTCTTCGGCCTCCCCCCCACGGCCCCGGCCTCGTTCGAGACCTTCCAATCGGTGGTCCATTCCGACGACCGCGCGGCGGCGATGGCGACGATCGCCCGCTCGATCGAGCAGCACAGGCCGCTCGAGAACGAGTACCGGATCGCCCTGTCCGACGGAACGGAGCGGTGGATCGCGTCCTATGGCGACACCACGTACGATCCCGACGGCCGGCCCGTGCGCATGGCCGGGATCTGCGTCGATGTCACCGAACGCAAGTGGGCCGAGGAGGGGGTGCGGGAGAGCGAGGACCGCCTCGCCCGGGCCCAGGCGATCGCCCACCTGGGGAGCTGGGACTGGGATGTCGGCAGCGATCGGCTCGTCTGGTCCGATGAGGCGTACCGAATCTTCGGGTTGCAGCCGGAGGAGATCCCCGCGCCGCGAAACGAGGACTTCCTCGCGTTCGTGCATCCCGACGACCGGGCCAGGGTGGCCGCGGCCGTCCAGGACGCGCTCATCGACGGGCAGTACGACATCGAGTTCCGCTTCGTCCGGAAAGGCGGGGATGTCGGGTATGCCCACAGCCAGGGCGCCGTGTCCTTCGCGAACGGGGCTCCGGTACGGATGGCGGGCATCGTCCAGGACATCACCGAGCAAAAGCGGGCCGCGGAGGCACTGCAGGAGAGCGAACAGCGGTTGCGGCTGGCGACGGAGGCAGCGAAGATCGGTGCATTCGAATGGAATATCCGGACGGGCGTGAACATCTGGACGCCGGAACTGGAGGCCATGTACGGCCTGATGCCCGGCGAATTCGGCAGGACGCAGCCCGCCTGGGAGCACCTGGTCCACCCCGACGACCGCGCGGCGGCAGTCGCCACGGTCGATCGCGCCCTGGAGACGGGCCTGACAGAGGAAGGTGAATGGCGGGTCGTCTGGCGAGACGGCAGCGTGCACTGGATTATCGGACGGTTCCAGGCCTCCAGGGACGCGGATGGCACTCCATTGCGCCTGATTGGCGTGAATATCGACATTACCGGGCGCAAGCGAGCCGAGGAGGCGCTCCGGGAGAGCGAGGAGCGGTTCCGCGTCGCACAGGAACTATCGCCGGACGGTTTCCTGATCTTCCGCCCCCTGCGCGACGATACGGATGTCGTCACCGATTTCCTCTGGATCTACGAGAACGACGCGGCCGCTCGGATGAACGATACCAATCCCGGGGACGTCTGTGGCAGGAGGGTATCGGAGATCCTGCCGCATCACGACCAATCGCCGTTCGGAAAAGCCTACAAAGACGTGGCGGAGACCGGCGAGGTTCGCGTGGTGGAGGATGCCTCCTACGATCAGGACACGTTTCGGCAGCGACGGTGGTTCCGGGCCGCGGCGGTTCCCACCACGGGCGGCGACGTGGCCGTCCTCGTGCAGGACGTGACGGAACGC
The DNA here is from genome assembly GCA_039679395.1 of Methanospirillum sp. GTDB lineage: Archaea > Halobacteriota > Methanomicrobia > Methanomicrobiales > Methanospirillaceae > UBA288. The sequence continues at coordinate 8,381 of JBDKUZ010000122.1, read as the reverse complement.
AGAATGGCCGAGGCTGCGCTCCACGAGGCCGAAGAGCGCTATCGCTTCGCGCTCGACGCGGCCCGCTTCGGCACCTTCGACTTCCGCGTCGATACCGGCGTGGTCGTCTGGGACGAGCGGCTGAAGGCGATCTGGGGCCTTGCCGTCGACGAGGACCTCGACTTCGCAGGCGTGCTGGGCCGGGTCCACCCCGACGACCGGGAACGGGTCCAGCGGCTCTTCGCGGCTGCGCTCGCCCCGGACAGCGACGGCACCTACGAGGCCGACTATCGCATCATCCTTCCGGACGGCTCGGTTCGCTGGACCAGCGCGCGAGGGCGCGTCCATTTCCGGGACGTGGACGGAACGCGCACGGCCGTCCGCGTCGTCGGGATCGAGCACGACATCACCGAGCAGAAAGAGGCCGAAGAGGCGTTGCGCGAGTACGCCGAGAACCTCGCGCGGTCGAACGAGGATCTGGAACGGTTCGCGTACGTCTCGAGCCACGACCTTCAGGAACCCCTTCGCAGCATCGTCAGCTTCTCCCAGCTCCTCGAGCGCCGCTACAGGGGGCAGCTCGGCCAGGACGCGGACGAGTACATCGACTTCATTGTCGAGGGCGGCACCCGGATGCAGACCCTGATCCAGGATCTCCTCGCGTATTCCCGGGTGAACACGACGCGGCAGCAGATCGCCCGGACGGACGCCGAGGACGTCTTCGCCGAGGCCGTGCGGAGCCTCGACGTGTCGCTCCTCGAGGCGGAGGCGACCCTCACCCACGACCCGTTGCCGGTGGTGATGGCCGATCCCATCCAGCTCGCACAGGTCTTATCGAACCTGATCTCGAACGCGGTCAAGTTCCGGAAGCCGGATGTCCCGCTTCGGGTTCACGTCGGCGCTCGGAGGCTCGACGGCTTCTGGGAGTTCTGGGTCAGCGACAACGGGATCGGGATCGAGCCCGAGTATTTCGACCGGATCTTCGTGATCTTCCAGCGGCTGCACACGAAGGAGACGTATCCCGGCACGGGCATCGGCCTCGCGATCGTCAAACGGATCATCGACCGGCACGGCGGCACCGTCCGGGTCGAATCGACGCCGGGCGAGGGCTCGACCTTCTTCTTCACCCTGCCGGCCGCGTAGGGCACGACGGCGGCGCGGTCGGCGCGACGACGGGCTCGTCAACCAGATCCGAGATCATCGTGTATGCGATGGACCCTGTCGCGCGCGGCCTGGCCGTCGCCGGAGTTGCCCCGCTGATCGGGAACGCGATCGAGGTCGTCTCGCCGTACAGGCCGGTCCGGCCGATCGAATGGCGCATCGTCGCCGAACCCGGCTTTCCCGCCTCCGCATTTGCCGTCCAGATCTCCGCCGCTCTCACCGGCACTTCGACCGCCGCTGACCCGACGTTTGGCCCCGTGATCACTTTCGCACCGCGTCCCCGATCCTCATATACCGTCGCCGTCGAGGATCTGATCGTCCGCCGCCACCGAACCCCCGGCGGCGGCACCACATCGGAGCGTTTTCATGATCAGCAACAGACGCGCCCCCTCCACCCTTCCCCGGTACCAGCGTGGCGGTCGGACGGGGCCCATAGAGACCGGCGGAGGGCGGGAGGTCCCGGGATGGTGACCGGGACGGAGCCCTCCCGCAGCGCCGCCCACCGCGTCGGGAATTCAGTCGCGCTCGCCGAACGGCTCGCCGCCGTGGAGGCGAGGATCCGCGACGACCGCCACCGCCAGCCGGCGAATGTCGTCGAGGCGATCGCCCGCCTCTGGAGCGCGGGGGCGAGCGTCTCCGCGATCGTCGCGGAGACCGGCGTCTCCCCGCACATCGTCCGGGACCGGCTCCACCGGGTCGGCGTCCCGGGATCCCCGTGCCGGGCCCAGCGCCGCCACGTTCGTGAGGTGCTTGAGCGCCAGGGCGCCCGACTGATCGCGTCCTACGAGACGGGAGGCAAGATCCAGCCCCTGGCTGCCGGCGCCGGGATCAGCGGGTCCACGCTCAGGGAGTATCTGGCCGCCGAGGGAGTCACGCTCCGGCGCTCTCGCGGGCAGGCGCGGGCGGTCCTCGAGGCCCGCGGCGCCGAGGTGATCGCCGCCTATGAAACCGGGCGGGGGCTCAACGCCGTCGCCGCCGAGGCGGGCGTCAGCGGTGCGCTGCTCAGGGAGTACCTGGTCGACCACGGTGTCGCGATCCGCACGAGGCGCGGACGGGCGTGGGATCTCCTCGAGGCCCGCGCTCACGAGATGATCGCCGCGTACGAAACGGGCGCGACGCTCGAGGCCCTGGCGGCCGGCGCCGGGGTGAGCAAGGCGACGGTGGGCCGGTTCCTTACCTCCCGCGGCGTTGCGATCCGCGACCGCCACCGGCGGGCACTGGACAGGCTCGAGCTACGGAGGGAGGAGCTGGTCGCGGCCTACCTGGACGGCGAGACGCTCTCGGTCCTGGCGGCCAGGGCCGGGGTGTCTTCACGGACGATCAGCGCGTTCCTCGTCGATCAGGGCGTCCGGCTCCGCCACGACCACGGGTGGTACCGGCGGAGAGGGCGCGCCGACGGGTGAGGCGGCTCTCACCCGTCCCGACTATGCCCGCACCATTCACATGACCATGCCCGCACCACGTTCCGAACCCATGAATCGGTCTGACAGAGTTGAATGAGAGGCGATTGTGCGTGACGGACACCACACTGGAAGATCGCGTGATCGCCTTCATCGCCGAACGCGGCGGCGGGGTGTCGTTCGTCGAGCTCGAACGAGAGTTCCCCGAGGAGTTCGACGGGCAGGAGCACGCGATGAGTCTCACGGACTACGAGAACATCATGCTCTGGCAACCGGTCTCCCCGGCGATGGCCGGGGCGCTCGATTCGGCCTGCAACGACGGCCGCATCGTGATGAAGTCCGCCCCGCAGATCGTGTACCTCGTGGACGGCACATTCCTCGGGATCCCGCTTGCCAGGAAGTTACGTCACTACAGGACGCCCCGGTGGCTCCCCGTGACCTTCAGCCCCGCAGAGCCCGGCACCGGGAAGGAGGGCGGGGCCTGATCGCACGGCAGCAGGAAGATTCGTCGAAGTATGCCTTCACCGGGGCGGATGGAGTGCCTCGGCCCGGTCCCGCAGCTGCCCCCGGCTCCGCGGCCGTATGTCGCGAATCCGTGACACCGGATGGAGACCGCACGTGTATGTCAGTAGAAATGGACACATTCGCCAGGATGCGCCCGCATCTCGCGAACTCACGACGCAGAGCGATCCGGACCCGCAGCGTGGTCCGGCGGTCGAGCATGCCTCGCAGGGCGAGCCCCTCCCCATTCCCGGCGAGCAGCGCAGCGGAAGCAAGCCGGGCGTACCCGCGGTTCTGGGGCAGAACCGTTACCTCGACATCTGTTTTTCTATTTATAGTCATCATGGAATTCTGGCGCAATGCGCTGGAAGGAGGAAAAGATGGCGAATTTCACCCCCAAGTCGATCGTCAAGTCTGCGGTGCGGACGCTGACGAACCCGATCGCGACGCTCGCGAACTTCACCGAGGTCGTGGACGACATCATCACGAACAACCCGTTCGGCTGCACGCCGTACACGTCCGGCGGGCAGTCGATGCCGGCCGTGGAGAAGACGCGGGAGGCGTACACGGCCCGGTTCGTGTACGAGGACAACGAGGCGGCCGCGATCGGCACCACGGCCGTCAAGTGCCCGACGGTGGCCGCGTTCAACGGCGTCGTCGCGGCGGTGCCGGCCGCGACGGCAATCAACATCGCGATCGGGTCGACCGCGGTGCACGTCTCCGACGACGACTCGTTCTCGGCGACGGTCCGGTGCCACGACGCGAACGGGGAGCTCTACAACGTCGCGATCACCAGGACGACGGTCACGGTCTCGGGGTACGAGGCCGACGCGATCCTCACTGCGATCGAGAACTGGGCCGACGCGGTTCCCTACCTCGCGTAGGCAACAATTCCCACCTCACCGGGACTGATCAGGCCGGCGGGTTTGGAGCGGCCCGCCGGGCCGGCAGGGCCATCGGACGGGGCTCGTGCCCCCGTGATTTCTCATGGACTTGAACTCTTTTCGCTGGGCCTCTCAAGCGGAGCCCGATTTGCGTCCTTTTCCCAATCTCCATCCGACCTTCACCATACCATTTTCGCTCGTCCTTGTCTGTACGCGCGCCGGTACCCCCAGCACTGCGTGAACCTCGTTACGAATCCTCACCCCTTTTGACACCATCCCGGTTCAAATCCATGAATGACAATTCCGGACAGCTGCGGAATACCTGCCGCCACCAGTCTGGTGTGCGCCAAGTGCCTCGGTCGAGGGTTCGATGCAACGACATCGAACGGGGATACAGGCTGGCTCAGCGTTACCGTGCTACGAGGGGAGCTGTAAGGTGAAACCGAACACAGGCGAATGCGAGGTCCGTGCGAGCCAGCGCTGCACCCCCCGGGTTCTGCGTGGGCCACCAGCAGGGCGATTCTATTCCGTGCACGGCAGAGGTGTGCCGTCGGAAAGGGTGATGTTGAGAGACGGCGACTCTTTGACAGGCGGCTCCGTCTCCATGAAGGGGAACCGCCGTATTCCCGACGGGTGATACCCGGTGGACGCCACGAACGAGTTCGAGGAAAAGTTCAGCAGGATCGTCGACCTGCTCGAGCAGCATCTGCCGGCGGGCCTGACCGTCACTGCCGTCGGCGAGAAGCTCGGCATCCCCCGGAACTCGGCCTCAAAGTACCTCCAGATCCTCGCCTCGAGGGGAGATGTGAGCGTGGAGCAGTTCGGTCAGAAGAAGTTCTACCGGCCGTTGCAGCGGATCCCGCTCCCGGAGATCTTTGATCACCTGCCGAATGCGCTGGTTGTCCTGGACGGCGACCTCCACGTCCGGATGATGAACGCGAGCTTCGTCTCCGCGCTCGGCATCCTGCCCGGGCGCAACATCATCGGTACCCCGCTCTTCGACCTCGACCTTCCGATCTTCGGCGAGCCATTGGTCCGGCGGAACATCGAGCGGATCCGGCAGTCGCAGACGTACATCGCCGACATGGACCTGATCGAGGAGTCAACCGACAGGATCTACCATGTTGATTTCAGCCCCGTCGTCATGCAGTTCGGCAGGCCGGGGATCATGGTCAGCCTCCGCGATATCACCGAGCGGCTGAAGACCGAGACCGAACTGAAGGACTCGAAGCGGAAGATGGCGACCCTTTTCGAGACAGTCCCGAACGGGATCGTCATATTCACCGCCGACGGGTCGATCGTCGACGCGAACCCCGCCTCCCTCCAGATCCTCGGGTTGCAGACCTTCGAGGAACTCAGTGCCGCAAGTGCCTTCGACCTCTCCTGCGCCCCGGGCAGACTGGAGTCGCTGATCAGGAGAGGACGGACGGACGACACCGAACTTGCCTGCGACTTCGACCGCATGAGACAGGAACGGGGGATCCCGACCGTGAAGTCCGGCGTGGCTTTCCTCAACGTGGTCTTCACGCCGATCCGCCCGGACAGCGGCGGATCACCGACAGAGTTCGCGATCCTCTTCAAGGATATCACGGCCAGGAAACGGGCGGAGAAAGAACTGAAGGAAAGGCTGGAGGGCATCTCGAATAACCTGCAAGGGATCGTCTACCAGTTCTACGCCAGGGATTCCGGGGAGTGGGGTATGTACTACGTCGATAAACGCTGCACGGACATCTGCGGCCTCAGTCTCGAGCCGATCGCGGATTGGCTGCAGCGGTGGACTGCGTGCCTCCCACCCGAGGATAGGGACCGGTGGCACGCGTCGATCCAGGACGCGATCTCTCGCCGCATCCCGTGGGAGTACGAAGGCTGGTTCCTCAAGCCGACAGGAGGCGAGATGTATTTCCGGGGCATCTCGCAGCCTGTCCGGCTGAAGAACGAGACGGTCTTCAATGGGATCTTCTTCGATGTCACCGACCGCAGACTGGCCGAGGAGGCCCTGCAGATCAGCAACTCCCTGGAAGCACGGTACCGCTCGTTCTTTGAGGACACCTGCAACGGGGTCCTGATCCTGGACCCGGTCGATGGCGGTCGTGACTTCGTCGTCCTGGACATTAACCGGGCGGTGGGGGACCTCCTCCGCATGGATCGGGAGCAACTTATCGGTAAGCGGCTCTTCGAGGAGTTCCCAGATCTCCCGGCCCAGGAGATCTCCGAGGTAGTTATGCGGGTGCTGGCCACCGGGCAGCCCGAGGTCGCTCCGCCAGTCAGATATCGGGACCACGACGACGTCCCCTGGCTCTCGCACTACAGCTTCAGACTCCCGTCGGGCGAGCTTGCCGCGTTCATGATCGACGTCTCGGATGAGCTCCGCGAGGGGGGCAGGCCGTCGGCGGAGGACGTCGCCGGCTCGTCCGACAAAGCCGGGGGCACCCCCGGCCTCCATTCCCCGATGGAAGCGCGCCTCCCCGTCCGGGGCGGTCGGGCGGCAGCCGACAGAAATCACCAATAATCGGAGATGACAGCGACGGGAATCCGCGCGGACCAAGATTACTGACGGTCGGTACGCGCAATCCTTATTGGTTATTACCGGGATCAAGCGGATCTATCCTGAGATGCGGTCGGCGAAGCCGCGAACGAATATATGATGTGTTGCCTTAGCGACCGTCAGTAAACCGAGCCTATATGGAAGGGTACCATGCCATCCTCAATTGTATGAAAGGATTGGCGAGAACAGGTCGCGGAGCCCCCGGCTGGGTCGAGAAGGCAAAGCCCGTCGCGGGACCGCGCGACGCGATCATCAAGGGGATTGCCTATGCACCGTGTACCTCGGATGTCCACTTCATCTGGAGCGATATCGGCGACATGCTACCCAGCGACCGCATCATGGGCCACGAATCCCTCGGAATCGTCGAGTCGGTCGGCAACGAGGTCAAGGACTTCAAGCCCGGCGACCGGGTCGTCGTCCCCGCGATCACGCCGAACTGGTCGACCGTCCCCTCGCAGCTGGGCAGATCTCAGCACTGCGAGGGGCCGCTCACGGGCATGCCGTTCGACCTCCTCAAGGACGGCACCCTCGCGGAGTACTACCACGTCAACGACGCCGACGCCAACCTCGCGCACCTGCCCAACGGGGTCACCCTCGAGCAGGCCCTCATGTGCGTCGACATGATGACCACGGGCTTCTACGGCGCGGAGATGGCCGACGTCAAGCTGGGCGATACTGTGGCCGTCTTCGGTATCGGACCCGTCGGGCTGATGGCCGTGGCCGGTGCGCACCTCCTCGGCGCAGCGCGCATCCTCGCTGTCGGCAGCCGGCCGAACCTCGTGAAGCTCGCCAGGGAGTACGGCGCCACGGACATCATCGACTACCACAACGGGAACACGGCCAAGCAGATCATGGACCTGACCGACGGCCAGGGCGTCGACGCCGTAGTGGTGGCCGGCGGCAATGCCAGCACTATCGGCGAGGGCCTCGAGGTCCTGAAGTACGGTCACACGCTCGCCAACCTGAACGTCATGGAGGAGGCGTCGGTACCCGTCCCCATGGCACCGATGGCATTCGGGATCGGCGGCAAGACCATCAGGGGCGACCTGTGCCCCGGAGGCAGGGCCCGGATGGAGAAACTGCTCGCCCTCGTGAAGGCAGGCCGGGTCGACCCGGGCAAGCTGATCAACTATCGGTACACGAAGCTCGAGGACCTCATGACGGCCCTGATGGTCATGCACGACAAGCCGAAGGACCTGATTAAGGCCGCGGTGTTCCTGGAGTGACGAGAGAGGCTGGAGGCAGGTGAAACAATGAAGGTTAGTGTCATTGGTGGAACGGGCGGACAGGGCCTCGGCATCGCAATTCGATTCGTGCAGGCCGGCGAGGACGTGATCATCGGGTCGCGGACCGTCGACAAGGCCGAAGCGGCCGTCACCAAGGTCAGGGAGCTCCTCCCGAACGCGAAAAACGTTCGGGCCATGGCGAACCCCGACGCGGCCAAGGCCGCCGACGTGCTCGTCCTGACCGTGCCGCTCGCGGCGCAGAAGGACACGCTCCTCTCGATCAAGGAGGGCGCGGCCGGCAAGCCTCTGCTCGACGCAACGGGGCCGCTCGAGTCGGCCATCGGCGGCTCGGCCACCAAGTGCATGTATCTGCCCGACGGCTCCGCGGCACAGCGAGCCCAGGCGATCCTGCCGGCCGCGAAGGTGATCTGCGCGTTCAACAACATCTCGCAGACCTGGTTCATGCAGCTCGATGAGGCCATCGACTGCGACTGCCTGATCTGCGGCGACGACAAGGACGCGAAGGCGATGGTGACGCCCCTGATCGAGAAGATCCCCGGCGTCAAGGTCGTCGACTGCGGCATGCTCGAGCGGGCCAGCATCATCGAGAAGATCACGCCCCTCCTGATCGGGCTCAACATCCGGAACAAGTGCCAGTTCGGCGGCATCCGGATCACGGGGCTCGACA
>JBDKUZ010000121.1:0-24138 GCA_039679395.1 Methanospirillum sp. | reverse complement strand
AGGCAACGGCATCCGCGCGTCCGCTGCCGAAGGTCGTGTCGGGCCCGCCGGGCCCGAGATCGACCGCGGAGGAGAGGAGCGCCGCCCGGACCTCGGCGGCGCTCGTGGCGGGCGCGCCGCTCCAGAGGAGCGCCGCGAGGGCCGCGACAGCCGGAGCCGACGCGCTCGTCCCGTAGAACCGGCCGCCGACTCCCCCGGCCCCGGTGACCCGGACGCCGTCGATCCCGGTGATGTCGGGCTTCTGTCGCTGCACCGCGGCGGGAGACTGGATGGTCGCCGGTCCCCGCGAGGAGAACCATTCGATGGTGTCGCATCCCGGATCGGCGGCGTCGATGGCCCCGACCGAGACCACGGCCGATGCGGCCGAGTGGCCGAAGACCGAATCGGCCGAGACGGTATTGTCCAGGTAGACCTGCGTGCCGCCGGCGGGGTAGAGGTAGACCTCGAGGGTCCGGGCAGCAGCGGCACTGTTGTAGTTGCTGACGTCGAGCTCGGCCTCGATCGTCGCGGAGCCGGGGTTTCGGTACGAGACGACCTCGAGCGGCGCGCTGACGCCGCCGTTCTGCCAGACGGTGGATGCGGCGAGCGGAACGCTGTAGTTGCGTGTATCGTAGAGGTAGAGATCGTAGTCGTTTCGCGAGCCTTTCCACGGGTCGTCCCACTCGAGCACCGCGCGAACGGACCCGCCGGCCGGGATCCGGAGATACAGGTATCTCCTGTCGGTCGACGTTCCTCCGCCAAAATCGTGGAAGCCGTCCCCGTCATCCATGTACATCCCCTGGTAATGGGACTGGGCCCAGTTGCCGGCGGAGCTGACGTAGAGGAGGTTCCGGGTCGTTGCCAGCGTCTGGATATGTTCTGCAACCGGGCCGTCCTGGAAGAACGGCTGGTCGATCCAGCTGACATCGTCGACGATGACCGTGCACCCGGCGTCCGCGAGCGCGTCCACGCCATCGGCAAAGTCGATCGCGTTCTCTCCCCAGTCGCGGAAGTAGAGCTCGGCGCCCGGGGCGAGATCATGGACGATCTCGAGCAGGGCAACCCCTTCGTCCCCTCCCTGGGTGTTCCTGAGGACGTGAAGGTCTCCGGGGAGGTCGCCACCGGCGACCGCGCTCTCCCAGTGGTCGACGCCGTCGGAGATCACCCCGACCTTCACTCCCGCCCCCGAGAGACCGAACGCATCCCGGACCTGGTCAGCGAGAAGGAGACGATCGCTCTCGGCCGTCACCGATCCCGTCGCCGCCACGGGCTGCCAGACCGGGCGGACGCTCGCCACGCCCGGCTCCGCGGCGAGCCGGAGGAGGCTCGGGACCTCGACCCACGCCGCGACGGTCCGGGACGACTCGTCGCGGCTCCGGACCTCCCGGGCGAACGGATCGACCGTCGAGAGCGGCACGCCGGGGTCCAGCGTGACGTAGACGTAGACGAGCTCCGCGGGCGCGCGGGCGCCGGCCCCGCGCGCCGTCGCGCCTGCCAAACGGTACTGCCCGTCGTCCTTCATCCGGCGGGCGAGTTCCTCCCGGCTCGAATTCGTCGGCGGGATGGCGGGATCCGCGAGTTCGAGCAGCTCGGGCGAGAGCCTGACCGCGACGTCCCCGGGCGTCGCGTTCTTCGAGAGCTGTACCTTCGCCCCGGCCGGCGGTGCGAGGAGGAGGACGAGGACGAGTAGCAGGATCGGCAGAGAGCGTCGCATCGAGGTTCCCGTGGTCTGGAGGAGGAGCCGTTGTAAATAGTTATCGTTCAGATCATGGCCGTTGCAGGCGTCCCGGGAACGGCGCTGGACTCTCTTCAGAACCACTGGTCGAGCGTCCGCTGGCCGGCCGTCACCCCGATCCGCTCGAGGGCCCCGTTCACCCGCTCGGGGGAGAACGAGTACTCCTCGGTGAGCATGGCCCGGAGCCCCTCGGCGTCGGGGGCGCGCCAGTCGAGGCGGTAGGCGTCGGTGACGGGCGGCTCGAGGAAGAACGTGCGGATCGGCTCGGGATCGAGATCGGGCATGCGTTCGGCCACGGTCTCGTCGAACCGGCCCTCGCGGACGATCTTCAGCGCCGTCTTCGGCCCGACGCCGCGGAGGCCCTCGTTGAAGTCGGTCCCCACGAGAATCCCGACCTCGATCAGCTGCTCTCGGGTCACTCCGAGCCCGTCGAGCACCTCCGCGAGCCGGATTCGCTCGGGCTCGACCACGATCGTCCGCCCGTGCAGTCGCCGCCGGCCGCTGATGGTGATGTTCCGGGCGAGGTCGGGCGCTCCGAAGAGGAGGGCGTAGTAGTCCTGGCTGACCGCGTAGGCGACCGCGCCGTCCGCGGCCATTCGGGCGGCCTGGGCCTCCCCCTCGCTCGGCGCGGTGAGCCAGGGGACGCCGAGCAGATCGAGCAGGCGCTGGGACGAGCCGATCACGGCCGCATCGATCCGCGTCGCCAGTCGGGCCTGCTTGTACGCCTCGGCGTGGTCCCCTCGCTCCACGGCGGCCGCGTGCTGCCGCCTGGCCTCGTCGCGGACGCTCCGCCGGGCCGCGACCGTGGCCGACTTCAGCTCGGGCGGAGCCCCGTCGAAGACGTAGACCGGCCGGATCCCCATCGCGAGGAACTTCGTCGTCCGGAAGAGGAGGCCCGAGAGGTGGGAGGTCACGCGCCCCTCCGCGTCCACGAGCGGCGTGCCGTCGGCCTGGCGGATGATCGAGAGGAACTGGTAAAGCGCGTTGTGCGCGTCGATCGCCGCGGTACCGGCGAGACCGTCCCAGCCGGCGCGGTGTTTGTACGGAGCGAGAATGTCCCGAAGCGCGACCCCCATGGCAATCACCTCTCGCGGCGCGACCGTTTAAGCGTGACGGCTACCGGTAGAGCCTGCGCTGAAAGTCCCTGACGATCGCATCGATCTGCGCCACGGTCTCGTCGTACTTCGCGGCCAGCACCTCCTGCGTCTCGATCAGGTTGATCCGGATCCCGCGCTCGCGCTCGACGAGGGTCCGCGAGAGGGCCGTGATCTTGGCGCCGAAGATGAGGAAGAGCCCGCCGAGCGAGAGCATCATCAGCGTGGCCGAGACCGCGATCGTGATGTCCTGCCAGAGCCGAAGCACCAGCACAAGGGTCGAGATCACCAGGATGATCGTCAGCACGAACTCGGGCACGGCATCGCGCAGGTCCATGCTTTTAGATGATGAAGGTCCAGTAATTAAGCTACCTGTTTCGGGGAGGATCATGGAGACGAACCGGCTGCTGCCTCTGATCGGGATCGGCGTGATGCTCGTCGTGGTCGAGCTCGGTGGAGCCCTGCTCGCCCCGTTGATGCGCGCAGCCGGGATCGCGGCGTTCGAGGACCCGTCCTCGCCCGCGAACCCCCTCATCTTCCTCGCGCTCCTGCTCGCGTTCACGGCCGTGCTCCTGCTCCTGATCCGGTTCGGCATGCGCCGGCTGATCAGTGCGATCGTACTCGTCTCGATCGGGTTCTCCTTCGTCTATATCTTCATCGCCGTGCTCGGAGCGGTCGTCGCGGACCCTGTCGTGGTGCTCGTCGGCTCGCTCGTGCTCGGCGCGGCAGCGGCTGCGGTCCTCTACCGGTATCCCGAGTGGTACGTGATCGACCTGCTCGGGATCATCCTCGCGGCCGGCATCTCGGCGATCTTCGGCTCGTCCCTCGGCATCCTTCCCGTGCTCCTGCTCCTGGTGCTGCTCGCGATCTACGACGCGATCTCGGTCTACCGCACCAAGCACATGATCGCGCTCGCCGAGGGGGTGCTCGAGCAGCGGGCGCCGATCCTCTTCGTCGTGCCCAAGCGGCGGGGCTACTCCTTCATCCGTGAGGGCGTCGGCCCGGTCGACGACTACACGCCCGAAGCCGGCGGCGAAGGGGGCAGGTCCGCCCTCCTGATCGGGATGGGCGACCTGATCATGCCGACGATCCTCGTCGTCTCGGCGAACACCTTTCTCCGAGCGCCCGGGATCGGGTTCCTGAACGGCCCGGCTCTCGGCGCGGTGGCCGGCTCGGTGGTCGGCATGGCCGTGCTGCTCCACTTCGTCGACAAGGGCCGCGCCCAGGCAGGCCTGCCCCCGCTGAACGGCGGCACCATTCTCGGGTTCATCCTCGGGTGCGCGGCGACGGGCACCTGGGCATGGCTCTGACCGGTGCCGGCCGTGGCTTCAGAACCTCTATATACTCACCAACATGATCGATCATTATGGATCTCTCGCTCATCCAGAAAGACATCCTGATTACCCTGATTACGCTCTATCACCAGCATTCCCGACCGATCAAGGGTGAGGACATCGCCGAGGTGATCCAGCGCAACCCGGGCACGATCCGGAACCAGATGCAGGCCCTGAAGGCGCTCGAGCTCGTCGACGGCGTGCCGGGCCCCAAGGGAGGGTACAACCCCACGGCGAAGGCCTACCGCGAGCTGAACCTCTCGCAGACGGAGGAGGACGCCGAGGTGCCGGTGGGGCGGAACGGAAAGACCGTGCCCGGCGTGAGCGCGCGGGAGATCGACTTCACGACCCTCTGCCACCCCGATGTCTGCCAGGCTGTCGTCCGGCTGATGGGCAGCGTCAAGCCCTTCGAGATCGGCGACGAGATCGCGATCGGGCCGACGCCGGTCAACAAGCTGCTGCTCCGGGGCGAGATCTTCGGGAAGGACGAGGTCCAGGGTGCCATCCTCCTCTCGATCTCGGAGATGATCTCGCTGCCCAAGAAGCCGGTCCGCGCATACATGTCCGCGCCCCTCCACATTCTATCGATCGATGCCACGATCGACGATGCGGTCCGGCTCTTCGCGAGAGAGCAGATCAACGGCGCGCCCGTCATGGACGGCGAGACCATGCGCGGAATCCTGACGGCATCGGACGTGGTCAGGGCGTTCGCTGCACGGAAGCCGGGCAGCATGTCCGTGACCGAGGTCATGACCGAGGACGTGGTCCAGGTCGAGGGCGACGTCCGGCTCTTCGAGGTGGTCCGGCGGTTCAAGGAGCGCGAGATCGGCCGGCTGATCGTGGTGGATCAGGGCCGCCCGATCGGGATGCTGACCAAGAGCGACATCATCCGGGTCTTCCCGTCGTCGTGACGCTGGAGCCCCCGTTTTCGGCCCGGGCGAGAGAGATCGCAGTATTTATAGCACGAGAAGCTGACCATTCTGCCATGGTGAACACGTTCTCCCGGAGCCTCTCACGCAAACGCATCATGTCCAACGACGGGATGGTGATCGGGACGCTCAAGAACATCCTGGTGGACCTGGAGAGCGGACAGGTGATAGACCTGATCGTCCGGCCCGACCCGACGTTCGACGTAACCGGCTACAGGGTGGACGGAGACCGCCTGCTGATCCCGTTCGAAGCGGTCAAGGATATCAAGGACTATATCGTCGTCGACCGCTTCCTCTCGAAGAAATAAGTCAGGGAAAGTAGTGGTCGACGGCCTCGACGAACCCGTCGCCGAACGAGGCTGTCGCCACGAAGTCGGCCGCCGCCTTCGCTTCGGGCACGGCATTGCCGACTGCCGCACCGGCCCCGGCCGTTTCTATCATGTCCACGTCGTTCTCGGAGTCGCCGATCGCGACGAAGTCGGCCGGCGTCATCTCCAGCGCACGGGCGAGCGCGACGAGTGCCGTCGCCTTCGAGATCCCGGCCTGTTGAAGATGAATGGCGAAGCCGGTGTCGAGCACCCGGACGGGGTGGTCCCGCAGAACGGTCCGGACCTCGTCCGCAGGCACCGTCCGGGCAAAGGCGACGTCCGCATACCGGAGCCCGTGGGAGAACGGGTCCAGCGCAATGCCGTCTCCGGCATAGTGATCCTGGAGCGCCTCGAACGCGGCGAGCGTCACCCGGCGGTCGCCCGCGACGACGGGCTCGCCGAAGAAGCCGCGACGCCAGACGCCGCCGTTCTCGCAGATCACCGTGCCGTCGGTACCGACCATCTTCGCGATCCCGTCCATGAAGCAGAGGGTGTTGCCCGAGGCGAGGACGACGGGCACCCCGCCGTCCACAAGCCGCCGGATCGCTGCGATCGCGGGGAGGCTGATCCGTCGGGCACGGTTCGTGATCGTGCCGTCGATATCGGTGACGAGGGCCTTCATACGGGCTTGAGGCCCGCCTCTTCGACCATGAAGGTCGCCTCGCCCTCGGGCAGGTTCGGGCTGTCCACGAGCCGGGCGATGCGCTTGCCGCCCTTCGACTTCCGGAGGTAGAGCCGGAAGGTGGCCGTGTGGCCGACGATGTTGCCCCCGATCGGCTTGGTCGGGTCGCCGAAGAAGACGCCGGGATTCGACATCACCTGGTTCGTGACGAGCCCGACCGCGTTGTTCTCGTCCACGAGCTTGAAGAGCTCGTGCATGTGCTTGTTCAGTTTCTGCTGCCGTGGCGCGAGCGTGCCCCGACCCGCGTACTCGGCGCGGAAGTGGGCCGTGAGCGAGTCGATGATGAAGAGCCGGACGGGCTTGTCCGAGGTCTTCAGCTCGGCCGCGAGTTCTCTCGCCGTGTCCATCAGGAGCATCTGGTGGTCCGAGGTGTGGGCCCGGGCCACGTGGACGTTCGCCAGGAACTCCTCGGGCGTGGGCCGCTCGTACTCGGGGTTGTCGGGGAACGAGAGCCCCTCGACCATCTGCTCGATCCGCTCGGGGCGGAAGGTGTTCTCGGTGTCGATGTAGATCGCCGAGCCGTTGAGCCCGCCGAGCTCCTCGGGGACCTGGACGTTCACGGCCATCTGGTGGACGATCTGGGACTTGCCCGAGCCGAACTCGCCGTAGAGCTCGGTGATCGCCTGGCTCTCCAGCCCGCCGCCGAGCAGGGCGTCGAAGTCGGGCACGAAGGTCTTCAGCTTGCGGATCTGCTTTCGCTGCTCGAAGACCTCTTGGCCGGTCCGGAAGCCGCCGATGTCGGCGATCTCGCGTGCGGCCTTGATCATCTTCTTCGCGGTCGACTCGCCGATCTCGGCCGACTCGGCGAGATCGGTCGGGGTGGCCGTCGCGATGCTCTCAACGGTCAGGTAGCCGGCCTCGCGGAGCTTGTCGGCCGTGGTCGGACCCACGCCGGGCAGGTCCTCGATGTCCAGCGATGCTGCTGTTCCTGCTGGTGGTGCTGCTGTCATATCGTATCTCCTACAGAACATTCGAGTTCTTCTTGCTGTGCCATTCGACCGGAGGGGTGTCCGGTCACTCTACATAATAAAATCGACCCGGGAGCTTATAAGCGACCCCATCGCGGTGTGAAAGTGAACAGGGTCACTCCGGGTCCGGCCGGGAGAGGGCCCCGAGCCGCCGGCGGACGGCCTCGGGGTCGGGAGATGCCGGTGCGACCGCCTCCGGCGTCAGGCGGTTTCCGACGAGCCGGCCCTCGATACGGAGCTCGTCGCCCATCCGGTACTCGCCGGCGGCGAGCAGGTAGCGGTCGACCCCGTCGTCGATGAAGAGACCGGCCGGCGCGGCGAGGACCGTGCCCTCGATCGCGACGTCGACCGCGTCGGCCGCCGGGAGCACGACGCCGGCCGACCAGCCGGCCGAGACCTCGAGATCGCCGTAGCGGCCGGGTTTCGCCGTGGCGCCGTAGATCTCGAGCGCGTCGCCGACGGCGAGCGGCAGGAGCGCGTGCTCGCCCCAGAGCACGATCGGTGCCGTGCCCGATCCGTCGGCGAGGACGAGGTTCCGGACCCACGACGGCTCGCCCGAGCGCGCGATGAACTGGCGCGGGGGCTGGAGCGATGCGACGGACCCGCGGACCGAGACCGTCCCCTCGCCGGGGAGGGTGGAGAGCGGGGTGACCGGGATCTCGGGGACATCGTCGATCGCCTCGACCGTCGAACCTTCGTCGATCGAGTACTCGCTGCGGTCCGATCGCCGGGACGGCTGGGCGTTCGTGACCCGGATCGTGTCGCCGGGGACGATACCTTCCAGGAGCTCGGGCTGCCAGGCCACGAGCCGAAAGACGCCCTCCTCGTTTCCGACGAGCGCCTCGGTCATCGCGCCCGGCGTCCCGTCGCGGCGGATAAAGGTCCGGGTCGGCCTGAGGGTCAGGACCCGGGCCTCGAGTTCGACCGCGCGGTCGGCGGCAGGCGCCGTGCTCCCGGTCGGCGGCACCTGGCAGTCGACCTCGCACCCGGCCTTCTGGAGCGCGAGCGCGGTCACGGACCCCGGACGACGCGGCGAGGGCCGGGCGATCACCTCGAGAACCTCGCCGACCGCGATCTCGGCCACCGCGTCCGCCTTCTCGTCGAAGAGGGCGATCTCGACCCGGCCCGTCTCGTCGCCGAGGGTCACGGTCGCGATCCGGCCCTCCTCGCCGTCGGCCCGGACGAACATCCGGGGCTCCGAGACCGCGAGCACGCGCCCGAAGAAGCAGACCAGGCTCGCCTTGCCGAAGAGGTCCTGCACCTTGCGGTGGGCCCGCCCGAGGTCGCCGACCACGAGCATGGCCGCCGTCGGCTCGTCCACGAGCCCGCCGCAGGCCTCGGCCTTGGCCTCCACGCGCTCCTCGAACTCGGCCTCGGGGATGAGGTCGTCGACGAGCGCGTAGTGGAAGCGCATGGCCTAGAGCCAGGGCGGCGCGGCCTGCGTCCCGGTGAGGTCGTCGATCGTCTCGGCCCGCCGCATCAACGCCCGGTCCGGGCCGCGCACGAGCAGCTCGGCCGCGCGGGGGCGGGCATTGTACTGCGAGGCCATGGCGAATCCGTACGCGCCCGCGTCGAGGACCGCGAGGAGGTCGCCCTCTCGCACGGCGGGCAGCTCCCTGTCGGCCGCGAGAATGTCTCCGGACTCGCAGATCGGGCCTGCGACGGTGTGCGTCCCGGCCGGTGGCTCGGCCGCACGGTTGGCGACCACGACCTCGTGGTACGAGTCGTACATCGCGGGCCGGATCAGCTGGTTGAACCCGGCGTCGACGTTGACGAAGTGCCGGTGCGCGGCCTTGGTCGAGTTGACCCGCGTGAGGAGCACGGTCGAGTCCGCGACGAGCGAGCGGCCCGGCTCGACCCAGAGCACGGGGCGGATCCCGAGCGCCGCGACGCCCTCGACGAAGACCGGCATCACCGCGTCCGCGTACTCGCGCGGCGACGGCGCCGTCTCGCCGTCGTGGCGGTACGGGATGCCGAGCCCGCCGCCGAGGTCGATGAACTCGAGCACGGCGCCGAGGGCCGTGACCTCGCCCGCGAGCCGGACCATGACCCGCGCGGCCTCGACGAACGGCGCGAGCGCGAGGATCTGGGAGCCGATATGGCAGTGGAGCCCGACCGGCCGGACGTGCTCGCAGGCGAGCGCCTGCCTGTATGCGTCGACGACCTGCTCGTGGGGGATGCCGAACTTCGAGGAGGCGAGGCCGGTCGCGATCTTCGGGTGGGTCGGGACCTCGAGCGCGGGGTTAACGCGGAACGAGACCTCGGCCGTTCGCCCGAGCGCGCCGGCGACCGCGTCGATGGCCCGGAGCTCGTCGAGGGAGTCGAGCGAGACCCGGATGCCGTGCTCGAGGGCGAGGCGGAGGTCGTCGCGCGACTTCGAGGAGCCGTTGAAGAGGAGACGCGCCGGGTCCATGCCGGCCTGGAGCGCGAGCGCGATCTCGCCGGCGGAAAAGACGTCGGCCCCGGCCCCTTCCGACGCGAGGACCCGGAGCAGGGCGAGGTTGCCGTTCGCCTTCGCCGCGTACAGCACCTGCACGCGGTCGTAGTGGGCGCGGAGGGCGTCGCGGTACTCGCGATACCGGGCCCGGACCCGGCCCTCGTCGGTCACGTAGAGCGGCGTGCCGTACTCGGCCGCGAGCGCGACCGTGTCGTGGCCGCCGATGAAGAGATGGCCGTCCCGGACCGAGAGGTGCGGCGGCAGGTTCACGCGAGCGCCTCCATCCGGGCGAGCGCCTCCTCGATCCTTTCTACCGGGCGCGTCAGCGCGAACCGGACGTAGCCCTCGCCGTGAGCGCCGAAGCCGACGCCGGGGGTCGCGACGATCGCGGCCTCGTCGAGGAGCCGGGCCGCGAAGGCCATCGAGTCCTCGACCGGGAGCCAGACGTAGAAGGTCGCCTTCGGCGCCGCGACGTCGAACCCGAGGGACCGGAGTCCGGCGACGAGGACGTCGCGCCGCTCCTCGTAGACCCGGCAGGCGGCGGCGACGCAGTCCTGCGATCCTTCGAGGGCCGCGATGCCCGCGCGCTGGACCGCGTCGAAGACCCCCGAGTCCACGTTCGTCTTGACGCGCCCGAGCCCGGCGAGGATCTCGGGGTTCCCGACGGTCATCCCGATCCGCCAGCCGGTCATGTTGTAGGTCTTCGAGAGCGAGTGCATCTCCACGCCGACCTCGGCGGCGCCGTCGGTCTCGAGGAACGAGGGGGCGCGGTAGCCGTCGTACGCGATCTCGGAGTAGGCGTTGTCCGAGACGACGACGATCCCGTGCTCCCGCGCGAAGGCCACGACCTCGTCGTAGAACGAGGGAGGCGCGACGGCGGAGGTCGGGTTGTTCGGGTAGTTGACGAAGAGGAGCTTCGCCCGCCGGGCCACGTCGGCCGGGACCGCGTCGAGGTCGGGCAGGAAGCCGTTCTCGGCCGTGAGCGGGAGCTCGTGGAGTTCGCCCTCGGCGAAGAGGGTCGAGGTCCGGTAGACCGGGTACCCGGGGCTCGGGGCGAGGACGATGTCGCCGGGGTTCACGAACGCCTCGGGGACGTGGGCGATCCCGTCCTTGGAGCCCATCAGCGCGAGCACCTCCGTGCCGGGGTCGAGGTCGACCCCGAAGCGGCGCCCGTACCAGCCGGCAACGGCCTCGCGGAACGCGGGCATGCCCGCGTACGACGGGTAGTGATGGTTCGCCGGGTCGCGCGCCGCGGCGCAGAGCGCCTCGACCACGTGCGGGGGGGTCGGGAGGTCGGGGTCGCCGACCCCGAGGTCGATGATATCGGCACCGGACCGGGCCTTCTCGGCCTTCATCGCGTCGATCCTGGCGAAGAGGTACGGGGGGAGATTGCTGAGCCGGTCCGCGTACATGTGCCTGATCTATTGGCTCGGTCGCGTCTTTAACCTGAGGACGGTCCCTCAGTACCCGGTCGCGTAGTACCAGCCGTTCTCGCGGACCAGTCTCACAGGCACGCCGAAGAGCCTGCCGATCCGCGCATCCGTCAGGACCTCCTCCTTGGGACCGTCCGCGACGATCCGGCCGTCCCGCATCAGCACGATCCGGCCGCACTCGGGGATGATGTCGTGGAGCTGGTGGGTCACGACGATGACGGCCGTTCCCGCCTGCGCGACCTCGCGGAGGGTCTGGCGGAGCGTGTGGAGGGCCGCGAGGTCGAGGCTGTTCGTCGGCTCGTCGAGCAGAAGCGCGGCCGGATCGTGGACGAGCGCGCGGCCGATCAGGAGGCGGCGGGCCTCGCCCGAGGACATGGACGCGATCGGCCGATCGACGAGATGCTCGACCTCGAGGAACCGGCAGACCGCGTCGGCCTTCGCGACCATCGCGTCCGTGACGCAGTGGTTGAAGAGCCCGATGGAGGAGAAGAAGCCCGAGAGAACCACCTCGCGGCCCGAGACGTCCCGGGCGTAGGCCTGCTGCAGATCGTTCGAGACCACGCCGATCGCGCTCCGGAGGTCGAAGACGTCCCAGGTCTCGCGGCCCCGGCAGGCGAAGACGGTCCCCTCCCGCCGGACCGGGTAGAACTCGCGGAGCACGGTCCGGATCAGGGTCGACTTCCCGGCCCCGTTCGGCCCGAGGATCGCGAGGTGCTCGCCCTCCTCGAGCCGGAGCGAGACCGCGTCGAGGACGGTCCTGCCGTCGCGGACGACCGTGACATCCTCGAACTCGAGCAGGGGCGGACGGCCGGTCATCGCCACGTCAGCTCGAGCGGTCTTCGCTCCGGGATCCGGGTCGGCCGGTACTGCGGATATCCGCACATCAGAGCGTGGGCGGGGGTCCGACCCGGCGGAAGAGCGAGCGCCTCCCGGAGGGGCTCCCAGCGGGTCGCCGCGATCATCAGGAAGCCGGCCCAGCAGGTACCGACGCCGAAGACCGGCGCGACCGCGTCGGCCCAGGTGACGGCGATGATCCCGTCCACGAGCGCGGACGGGTCCGGGACGTGGGCGACGATCAGGTGGGGTGCGCCCCGGCAGATCCGATCCTCTCCCCGGTCCCAGGCGGCGATGAGCGGCGCGAACACGGCGGGCGACATCAGCGGCGTGTCGGACGCCGACTCATGCCGCATCCAGTCGACGGTGAGACCGGCGAGACGCCGGACCTCGGCCGGATCGTGGACAACGAGCCACTGGACGGGCTGCCGGTTGCCGCCCGAGGGGGCGTACCGGGCGACATCGAGGACGACCTCGATCGTCTCGCGGGGGACGGGCTCGCTCGTGTAGTGCCGGATCGACCGCCGGGACTTCAGATATCGTCCGAGCAGGTCGGGCGGAATGTCGCCCGCCTCTTCACGGGCTCCGGCGCCCGCCCCGTTCGCCAGGGCGCCGGACGGACAGAAGGCCTCGCAGTGTCCGCACTCGATGCAGAACGGCGACCGCTCCGGGATGGTTACAGGGACACCGCCGTCGACGGCGATGATACCGCTCGGGCAGACCGCCGCGCAGACCCCGCACCCGGTGCAGCGCTCCGGATCGATGCTGATGATGGCCATGATGATGACGTTCCTCAAGGATTCCGCTATGATGATGGGGGGAATACGCCGATAAATGGGTCTGTCGTTCATCGTGGCCTGGACCGAGAGCCCAGCGGATGCGAACCGGGTCCTCTGCCAGGGGGTTCATCACGGGCAGAGGAGATCTCGGCGGGGCAATCGCGCCTTCGGTCCCCGGCGCATGGTTCGGACTCGTTCAAGAGGCGACAGGAGGACGGATGCGGTCGAACGGCGAGCGTTTCTCCGACGGTTCGGGCGCGATCTCCCGCGCGGAAGATATCAGGATACGGTGACAGGGATAAAATTTTCAATGTAAAGCCAATAGAATAAATCGTCGGCGTGCAAACCCCTGATCGGGAGTCATGATCGGTCCGCTCACCCTCGTCCTGCTCGCGTCGGCCATACTGACCGGGCTCCTCGCCGCATACGCCTGGAGCCGCCGCTCGAGCGGCCCGGCAGTCCGCTACGCTGCGCATTTCTTCGTGGCGGTCGCCCTTTACGTGGGGGGCTACGCGATGGAGCTGAGCGCCACCAGCCTCGAGCAGGTGCTGTTCTGGGTCCGAGTCGAGTACCTCGGGATCGCCGTCGCCCCCGCGTTCGTCGTCTGCATGGTCCTCGCGTATACGGGCCGCGGTCGGCACCTCACGCGCTCGGCTCTCTCCGTCCTCTTCGCCGTGCCCGCGATCACCCTCGTCCTCGTCCTGACGCTCGCTCCCTTCTACTACGCGCAGGTCGGTCTCGATATCTCCGGATCATTTCCCCGCTTCGCCTTCGTCCCCGGCCCGTGGTATCTCGTGGCCGCCGGGTTCAACCTCGCCGCGCAGATCTTCGCCGTCGTCGTACTCGCCCTCTACATACGTTCGGCGCACCCGCCATTCCGCCGCCAGGTCATTGTGGTACTGATCGGCGCGGCCGTCCCCGTCGCCGCGTACGTCTGCTACATCACCGGCCTCTCGCCGGTTTCGCACCTCGACCTCGTCCCGCTCGCCCTTCCCGCGACCGCGATCGCGTTCACGATCGGCATCGTCCGTTACCGTCTCTTCGACCTCGCACCGGTTGCCCGCTCGGCGATCTTCGACCGAATCCCTGTCGGGGTGCTCGTCTTCGACGGCCCGGGACGCGTGGTCGAGGCGAATCCTGCCGCAACCGGGCTCCTTGGCGCGGGGAGCGAGCCCCTCGTCGGCAGGACCCTCGAGGAGATCGCACGGGGGCTCCCGCCGCTCCCCGGGATCCTCGCCTCGGGCGGAACGGACGAGATCGAGGTGCACGACCCCGTGCGCAACCGGACCTTCGCCGTCTCGGCCGCTCCGCTCGGCATCGGCGGGAACGGGTCCGGCGACATGGTCGTGCTGTTCAGCGACATCACCGCGCGGCGTCGCGCCGAGGAGGGACTTGCCCGGCGAACCGCGGACCTCGAGGCCGCGAACCAGCGGCTCTCGCTCGTCTCCACGTTCACCCGGCACGACCTCGCCAACCACCTCGTCACGATCGAGGGCTACCTCTTCCTGCTCCGTGAGGACCCGGACGGCCCGGCCGCTCCGGAGCTGATGGAACGGCTCACCCAGGCGGTCTCCAAAGTCCGGGTTCTCTCGGAGTTCATCCGCGACTACCCCGCGATCGGCGTGCACCCTCCGGTCTGGCTCGACCTCAGAGCCACGGCCGGACGGGCAGCGGAAGGCGTCGGCCTCGGCGACGGCGTCGTCGACAACCGCCTTCCGTACGTCTCCATCCTCGCCGACCTCCTGCTCGAACGCGTCTTCGCGGCCCTGATCGAGAACGCGGTCCGCCACGGCGGCGGCCCCACGAAGACCGTGCTCGGAGCCGTTCCGGACGGCGACGGTCTCGTCCTGATCATCGAGGACGACGGTGTCGGAGTTCCGTGGCTAGACAAGGAGCGGATCTTCGATCGCGGGTTCGGCAGAAATACCGGTCTCGGCCTCTTTCTCGTGCGCGAGATCCTCGAGAGCATGGAGATGACCATCACCGAGACGGGCGTGCCGGGCCACGGGGCCCGGTTCGAGATCCGGGTTCCGGCCGAGCGGGTCCGGCCATACTCGGAAACAGTGCCCGACGGTGCCGAGACGGCCGTTTCCCTGCAGCAGCCCTGACCGTCGGCAATGGCCCTCGGAAGCGTTATCCGATGCAGGAGCGATAGACCGGCATGGACGAGATCGTGGTGATCGAATGCTTCTTCGAGACCTACGCGACCCTGTTCGCGCTGGCATTCGCCGAGCCGCCGGAGGTCGACGTCGAAGCGACGGCGAACGCCTTTGCCGACTGCTTCGTCGAATCCGGCCCGCGGGGCGTCATCTGCGGCCGGAACGACGAGATGTTCCGCGCGCAGATCCCGCGGGGCTACGCGTTCTATCGGCGGATCGGGATCAGATCCATGACCGTCACCACGCTCGTCCCGAGCCAGCTCGACGAACGGCACTGGGGCGTGCGCGTAGGCTGGACGGCCGTCTACGACAAGGCGGGGAGAGCTGGGGAGATCGTGTTCGATGTGATCTACCTTCTTCAAATGACCGGAAGCGTGCCGAAGATCTTCGCGTATATCACGGGCGACGAAGAGGGGCAGCTCCGGGCGCTGGGACTGCTCGACGAGGTCCCGGCATAAGGAGTCCGGCGCGAGGAACGCGGCGACCGTGATCACCCGCGTCCGGGCGAGCAGCGACGTGGGAGTTGTCGCCGGTCTGCCGGAAGCGGGGCGGTCCGCTGGTCTGCGACCGGGCCTACGGGATCCGCGGAGCGCCTATGCTCGCCGCGTCTTCCCCGGTTTTCTCCCGTCCCTTTTGTCCGCGGCGTCGCCCCTCCCTCGTGAAAGCCGCATACCGCCCGCGGGAGCCCGGCCTCGAGCTCCTATCGGTCCGTCCCCCCGATCATCTCGTTGATCGCGGCACCGGCCGGGACCATGGGGAAGACGTTCTCTTCCCGTTCGATCCGGAAGTCCATCAGGAACGGCCCGTCGGTCTCCATCGCCGTCCGCAGGGCCGGCATCACCTCCTCCTCCGATTCGACCCTGACCGCATCGATGCCGTACGCCCGTGCTATCCTCACGAAATCGACCGGGGGAAGCTCAGTGTAGGCGTACCGCCGGTCGTAGAAGAGCTCCTGCCACTGCCGGACCATGCCGAGGAAGCCGTTGTTCAGAACGGCGATCTTGACGGGGATCCCGTGCTGGACGAGGGTCCCGAACTCCTGGATGTTCATCTGGAGGCTCCCGTCGCCGGCGACGACAAAGACCGGCAGATCGGGGCGGGCGAAATGCGCGCCCATGGCGGCCGGGAGGCCGAAGCCCATCGTACCGAGACCGCCGGAGCTGATCCACTGCCTCGGGCGCCGGAAGCGGAAGACCTGGGCCGTCCACATCTGGTGCTGGCCGACCTCGGAGACGACCACAGAGTCCGCCGGGAGGAGCTCGCTCATCGCACCGAGCACGGTCCGGGCAACGAGCCTGCCTGGTCGGGTCGTCTCGGGGCTGGGTGTCCTTCTCCACCCGGCCCATCGCCGGTGCCAGGCCTCCTGGCCGGAACCGGGACCTGTCGCGGCCAGGAGCTGCTGCAGGACGACCTTCGCGTCCCCGACGATCGGGACCTCCACGGCCCGGTTCTTCCCGATCTCGGCCGGGTCGATGTCGATCTGGATCACTGCCGCCCGGGGTGCGAACGCCTCGAGCCTCCCCGTGACCCGGTCGTCGAATCTGGCGCCGACCGCGATCAGGAGGTCGCACTCGGTGACGGCGAGGTTCGCCTGCGCCGTGCCGTGCATCCCGAGCATGCCGAGGTTGAGCGGGTGATCGCCGGGGATGGCGCCGAGGGCCATGAGGGTCGTGGCGACCGGGGTCATGAGCCGTTCGGCCAGGAGCACGAGCTCGGGCGAGGCCCCGGACGCGATCACTCCTCCGCCCGCGTAGATGACTGGGCGCTCCGCGGCCGCGATCAGGGTGGCCGCCTCCCGGACCTGCCGCGGATTTCCCCGGACCGTCGGGCGGTACCCGCGGAGGGCGAGGGGCGTATCGTCCGGCTCGTCGAATGCCGTCCCGGTCAGAACGTCCTTCGGCAGATCGAGCAGGACCGGTCCCTGCCGGCCCGAGCCAGCGATCCGGAACGCCTCCCGGACCCGTCGGGCCAGCTCGCCGGTCCTCGCGACGAGATACGTGTGCTTGGTGATCGGTGCGGTGATCCCCGTGATATCGGCCTCCTGGAACGCGTCGTTGCCGAGCAGCGTGGTCGCTACCTGCCCGGTGATCGCGACCATCGGGCTCGAGTCCATGTACGCGGTTGCGATCCCCGTGACGAGGTTACAGGCGCCGGGGCCGGAGGTAGCGAGGCAGACGCCGGTTCTTCCGCTGGCCCGCGCAAACCCGTCCGCAGCGTGCGCGGCCGCCTGCTCGTGCCGGACCAGGATATGCCGCAGCGGGGAGTCGTAGAGCTCGTCGTACACGGGCAGGACCGCCGCGCCCGGGTACCCGAAGATGGTCGAGACGCCCTGCCGTTCGAGTTCGTCGAGCAGGATCCGGGCCCCGGTCTTCATGGCCGGCACCCCTGCCCGGTCGGGAAACGATGCCCGTCCCGTTCGGGAGTCGGCGCAATCGGAACGGAAGCAGGCGGACGGGCGGCCACGCCGGCCGGTACGGAGAAGAGATAGTCGCGGAGCTCAGCGGGAGGTCGGCGTCGTGCGAGGTGCGCATGCCGTCCTGAGGAGAACAAAGCACTCAGTCATGGTTGTCCATCACGGAGATCCATGGGGCGGGACGGATAATAAAACCCGGGACCCCATCGCCGGAATTGCTTCACAGGCTCGGAGCGCAGGTCAGGACATGCCGGGAGGATACGCGACGAGCCCGGTCTTGACGCCCTGAAGAAAGCCGGCCTTCTCGTAGAGCCGGAAGACGGCCGGGTCGGTCCGGCCGGTCAGGAGCATCACCTTGTAACAGCCCGCGTCCCATGCGCATGCGAGGGCGTGCCGAAGGAGGGCCGTTCCGTACCCGCGGTTACGGCAGTCGCGCCGCGTCACGACGTTCTCGATAAGGCCGAACGGCCTGGCGCCGCGCGAGAGGTTCGGCAGGACGAAGAGGACGCAGGAAGAGACGAGCGCGCCGCCCGCTTCCGCGACGAAGAGGCGCGCGCACGGGTTCGCCGCGAGGGTTCGTCTGGCCGCGGCGAGCGCGGTGGGATCGGCGGGCTCGTCGCCGTCGTGCAGGTCGCGGTACAGCGCGTAGACGGCGTCGAGGTCGAACGACGACGCCTCGCGGACCGTCACGCCGGTCATGCGTCCCCCTTCACCGCGTAGAAGGCCGTCTGGAGATACGAATGCCAGAGTACCTCGACCGCGACGAACCCCGCCTCGCGATAGAGCCGGAGGTGCTCCTCGAGCGTGATCGGGAAGTACTCTTGGTCGAACCTGGCGAGCTGGACTGCGACCTCGGACGGAGTCTGTGACCTTTCCTGAAAGCGGGCCCAGTACCGGAGCCCGAGCTCGAGCCCGGTTCGGCTCAGCGGGCGAATGTTCTCGGACGTGATGAAGACGCCGCCCGGCCGCAGCCGATCGAAGCAGGAGGCCACGGCGGTCTGCCGTTCCCTGCGATCGAGGTAATGATGGCACTGGATCGCGGTGATGATGTCGAACGTTCCAGAGGGAAGGTCGCCGGTCCCGCAGGGCGGGAGTATGGTCACCCGCAAATCGGCCAACCGTTGCCCGGCGACGGCGAGCATTGCAGGGGACGGGTCCGCGACGACGAATTGGGTCCTCGGAAACCGGAGCAGGGCGCGGGCGACCAGCGTGCCCGTGCCGCACCCCGTATCGAGCCAAGTTCGGGGACACTCGGGAAGCGCCTCGACGAACGAGAGCACCTCTTCATGGAGTGCGTCGTAATACGGGATCGTTCGGCGGACGCCGAGATCGTACGCGACGGCCGGATGCGGAGTCGTATTGTCGGGAGGCAGCGGATCGTGGGCCATGGTCGAAGGAGGAGTCGTATCTCGTCCAGTATCTCCTCGTGAAGGAGACGGATAAGCTTGACCTCCGGGCCGGAGTTCCGGCGGGGATGTCAGCGAACGAAGGGAACCGGCACTGCCCCAACGACGCCGACCGTGACGAGCTCCATGACGAAGAGGGCTGTGGTCGTGCCGAGGGCCGCGAGCATCACCGCGTCGCCGGCGAGCGTGGAGAAGCGGTTCGCGAACGAGACCAGGACGGCGAGCAGCCCGGCTCCGATCGCCTTGACAGCCGTCACGGCCACGAGGAAGAGGGTGAGCCCGCCGGTAGCCCAGGCGAGGAGGGGGTTCGCCTCGACGTACACGTCGCCTCCGCCGAAGAAGAGGAACGCGGAGAGGACGACGTCGACCACCGAGACGAAGAGAAAGCCGAACAGCCCGGCCCGTTGAAGCCGCGTGAGTGGAGAGAGGAAGGATCGCAGGGGCGAGCCGGGACGGCCGCTCCCCGGGCCGATCGCCTCCGACGCCGCGCTCGCCTCCGTCACGATACCCAATCCTCCGTCCGCCCGTTCGGCTGGGCCGACCGCAGCGGCGAACCGGGGTGGATGAGCCGGAATAAATACGTTCTGGTCCCGGAAGCCGGAGCCGGTCCGCGAGGCACTTTGCGGCCGTCGACGGAAAACGTGCCCGTCGGGGGGCGTTGCAGGGCTGGGGCATCTTCGACGAACGGCTCGAGGTCACGAGATCGAGCCGGGAACGGATCCGTTTCAGGCGGGAGCGGGGCTCGAGATCGCCTGCCCTCCGACGGTCGTCTCGCCGGCGTCCGCTTCGACCGGCACCGGGGGATTGACGTTCCCTCCCGCTCGACCGGGAAGAGGGCGGGACGGACCATCGGTCGCGTGTCGACGTCGGTGGAGGGCCCCCGGGGGACGGGGCTTTCGTCACGGGGAGGATCGGTGTGATATACGGGGGCGCTCCGTCCATGCAGCGGTCAGCAAGGGACGGTGGCGTCCCTGTTGTGAGCGAACCAACGGGGGCCGGCGGAGGGAACGGACACACGCTCACAGTTTTCCTCCCCCCACTCACCCCGGGGTACGATGCACCCTGCATGCGTTCGGGGCACGACCGCCGCCACGGCCGGAGCGCCCGGAGATGCTCTATATGGTACCGTGCCCTAGATCGAGGGTGCCGATGACGCCGCCGGACCTTCCAGGGATGATCGAGGCGGTCGAGCGGCAGCTTCCCCGGCTCTCCCCCCTCCAGAAGGTCCTGCTCCTCACCGACGGATCGGTCACGACCCTGCTCGAGGCGGCCTCGGGCGAGCGGGTCGACGTCCGAACGATCGCCCAGGACATCGTGCCGGCGGACGCGGTGCAGGCCGAGCGGCTGGAATGCGAGATCGGCGACGAGGTCAACCGGCGAGTCGTGAACCTGATCGGCGCGCGGACGGGACGAGTCTTCGTGTATGCGGTCTCCTTCACGCCACTCGACCGGCTGATGCCCGGAGCCAGGGACGACCTGCTCGCCGCCGACATTCCGATCGGCAGGATCCTCCTGCGACACCGGATGGAGACCCGGCGGGAGCTCTCGGAGATCGGGGTCGTCCCGGCCGGAGGCATGCTCGGCCGGACCTTCGCGCTCGCGGCCGATGCCCCCGTGCTCTGCCGCCGCTATACGATCGTCCACGGCGGAAAACCCCTGATCTCGATCGAGGAGCGGTTTCCCGCCGCGATGTGGGGGGACGCGGTCGGGGTTCCCGCCCCGGCACCGATGGTCGTCGTCGAGGCGCCGGCGCGGCTCCATCTCGGGCTGATCGACCTGCACGGCGGGATCGGCCGGATCGACGGCGGGATCGGCATCACTCTCATGGATCCCACCCTTGTGCTCGAGGCCGCACGGAGCAGCACTCTGACCATCACCGGAGGCGGCGAGGAGGTGCGTGCGAGGGTCCGGGACGCCGCACGGCGCGTCCTCGATCACCTCGGGGGCCGGGGCGGCGCCGCGATACGGATTCGAAAGTCGATCTCCCGGCACGTCGGCCTCGGGAGTGGGACGCAGGCAGCCCTCGCGGCCGGCGCGGCCATCTCCAGGCTCTATGGGTCGACGCTCACGACCCGGGAGCTCGCCCGGATCGTCGGGCGGGGCGGTACGTCGGGGATCGGAACGGCCGCGTTCGAATCAGGGGGGCTCGTCCTGGACGGGGGACACAGCTTCGGCCCGTTCGCGGAGAAGCGGGAGTATCGTCCCTCGGCGGCCTCGGGCGGGGTGCCCCCGGCCCCGGTAACGGCGCGCCTCCCGTTCCCGGACGACTGGCGGATCGTGCTCGCGATCCCCCGTGGGGGTCGCACGGTCGGCGGTGCACGGGAGGTCGACCTCTTCCGGGAGCACTGCCCGGTCCCGATCGACGAGGTGCGCCAGATCTGTCACGAGGTCGTGATGCGGCTGCTGCCGGGCGTGGCAGGTCACGACCTGGAGGTCTTCGCGACTGCCGTGAACGATCTGCAGGGGCTGGGGTTCAAGCGGGTCGAGGTCGACCTCCAGGAGCCCGTTGTCCGCGACCTGATCGCCGGACTCCGCGAGGCGGGGGCGGCCTGCGCCGGGCTCAGCTCGTTCGGGCCGACCGTCTACGCGGTCACGGACGGGGATCCCGGCGGGATTGTCAGAGCCGCGAAGGCGCTGCTCGTCGACGGCGGCGGGGAGATTATCGTGACGCGGGGGAGGAACTACGGCGCGGTCTTCTGAGGAGACGGAGGTCCGTCCCCGGCCGAAGGCCGGCACGACACCGGGCCGGGACCGCGCCCCGGTCGTCCTTGTGCACGGGTGGAACAGCCATCCCGGGGTCTGGAACCGGCTCGTGCCCCGGCTCGAAGCCGCCTCGCTCCCGTGCTGGCGATTCGACCACTCCGCGATGGCCGA
This sequence comes from Methanospirillum sp., assembly GCA_039679395.1. Lineage (GTDB taxonomy): Archaea > Halobacteriota > Methanomicrobia > Methanomicrobiales > Methanospirillaceae > UBA288. Next base: position 2,714 of record JBDKUZ010000121.1, on the reverse strand, counting down.
CGCGGACCTTGCCGGGCGGGCGGGTGCGCTCGGCGCATACGTCGACGAGATACGCGCCGGGACGGGCTACGACGGCCCGATCGATGTCGTCTGCCACTCGATCGGGGCCTGTGTCGCACGGCAGTGGCTCGAGGCGGCGGACGGAGCGGCCCGGCGCGAGAATGTCCGGCAGTTGATCATGCTCGGACCGCCGAACACCGGCTCGGCCCTCGCCGAGCTCTTCAGCGATCCGCTCCGCGGGCCGGGGGTCATCGGCCGGCTCGCGGGGGTCTTCGTACCGTCGGGGTTCGAACCGCTCGCGGACCCGATCGTGCAGGACGTTCGGCCGGGGAGCCGGACGATGCAGTCCCTCCGGGCCGCCGGGATCCGGAACGATATCGCCTATCGCGTGATCGCGACCGCGAACCCGGACGCGCTCGACGTGTTCTTTCCCTGGTTCGGCGGGAGGACGTGGGAGCTCGACGGCGACGGGCGGTACCGGCGGACGCTCCGGGGAGACGGCGTGGTCGCCACCTCGGAGTCCGCTCTGCCCGGCGTGCCGCTCGAGGTCCTCGTCCCCGTGCCGGACGGCGGCGGGCGGCAGATCCCGCCGGACCATTTCTGCCACATCCAGCTGCCCCGGAACCCGGCGGTGATCGACCGGGTTATGGAACACCTTCTCAATCCGACGTCGTAGGGTTAAACGGCGAATTCGTATTCGTCCCGATCCTCACCATGATAATAGTGTCGAAGGGGGACGAATGTCGTTCGGGAGACAGACGCTTCTATTTTCGGGATGACTCGACCGAACGGATGGCGCAATCGCAGGCGATCCGATACAGGCGATACACCGTTGCCAGACAGGGTTGGGATTGCGTCCTGCGGGCTACGAGCGATTCATAGACCGAAGCCTGTACTGAACAGTGCGATGATGACCGCGGCGTGAACCGCCACGAGGACCGGCACCGCGACGACGAACCGGAGCTTGCGCGTCTTGTGATGAAAGACGCTCATGCCGCCCAGCGCGCCGAAGGGGCCGGCGACGGCGGAGAGGAGGAGCGTCCGCTCGGAGATCCGGCGCTGGCGCAACCGGGCGCGCCGCTTATCCGCCGCATACAGGACGAGGACCGCGAGGTTCGCGACGGCGTAGGCGATCAGGAATGGAATGGGAGCGATCAGAATCAGATCCGTTTGGACCGCCCGGTATTTTGCCGTTCCGCCTGGGTCGATCCGACCCCGTCTCGCGGGGCCGACTCCCGGGAGAATATCTATTACCTGTGAGGAGGATAGGCAGGGCGGGCGAAACCTTTCCCCGACAGGTACAGCATGCCCGCCGGCGCCCCTGTCGGCGGGGCTGCCGGGATGGGGAGGGCGCGATCATCCGAAAGGCGCCGCATCGCTCAGGATGGAAGGTCATGGACCGGTACGAGTGTCTAGTCTGCGGGTACATCTACAACCCGGAGATCGGGGATCCGGTGGGCGGAATCCCGCCGGGAGTCGCGTTCGAAGAACTTCCGGACGATTGGGTCTGTCCCCAATGCGGGGCCGGCAAGGACCAGTTCGTCCGAAAGGAGTGACGGGCCAAGAAGAGACAGCGGAAGCCGTGGTCGACTCGCGGCGGTGAAACCCGACGCAGTCAAGGAGCCTTCGTGCCTTTTCACGTGTCGGCTGGCGGGGTTATCTTCGACGGTGGTTGTCGGCGGGGCCGCGAAAGTCGGGAGAGGAGGCCCGAGGGTCTTCGGTGAAGGGGGAAGGACCCCCCCCTGGGGATGCAGGGGCTCCCCAGCGGTGCTCCGGGCCCCGAGGGCGGACCGCCATCTCGATCTCTCCGGTCATGGACGGCCCAGGCGTCCCCGCGACGTCGTCCGTCAACCTGTTCCCCCATCGAACAGGACCGACCGCATCGAGACCGAGCCGAGGTCGAAACCGGTTGCGAAGAACTCGAGGCGGTCTCTCGGATCCCGTGCCCCCAGAACGTAGAGGAGCGGGAGGAAGTGGTCGATCGTCGGGTGGGCGAGTTCGGCGAGCCGTCCCAGGTCCTGAAATCCGACGACCGCTGCATCATCGCCTGCCTCGAGCCGATCCGCGAGCCAGCTGTCGAACTCCTCGGCCCAGCGGGACGGGGCCGATCCGGGTCGGGCCGCGCCGAGATTGTGCACCAGATTTCCACTGCCGATAAGGAGCACGCCCCGATCCCGGAGCGGTTTCAGTCGCTGGCCAACGGCGTAGTGATACCCCGGCGGCTGGTCGAAGTCGATGCTCAGTTGGTACACCGGAACGTCGGCGTCGGGGAACATTCGTCCCAAAACGCTCCAGGCCCCGTGGTCCAGCCCACGGTTCGGATCGGACTGAATGGCAGGGGATGCGACGAGCCGCCGGGTGAACTCCGCGCACCCGGGCGCGCCGGGGGCGGGGTACTGCCGGAGATACAGCCCGTCGGGGAAGCCGTAGAAGTCGTGGATCGTCTCGGGGTGCCCGGACGTCGTAATCCGTACGGAGCCCTGCGTCAGCCAGTGGGCCGAGACGCAGAGGACCGCTGTCGGCCGGGGCAGGCGCCGTCCCGCCTCCTGCCATGCCCTGCTGAACCGGTTCTCGTCGATCGCGTTCATCGGGGAGCCGTGGCCGACGAAGATCACGGGCATCCGCGAGACCGTGTCGTCAGAAGGGCCCGTGGCGGGCACCGGAGCGGGGGGAGTCATGACCTGCCCCCATTGCAACCCCGGAGCGCATGAGCT